>NZ_JBIVXW010000088.1:0-36214 GCF_044769405.1 Streptomyces sp. NPDC090442
CGCGTCTACCCGGTGGTCTTCGTGGACGCCATCAACGTGAAAATCCGCGACGGCCAGGTCGCCAACCGGCCTATCTACGTGGCGATGGCCGTCACAGTCGAGGGCACCCGCGACATCCTCGGGATCTGGACGGGCGATGGCGGTGAGGGCGCCAAGCACTGGCTCAGCGTGTTCACCGAGCTCCGCAACCGCGGCGTCGAGGACGTCCTCATGCTCGTCTGTGACGGCCTCAAGGGCCTGCCCGACGCAGTGGAGACCGTCTGGCCCCGAACTGTGGCGCAAACCTGCATAGTTCACTTGATTCGGAACAGCATCCGCTACGTGGCCTGGCAAGACTGGAACAAGGTCGCCAAGGACCTCAAGCCCGTCTATACCGCGCCGAGTGAGGCCGCGGCGACCGAGCGATTCCTGGAGTTCTCCGAGAAATGGGGCAGCAAGTATCCGGCCGTGATCAAGCTGTGGTCCGACGCCTGGGCCGAGATGGTGCCCTTCCTCTCCTTTGATGTGGAGATCCGCAAGGTCATCTGCAGCACCAACGCGATCGAGAGCGTGAACGCACGCATCCGCAAGGCCGTCCGCGCCCGCGGCCACTTCCTCTCGGAGAACGCCGCGTTGAAGTGCGTCTACATGGCACTGATGAGCCTGGACCCGACAGGCAAGGGCCAACGCCGCTGGACCATGCCTGGAAAGCACCCTTGAACGCCTTCCAGATCGCCTTCGAAGACCGCCTCACCCCCACCACCAACAACTGACACCTCAACAACCAAGATCAGCCGTTGATTGGACAGACCCCCCTTGCCCGTGAGGAAGGCAGCGTTCTTGCCGTCGAGTTGGCCCAGGGACACGCTCTCGAAGCAGGTGCCCTTGGGAGCCAGGTCCGAGTCGTAGGAGAGGGCGGCTCGGGTGCGGGGTTCGTGTTCGTCCTGTTGCTGGTGCTGCTGCTTGTGCACGGTGGTGCCGTAGGGAGCGAAGGTGAGGGCGGGCTGAGAGATGGCGGCCAGCAGCGCAGGGGCCGCGCGGCCCCCGCCCCGCGTCAGCCGCTCAGGCCCGCGTCCCGGGCGTGGAGCGCTGCCTGCACTCTGTTCCCGACCTCCAACGCGGCCAGGATGCGGCTGACATGAGCCTTCACCGTGCTCTCCCGCATTCCGAGCCCGGCAGCGATCTCGGCGTTGGACGCGCCCTCGGCGAGCAGCACCAGCACATCCGTCTCCCGGGGCGTGAGCCGGTCGAGGCGTGACCGAGCCGCGGAGCCCCTGCGGCTCGTCGTCTGCCGGCAGTGCTCGACGACGTGGCGGGCAGCAGCAGGGTGGAGCATGGCCCGGCCGTCGGCGACCACCTTCACGGCCCGCACGATCTCCGACGGGTCGGAATCCTTGAGCAGGAAGCCGACGGCTCCGGCCGCCAGCGCGTCGTACACGTACCGATCCACGTCGAAGGTGGTGAGCACCACGACCTTGGGGGGATCGGGCAGGGCCAGCAGCCGCGACGTGGCCTCGATCCCGTCCATCCGCGGCATGCGCACGTCCATCAGGACGACATCCAGGCGCCGTTCGGCAGCAAGCCGCACCGCTTCCGCACCATCGGCGGCCTGAGCCACGACGGAGATGCCCGGGGTGTCCTCCAGGATGTCGGCGAGTGCGAGCCGGACCAGGTGGTCGTCGTCGACGATCATCGTGCGGATCATGCGGCCCCCTCGGCTCGACAATCGTGATCGGACAGCGGAATGGCAGCCGTGACACCCCAGCCGCCCGAGCCGGTGGGCCCGTACTCCAGACGGCCGTTGAGGGCCGCGACCCGCTCGGTGAGGCCCACCAGGCCATAGCCGCCTCCGGCCGCGGCGGCCTCGGTGCGCTCCCCGGCCGGGTTCCGGACCCGCACCGTCGACTCCGGCGGCCCGTACCGGACTTCGAGCCGCACCGGCGCTCCCGAGGCGTGCTTGCGGGCGTTGGTCAGCGCCTCTTGTGCCAGGCGGTGGATGGCGAGGCGGTGGCTGGTCGGCACGGCCTCGGCGTCCCCCTCTATCGTCGCCTCGACCTGCTGCCCCGCCGCCCGCGCCTCGTCGACGAGTGTGGAGAGCGCCTGCAGGCCCGGCACCCGGGAACCCGGCTTCGCTGTCGGTTCCTGGCCGCGCAGCGCCCCCAGCACGTCCCGCAAGTCCCCGAGCGCGTCCGTGGAGGCGGTGCGCAGCAGGTCGACGCGGTCGGCCACCGGGCCGGGGAGCCCGGCGGACTTACGCTGCAGTGCGCCGGTGTGCAGAGCGATGACCGTCAGTCGGTGTGCAAGAACGTCGTGCATTTCGGAGGCGATTCGCGCGCGCTCCTCCAGGCGCGCCTGTCCGGCCCGCAACTCACGCTCCACCCTGAGGTGGTGCACCTGGTCGGCGAGCGAGACCACCAGCCTGCGTCGACTCCCGGCCCACAGGCCCATGACCAGCGCGAGCAGGAGTATCAACAGCGGGCCGTAGGAGCGGGTGGCCCACAGGCTCTGCTGCGGATGCGCGAACGCGCTGCCGGCCATCGACAGGACCACGCACAGCATCCCGAAGGCAGGCTTGCCGCGCGCGGCAAGGTGAAAGAGCACGACGAGCAGCGGCGAGATCGAGCCCGTCAGAACCGCTCCGGCGATCGCACACGCCGCGGCCGCCCTCGGCCAGCGGTGCCGCAGCAAAGGTGAGAGCGCCAGTATCAGTGCCACCCCCACTCGGGGGCTGAGGAGTGTGCCGCCCGCGCCGATGTACGACTCCTGCACCGTCACCGCCGCGACGGCACCGATGAGTAACGCCTCGGCCCACCACGGCCACGGCCGGTTCGTCAGCTTCTCCACAGGGCCATCGTAGGAAGAGCAACCGTTCGCGTACTCCCCCCAGTTGGCGATCCGCACCCCCTACTTTCGTACGGGGAGCCCGTCGCAGAACGGCCGATGGACCGGGCCCACCGGCTCCCTAGCGTCGCGGTCATGAACAGGACCCAGCACGCCACCGCCAGGACGACAGCCCTCTCCGTCACCACCGGACGGCCCTTCTTACGCAGGTCGGTCGGTGGCCCGGTCTTCCTCCGCGAGGCCCTGCGCACCATGCGCGAGACCGGTGCGCTCGCCCCCAGTGGCAGCCGTCTCGCGAACGGCCTCGCCGCACCACTTCCTGCCGCCGGAGAGCGACACGGCCCCGTACGCGTACTGGAAGTCGGAGCCGGGACCGGCACGGTCACCCGCACCCTCGCCGAGCGCCTCGGCGCGGGCGACCGGCTGGAAGCCGTCGAGATCAACCACCGTTTCGTACGCATGCTCCACGATGCACTGCGCTTGGACCCTGCGCTGTCCGCCGCGGCCAAGTGCATCCGGATCATCCCGGAATCCATCACCGAACTTCCGCTGGAGGAGCGCACCTACGACGTGATCGTCTCCTGCCTCCCCTTCACCAACTTCGAGCCCGATCTGGTGCGTTCCCTGTTGGACCGGTACCTGACCGCACTGGTACCCGGTGGCCACCCCACCTACTTCGGTTACCTCGGCACACTCGCCTCACGCAACCTTGTCGGCAGCCGCGCCGAGGCTGCCCGGCACCGCGCGGTCGCCGCAGTACTCGCGGAGTTCTCCGCCCGGTACGGCAACGGCGGCGGCCGCCGTGTCGTCTGGCGCAACCTCCCGCCCGCCCGCGTGTCGCACCTGCGTGCGCCCGTACGCTGCTCGCTGCTCGCAGACGCGGACACCGGCACCCCTGAGACCGGACAATGATCCTTCCCACAGAGCTGCTTACGGGGATCCCCCCGACGGCCTCCTACGCGACGATCACCGGGCTGATCGTGCTGGAGTCGATCCTGCCGCTCAGCCCCTTCGTCCCCACGCTCGGCCTGCTGCTGGTCGCGGGCGGCCTCGCACAGTCGGGCGCGCTGAACCTGCCCGCGATCATCGCCTGCGCGGCAGCCGGCGCTGTACTGGGAGATCTACAGGCCCAGCAGACCGGTTACCGCCTCGGTGACGGGCTGCGTGGAAGTCGCCTCGGCCGCCGGATCCCGACCTCCCTCTGGGAGCGAGCGTCTGCGGCCACCCGCCGGTGGGGCAGATCGGCTGTGCTCGTCTGTCGCTTCGTGCCCCTGCTGCGCACGGTCGCCCCACACGCGGCGGGGGCGGCCGGCGTCAGCTACCGGCGTCTTGCGCCCTTCAGTCTGGCAGCGGGCTTGGCGTGGGCGTCCATGGAGTCGGGGGTGGGATACGCAGTCGCGGCAGGGTGGTCCTGGGTCTGGTGAACCGTGGGGAAGCCCGCCGCGCAGTCCACACCTGCCTGCCCATCACCCCTGGTCATCGTCGTGTAGCTCTCCAGTGCTTCCCCTTTTCGGTCGCAGCGGTGGAGCGCAGTCATCGGCTGAAGCCAACGGCGCTCCTGGTAGGGGTACTTGGCGGTGAGTGAGCGAAGCTCGCCGACGATCTCGGAGTGCCGGCCCAGGGCCAGGCACACGTCGTGGTAGCGCCCGCTCTCCTTGAACCAACTCTCCAGAAGCCTGGGCACCACATCGCGCTGGCGCACGTCGGACCGGATGTCGGCAATCGGCATCCCGCTCCACAGGGACAGCGCATCGGCCAATAATCGAGCCTCCGACGCCAAGTCGCCGTTCTCCCCCGCCATACGGGCGCGACGAACGAGCTCGTCGAAGCGCAGCAGGTCAAGCCGCTGCGGGGGACTTCTATGGTGTACCCACCCGCTTCGGTACGGATGCGCCGGCCCAGCCCGGCGTCAGCTGTTCCGGCCGCGCCGCTGTCCAGGGTGCGGCGCAGGGCGCAGGTCCGTCCTCTGGCTACGCAACCTGCCCGTCACCCTGTGATGTGTCGAGCGGGCCGGCGTAGGTGATGAGCTTGCGGTCGACCACGAAGGAGAGGCTCTCGTAGAGGCCGAGTGCGCCCGTGGGGTTGGCGGTGTCCACCACCAACTCCGCACGGTCGTAACCCTGCCGGCGAGCGGCCTGCAGCGTGTGTGCCAGCAGGGCGCGGGCCGCGCCCTTCCCCCGGTGAGCAGGCCGGGTACCGAGGTGACCCACGGTGCAGGCCCGGCGTCCGGTGGCCGCGGTATCGGCCGTGTACTCATCGGCGAGGAGGTACGCGGCTACCCGGTCGTCGGCGTCGAGGAGCACGGCGGACACGTCCGCCCGAAACGACCGGGCCCCCGTACCCCAGGTACGCCAGTCCGCCTCATCGGCCTCGGCGAAGTCCCAGTGGTCGCGGAACGCCTCGTTGTGCGCGAGGCGGACGGCCCCGTCCAACTCCCAGGCAAAAGGCGCCAGTCGCAGGCCCTCCGGCGCAACAGCGGCTTCCCCCACCGGTGCGGTGCGCAGGTCACGCGACATGGTGAACCAGTACCGGCACGGAGCGAACCCCATCCGCCCGGCCAGCGCCGCAAGGCTGGCGTTGCCCGCAGCCCCGCCGAGCAGCAGCTCACCGGGCACCTCGGCGCCACGCTCCGCGTGCATCGCCTGCGCCCGCATCCTCATCCAGCCGACGATCTCCGTGCCCAGACCCCGGCGCCGCCACGCGGGATCGACGGCCCCGCTGGTCTCGAAACGCAATACCCCTCGTACCGGCTCCGGCTCGTACACCATGGCGTACGCCACCAACTGTGGGCCCTGCCATACACCCATCGTGTTGTGGGCCAGGTCGAGCTTGGGGTCGGCGAATTCGTCACGGATGTCGGTCGCGTCGTAGTGCACGCCTGTGGGGTCGGCACGCTCGACCTCGTCCCGCAGGCTCACGAGGGCAGGAATCTCCGCCACTCCGAGCGGTCGAAATATCGCATTCATCCTCGTAAGGGTACAGAGCACTCCTCCGCCTCTGGCTACCCAGCCCGCCAGCCCGTGATCCGAACTCAGAACAGCCCCTGAGTATTGCGGAGGCATTGAGCAGTGGGCGACGAACGTCCGCAGGACCGGGCCGCAGGCAAGCGGCGCCTACCTCGCCCCAGCCGCTCCGTGTCGCCTTGCCCGCCCCGCAGACACTGAAGCAGCCGGACAGCTCCGCCCCGGCCGAGACGGTGTCCGTCGCGATCAACGGCGCGAGCTGCGAGATCGACCTCCTCCCCGAAGACGCGGCACGGGTCCGCGGAGGACTCACCCACCCTCTCGGCGCCGCCACCATCGCCGAGCCTCAAGAACCCACGCTCCCCCTGTGAGCCACCGCATTCAATCAACAAGGCCCCGGCGACAATGGCGAATTCCAGGGACCCTTCCATCACGACGGTGCCCCACCCTTGCACGCAAGGGCGGGGCACGGTCGGGGGCCGAGTGGGGTTACGCCATCACACTGCGTCTCACGATGGGATCTCGACTTGGGCCAGTCGTTCTCACCGTCGCCGCATCGCCAACGGCATCCGCGTTTCTGGGGAAGCCCTCAACCATCGTGCGATCCCACTCAACGTGTCGGAACAGACGGCGACCTCGACCACCACAGCGATCAGGTCGTGCGCCGACGGTCTGTGGTGATGAGAGTGTGCAGCAGCGCCTGGGCCGTGGGCAGCCGGTTCGCCGCCTGCTGCCAGACCAGGGACCGGGGGCCGTCAAGTACCTCGGAGGAAATCTCCTGTCCGCGGACAGCGGGCAGGCAGTGCATGGCCATTGCCTCGCGAGGAGCATGGGAGAGCAAGGCATCATCGACCCGGTAGGCGGCGAGATCCTTGGCCCGTCGGGCGCGTTCATCGTGCCGATCCATGGGCACCCACACCTCGGCATAGACGGCCTGTGCGGCACTGACGGCCTCGACCGGGTCGGTGGTCAGCGACACCGACCCGCCGCTCTGCACCATCAGTTCACGTGCCTCGCCAAGGATGTCCTCGTCCGTCTCGTACCCGCGCGGGGCGGCAATGACGAAGTGCATGCCGGAGGCCGCACACGCCGCGAGGAACGAGTTGCACGTGTTGCTCGTGCCGTCCCCGACGAAGGCGACAGTCAGGCCGGCCAGGGCGCCGAAGTGCTCCCGCAGCGCGAGGAGGTCGGCCAGGGACTGGCAGGGGTGGTGGGTGTTGGACAAGGCGTTGACGACCGGCACCGTCGCGGCGTCGGCAAACTCCTCCACCGTGGCGTGGTCGAAGGTGCGCACCGTGATGGCGTCGAGATAGGACGACAGGACACGGGCGGTGTCACCAGCGGTTTCGCCGTGGCCGAGTTGCAGGTCCTCGCGATTGAGCACCAGGGCGGTCATGCCGAGGCGGTGGGCAGCGGTGGCGAGGGACGCGCGAGTCCGTGTGGACGGCTTCTCGAAGACGCACCCGATAGCGCCCCCTCGCAGATCGCGCTCCCATCCCAGCGGCTCCTGCTTCATGCCCTCCGCCAGGTCCAGCAGCTCCGTCAGGGTCTGCGGGTCCACATCGCTCACCCGCAACAGATCATCGGGGACCTTGCCGGCCACGGTCGGCCGCTCTGCCCCAGACATGGATGTCGGCTCGGTCATCCTGGTTCTCCGGCTCCGTCGACGCGCCTTGGCCTTTCGCCGTCAGTGTGTTCGGCGGCCGCAGGCGGCGCACGCCGGCAGGGCCCGACGGGCGAACTGCTGTGGTGCGGCCCCTACCGCGGCCGGAACATGTAGCCGAGGAGATCGACAAGATCTCGGCGCAAGGGTGCTGGCAGATACGGCATGCGCCCCAACCAGCCTGCCTGAACGGGACCGGGCGACGAAGGAGGCCGGCATGACCAGCGGCGAGCGGGTCCCGACTCTGGGGGTGGAGGAGGAGTACTTCCTGATCGACCCCGAGAGCCGCGATGTGGCACCCGCCGGCTCCCGGGTCCTGCGGCGAGCGGCCACGGTCCTGCCCAGCCGGATCTCCGGCGAGTTGACCGAGTACCAGATCGAGGCCAAGACACCACCGTGCACAGGCATGGACGACCTGCGCTCCCACCTCGCCGGGATGCGCAGCGTCCTGACCCAGGCAGCCGCCGAAGAAGGGCTGTGCCTCGCCGCATCCGGAACCCCGGTCCGGGGAGCAGCCGGCCCGGTACCCCTCCGCGACGAGCCCGCTTACCGCCGTGGACTCACCGCCTACAAGGCCCTCAACGAGACGCACACCCACTGCGCCCTCCACACCCACGTCCACGTTCCCGACCTGGAAGACGCCGTCCTCGTCTGCAACCACCTGCGACCCTGGCTACCGACCCTGATCGCCATGTCGGCGAACTCACCGTTCCAGGACGGGCGCGACACCGGCTACGCCAGCTGGCGCACCGCCAGCGGAGGCCAGTGGCCGGTCGCCGGCCCCCCGCCCTACTTCACCTCCGCTGACCACTACAAACAACTGTGCACGACGCTGGGGGACGCAGGCGCTGCCGTGGGCGACCACACGTTGTTGTGGGATGTACGACCCTCGGCGCACCTTCCCACCGTGGAGATCCGCACCATGGACGTCATCGCCAGCATCGAGGAAACCGTCGTGCTCGCCGCCCTGGTCCGCGCCACGGTGGTCCAGTCCCTGGAACAAGTACGACGCGGGGACCCAGGCCCCCCTGTGTGCCCTGCCCTGCTGCGCGCGGCGTACTGGCGCTCCGCACGCGACGGCTGCCGTGGCCACGCCCTCGACGCACGCACCGGCAAACTCGCGCCCGCGACCCAACTGGTGCGGGATCTCGTCGACTTCGCCCGCCCGGCGCTGGAGGAGTCCGGCGAACTCGCGGCCGTGACCGCGGCAACGGACCAGCTCGCCGACTGGGGCGGCGCCCAGCGGCAACGAGCCGCGTTCGCACACCGAGGCAGTTCCCGGGACGTCGTCGACCACCTGGTCCAGCACACGACGTCCACCACGCCCACCCTGCGTGAGGACTGACGGAGCTACGCCGTTGTCCGCCGCGCACAAGGATGTCGGCGCGGTCCACTGACACGAGCGGTTCGGTTTCCGGGCGGTGGTCCACCATCAGCGTCGAGCCGTCGGCAACACCAGCACCGAACCAGTTCTCACTCTCTTCGAGGACGGGCTCAACACCACGTGAATCCAGATGCCTTGCGCCACGTCACGGAATATCCGGGCCGGGCGCTGTGAGGCGCCTCGATGCCCTACCGGCCCACGACGCTGGCTCAGTGGAGGGTGAGGTGCTGCCCGGGGAGGATCCGGTCGGGGTCGGCGCCGATGGCGTGGGTGTTGGCGCGGAAGAGGTGGGACCAAGTGGTGCCGTGGGCGGCCGCGATGGCGCTGAGGGTGTCGCCGGGGCGGACGAGGTAGTCGTCGGGGCGCATGGCACGGGGTGCCTGGCCCGGAGCCGGATCGGGGGTGGTCTGCTGCGGGCAGAGGTGGTTGGCGGCGGCCGCGGGGCGTACCGGCAAGGGGGTCAGGGGCGTGCAGACGGGAGTGGCGGCGCCGATGAGTTGGACCAGACCCACGCCGCCGGTGGGAGGAAGGAGCTTGGACCAGTTGTTGGCCAGCCAGACATTGCCCGAGGGGTCGACCTGTACCGCGGTCAGGTGCTGGATCGCCTTGTGGCGGAAGCCGGGAGTGGGCGACGGCACGGTGCCGGTGGTGGCGCCGGGTGGGCAGACCGCGGTGTTTTCCCCGCACAGCAGGGACACCGAGCGTTGCCGAAGCCGGCGACCCATATTCGGCCGGACCCGTCGACGGCGATCGACCGGGGGAAGACGGTCTTCGGCAGTTGGTGGACGCCCGCGACACTCCCGTCGGGACGCAGTTCGGTGACGGTGCTGACAAGCCATCGTCAACGCAGAGCCACGGTCTCGATGATCTGCTGGCCACACCGACGGCGTCCGGGATTGAGCTTCCCCAGGATGCGGAAGAAGCGGACTGTTCGGGGCCACACCGATGAACGCCCTGATCAATTCACGATGTTGGGCCCCGCAGTGCTGCTACTCCGCATCCACGCGTACGACGACAGATGAATGAGAGCGCGGGCGTACCCCTTCTCCGGGTAAGAGGCGTGGAGTTGACGCAGATGAGAGATCGAGCGTGCCACGAGGATCTCGCCTCTGAGGATCTCGCTGCTGACGGTCGACGCGAACGCCGAATCTGGGTGTGCTGGTCAGCGGAACTGCGGGTGCCAGATATCGCAGGGGCGGCCGTCGTCACCGGTGACGGTGATGTCGGGCCATCGATCGAAGGCGGAGCACGGGTGGGAGATACCCAGATCGGCTTCGTCACCCGGCTGCAGGCCGTACGCCTCGGCGAGGACGAGGTGGTGGTCGTAGATCCGGGTCGCGGTGGCTGCGACGGTCGGACGGGTCCTGCCCTGCGGGTCGCGAGCGCCGATGAGCACCGGCAGACCAGCGTCATGGGGCAGTTCGCGTTTGCCGGCGCCGATGACGGCCAGTCCCGGCTCCGGTGTGGACAGCACCATCGCCCGGACGCTCAACGCCGGGCGCAACCCCGGTATGGGGGAGACCTCTTGGTAGGTGCCGTGGTCGTGGGCGACGTAGCAGCCTGAGCGCAGCAGCGGCAGGACCGATCGGTTCCCCAACTGCTCCCTGAGTTGCGCGAGAACGTGCACGGCCCGGTCGGGAAAGGCGGAACCGCCCAGGCTCACAACGGGTCTTTCGGTCTGGAAAAGCGGCATCAGGTGGCAGAAGACCGCTGTCACCCTGCGGCAGTAGTCATCGATCTCGCCGAGGGCCTCTTCATCACGGGTATTGGGTCCGACGCCCTCGTATCCGGCGACACCCGCCAGATGCAGGCCGGACGATGCCCGGAGGGCAGAACCGAGGGCATGCGCCGCATGCGGCTCCCGCACTCCGGTGCGCCCACTGTCCATGCCGACGTCGATCAGGACACGCAAGGCGTTGGTCGTGCCCTCCATTGCGCGTCGCGCGCGTTCCACCCCGACTTCGGAATCGACGAAGCAGTAGAGCTCAAGTCCCTCGAATCGCTCCAGCCATCGGCGCATGAGAGCAAGGTCTGCGTCGTGGAGCACCTGGTTGGCGATGACCACACGCCGCAGCCCCCACGCCAGGGCAACTCCTGCCTGTTGCACGGTGGCCACCGTCACGCCCCACGCGCCCGCCTCCATCTGCCTCTCGACGATGGGGCGCGTCATGGTCGTCTTGATGTGCGGGCTCAGCTCCACGCCCTGGTCGCGGCACCACGCTGCCATGATCTCGATATTGCGCTCCAGCGCGCGCAGGTCGAGTCGGAGCTCGGGTATTCCGCTCGTACGGGCCTCGCCCGCCAGCGTGCTGCAGTCCATCAGCCCTCCAGGGAATGTGGCGGTGACATGTCCGTGCCCGGTCCGCTCGTACGTGAGCGCGGCACCCGGCGTCCCGCAAAAAGGCTCCATGCTGTATATGCGTCGGACCGTACACTATCCACGTCACCCAATTCCAACTATCCTGGACGGGAAATCGTCTTTACTGGACAGATGCGGAGGGCCCGTGGCAGCGGAGCAACATCCATCCACCCCGGCAGAACCAGCACGCAACGACGGCATCGGCCGGCACCTGCGCGCAGAACGCCTGGAACGAGGGCTCACCCTGGAGAAACTCGCCGAACAGACAGGACTGTCCCGCAGCTACCTCAGCAACGTGGAACGGGACATCAACAGCCCTACCGTCAACACACTGCGCACCATCGTCGAAGCCCTTGACACGACCCTCAGCAGGCTGTTCCTTACTGCCGACCGCGGACACCGCGTCCTCACACGCCCTGCCGAGCGCGTAGAACTCACCCGCTCAGGCGTCCCCGGAGTCACCTACACCCTCCTGAACCCCGAACACGACGGCGCACTGGAGATGATGCTCCTCGAAGTGGCCCCCGGCGCATCCTCAGGCCCCAGTCCCCACACCCACACAGGAGAGGAAACCGGTCTCCTCCTCAGCGGAGAACTCCACTACTGGGTCGACGGCACCCACTACCACCTGCGCCCCGGAGACTGCGTCAGCTTCAACTCCACCCTCCCCCACCGCTACCACAACCCCGGCACCGTCCCAGCCACCTGCATCTGGACCGAAACACCCCCCAGCCTGCACTGACGAACCCCGCATCAGCCCGCCCCGCGCAATGCCACCGAGGCGCACCACCACACGTACGCCGCCGTCCCGAGCCGCCGGGCCTACGTCGCCAAGCCACCCGCCGCTGCCTCTCGTACAGCTGCGGCAACAACACCAGGAATCTGCAACGGAGTTGGCCCCCCCGGACCGCCATACCCCGCGCGTTCGGGATGCCTCGCCGACGGGCACGGACGTGCCCCTGGCGCATGCGGCGCGCAGTGTTCGGTCCGCAGCGACCCAGGCCGCGTCGCGGTGCTGTTTTGATGCGTGTTCAGCGGCCAGGACATAGGCGCGGGCCAGTACAGCGGCCGCCCGGTGACGGCTCTGGCCGACGGCGGCGTCCCTGGTCGCCTCGGCGGTGACCAGAAGGCCGGGCAGAGACCGGCCGAGGTCGCTGTATCGGGCGGCGGTGAAAGCTCGCCGTGCCGCGACGGTCCGGGCGACCAGCTCCGGAAGGGCGGCTGGGCAGCGGGCTCTGGAACAGCGGAACCGCTCAACCACTGCAGCGGAAGGCACAAAGCACAAGCAATGAGCGGCGCTACGTTCGGATCCAGGCGCATCTTGTTCGCCTCGATCCGGGAAATCGCCGACGCGGGATATCCGACCCTCCGACCCAACTGGGTTTGCGTGATGCGACGAGCATTGCGAGCGCCGCGGATGAGGGCGCCTAAAGCCGGTAGATCATGGTCCGGCTGGCGTGAGCGTACTGCCGCGGTTTTCGTACTCGCGACGGGCCTTGCGCCGTGCTGGGACTGCGGGAACGCCGTGGCCGGAGTCCCTGCCGCTCACTCAATCAGCGGCACTCCAGATGGACCTGGCCACGACACAGGTGATGGTGAGTACATGACCTCTCTGAAGAAGACGCGAATCTTCGCCATCAGTGCCGCCCTGAGCATTGCGCTCGCAACAGGGTCCATAACGGCCGCATCAGCCTCGGCCGCACCGCACACCATCGCCAAAGCCAAAGCCACGGTTGCCAAGACAACCCTCCACGGCCACGACGACGACGGAGACTGCAAAGGGCTCCTCGTTCTCCTCTGCGCGTGACGGAACTGGTCGTCGTACGGCAAGTCAGCGAGAGCTGGCATAGCTTCTGAGGCGACGAACCCGTCATCACCCCACCCGCCGCGACGGCTCCCGGCCCCTCTCCGAGCTCGGTGACCGGCCACAACCCCTTCGACGAGAGCTCGGCCGGGGCCGCCGCACCAGCGTGCTGGCTCACGCCTCGGCCCGCTCCGGGTCGCGCAGCGGCCTGAGCCCGCCGGGCATCTCAGGCAGCAAAAACGAGTACCGGCCGAGCACGTTCGCGTGGTGCCGGACGAACGGCGAGATACCGCCGTCCCCGCCGTGCACTGCCAGCTCCTCGACCGCTGCCAGCCGCTCGACGGCGGCCACGGCGTTCCCGCAGTCCCAGCACACAGCGCAAGGCCCGTCGCGAGTACGAAAACCGCGGCAGCACGCTCACGCCAGCCGGACCATGACCACCGGCTTCGCGTTAACCGCTGTACCGATGTTCCCCGAGGCCGACCTCGTACTCAGTGTCGGCGGTGCCGTGGTCGTAGCGACCCCCGTCCCGGCGCGGGCCCAGCTGCACGGCGAGCGACCACCTATGAAACGGCGGTTCGTACTGCCTTCTGGAAGCCCCGGTCCCTCGCCGCGCCTGCCGGCCTCGTCGCGGCCGGCGGAGCCGGATCCGGTTCTCAGGCGTGGGCCAACCGCAGGTCGAGCGCGGCGCCGACGTCGGGGCAGTTCCTGCGCACGGCGTCGAGGAAGGCGCCCAGCGCCGGGGAACGGTCCCAGTCGGCGAACGACAGGACCAGGTCGGGTAGCGCCGTGCGCGGGGTCACCCCGCAGAACCGGACGCCCGGGCGTGGGACCGACAGCATGCGGGAGGGTCCGAGGCCCACGCCGAGCCCGCAGGCGGCCAGGCCGATGATCGTGTGCACGTCCCTGGCGGCGGTCGCGCCGTCCAGCGCGGCACTGTCCTCGCCCAATAGGGTGCGCAGCCCGGCAGCGACCAAGGGCTCGTCTTCCCCGGCGGCCACGACCAGCGGCTGCTGCCTCAACTGGTCCACGCTCACCGACGCTTGGCCGGCGTAAGGGTGCGTGCTGCTGACGACGGCGATCAGGTGATCGTGCCCGATCGGGACGGACACCAGGTGTTCGGCTCCGGCGCCGCGTGGTGGTCCGAGGGTGACGGCCACGTCCAGGTCTCCGGCGATGAGAGCGGCGGTGCTGCGGCCGGATGCCATCTCGTACAGCTCCAGACGCACGTCGGGCCGCTCGCGGCCGAACCGGCCCAGGACGTCCGGCAGCGGGTCGAGCAGCGCGGAGGCGACGAACCCCAGGCGCAACCGGCCTGTCTCGCCGCGCGCCGCCCGGCCTGCGTCGACCGTGGCCGCCGTCATCTCCTCCATCGCCCGCCGGGCCCGGGTGAGGAACGCCTCGCCGGCGGCGGTCGGGATCACACCCTGGCGCGTGCGGTCGAACAGCCGGGCCCCGGTCTCGCGCTCCAGGTCGGCGATCTGCTTGGACAGCGGGGGCTGCGCGATGCCCAGCGCGCGGGCCGCCCGGCCGAAGTGTCGGTGCTCGGCGAGGGCGAGCGCGTACCTCAGATGCCGCGCCTCCATGACCCGCTCCTTCCATATCCCAAAAGTATTGCCACTGAGCGTGCCATATCTTCCACTGGATGGCGCAGTCGTCGCCGACTGGGATGGGAGCCATGACGCTCTCCCCGAACACCGACCGGAGCAACACCGTCTTCGTTCTCGTCCACGGCGCCTGGCACGGCTCGTGGCAGTGGGCGGCGACACAGCGCGCTCTCGCCGGTCTCGGTGCCGCGAGCGTGGCCGTCGACCTACCCGGGCACGGCTTCGGCGCCCCCCTGCCCAGCGGATACCTGCTGCCCGGCCGGCCCGGTCTGCTGACCGAGAGGTCGCAGCTCGCCGACGTGACGATGGACGACTGCGCCGAAGCCGTCCTGGGCACGCTGCGCCGGGTCCGCCGCTACGGCCGTGTCGTGCTCGTCGCCCACAGCGCCGGCGGCGGCCCCGCGTCGCTGGCCGCAGAGCGCGCGCCCGAGCTGGTCGATCGCCTCGTGTACCTCTCCGCCTTCGTCCCCGCCGGTCGCCCCCGGTTCTTCGACTACCTCGGAGCCCCCGAGAACGCCACCGCACGGGGCCAGGGCCTCAACCTCGGCGATCCCCAGGCACTGGGCGCCGTACGGATCGACCCGCTCTCGCCGGACCCCGCCTACGTCGAGGAGCTGCGGCAGACCCACTACCACGACACGCCCACCGACCGCTTCGACCGCTGGCGCTCCGCGCTCAGCCCCGACCTGCCGCTGGCCGTCCCGGCGACCCCGGTCACGCTCACCGCGGCGCGGTGGGGTCGTATCCCGCGCACCTTCCTGCGCTGCGCGCAGGACCGGGCGCTGCCGACGGCCGCACAGGACCTGATGATCGCGGAGGCCGACCGGGCCATGCCGGGCGAGCCGTTCACCGTCCGCAGCCTGCCGGGCAGCCACAGCCCGTTCGCCGCCCGGCCGCGAGAACTCGCCGAGGCCCTGGTCCGGTGAACGGCGGTCGGACCCTGCTGCCGGTGGTGCTCAGCCGAACGCCGCGCCCCGGCCGCCAGCACCGGCCGCTCATCCTCACTCACCGTGACGCGACGAGCCGTTGACGCGCTCAGTTGGCCGTCTGTGGGCATCGATAACTGGCCGTACCTGGGGAATCGCCAGGTACTGATCCACTTCTTGTGATCGGGTGACGGAAGGTGACAATGTTCAGTCCGCGAGGAGGATCGGAGCTCGCGCCCGGGCCTCCTGCCGCCCGCCGGGACACGCCTCGGCAGACCGTAGCCCGCTGTGCTGCTGGTGCCATCCGCCGTGCATCAGACGTTCATTGAGCGGTGGACAATCGCCAGGGTGTCGGTGCTGCCGAAAATCTGGCCGGCTCCGAGGTGTTGGTCGACGTTGTCGTCGCCCGAAGTATGGTCACCAACTTGCCCAAACAGCGCGGACTCAGCCGGGCGAACGGCGATACCAGGACAGTTCCGATGCCGCGATCACTCCAGCCACGCCGCGATCATCTGCTCCCGGCCCAGCTGGGCCTGAACGTGCGTCAGATCTCCGGGATGATGGCCGGGCCGAAGCCCAAAGCGGCGATTCCCCCGCGCACGGAGCTGGCGAACTGCTGGATCTCCGCCACGAGAACGTCCCAGGCAACGGGTGAAGACCAGAAATCCGGGGTGTAGTTGGAGCCAACCCGCCAGCCCTCGCTTGAGCGCACAAGGCGGATCAACCCCTCCTCCGCCTGCATCGAGTCGAGCTCGAAGTCCTCCTGGCCGGCGCCCCGGGACTGGAGCCAGAGCGCCAAATGGTGGGCCAACTCGGCCACGGGGAACGCCTCCTCGGACCACACCATCTGCTCCTCTTCCCAGATGGACAGCTCCGCCTCGATGTCGAGGAGCAGCACCGCCAGCGGAGCTTCCTGCGGGGTGAGACCGCGTCGCGGTAGGTCCGACAGTCCAGAGCCTCGGCAGACAAACCGCACTACTTGGCCTCCAGCAGCTTTGAGGCCCAACTACACGTCCAGCCCCCCAAATAGGGGCAATTTCCCCAAGGCGCGCCAGGCACCCAGCGCAGCCCCCATCAACAGGACGGCGTTTCCGTCGTCGCCCGCATGATGGCCGCGGCGACGCCCGCCAAGGTGCTGAACCAGCAACCTGCCGTACCCATGTGACTGTAAGTCACATGGGCGCTCCGTTGAGTCTTGCCGCTCCAATGAAGGGCGTTGGCCCCGCGCTGCTGAGCTGCAAGATGCGCCGGAGCAGGGGGATCTCTTCGTGGGCGGCTCGAAGGCGTTCCGGGGTGTGGCGCGGCCGATGCTGCGATACAGGTCATCCGGAATTTTTCCTTCATGTCCATAAAACGTTAACTTCGGTGACTCATCACGATCCTGAGGAACTGAACACCTTCATGAGCCCCCACATAGCCGGCCTTCGTCGTCCCTTACCCATCTGGTTGATTCCGTCACTGTGGACTCTTGCCCTCGGCTTGTGGGGGCTGTCCCGGCAGCACAGTGTCTGGCGAGACGAGGCCGCGACCTGGCAGGTGGCCCGGCGGTCCGCCGCCGACATCTGGCACATGCTGGGCCAGGTCGATGTGGTGCACGGGCTCTACTACTTCCTCATGCACGGGCTCTTCGAATGCTTCGGGCCCAGTACCACCACTTTGCGGTTGCCGTCTGTGTTGGCGATGGCGGTGGCGGCGGCCTGTGTGACTGTCGTCGGCCATCGACTGGCCGGGTTCTGGGTGGGCTTGGGGGGAGGGCTGGCGTTCGGACTGCTGCCGGCGGTGCAGTTCTATCTCCAAGAGGGGCGCCCGTACGCGCTGGTCGCTGCCGGAACCGGGATCTCGACACTGTTGTTGGTGACCGCGCTCCAGGGTCGAGGCGGATCGGTGCGCTGGGCGACGTACGCAGGGACGGTGCTGGTATGCGGGCTGCTGAACTGGTTGTCGCTGCTCATCGTGCCCGCGCACGCGGCAACCCTGATGTGGGCGCACGCTCGGCGTGGGGTGTGGGCACGTTGGGCTGCAGCCGCAGCGGCAGCCGTGGTTGGCGCGCTGCCGTTGGTCCTTTTCAGTCGGCACCAGGCCGACCAGGTGTCCTGGATACCGCCGCTGACGTGGCACATGCTGATCGGCCCGGCGATCCTGCTGGCGATCGGCGGTCTTGGAGCCCTGCTGGATCGGTCACGGGCGGGTCGCCTGTCGGTAGCGGCCGTCGGGCTGCCGCTGCTGGCGGTGCCACAGATTGGTCTCATCGGACTCTCCGTGGTCCAGCCGTTGTTCCTCGACCGCTACGTTCTGTTCAGCATGCTCGGGTTGGCGCTGCTGATCGGCGCCGCGCTGGGGGCGACGGTACGGGCGATCGGGCCGCGGTTTCCCAGAGCGTCGCTGTGGGTCGTCCCAGGAGCGATCGCCGTGTCAGTGATGGCTCTTTTGCCCTATTCGCTGGCCGAGCGGTCTCCGACGAGCCGGGTGGACGACGTCCTGTCGGTGGCAGCGCACGTGCAGCGGCTGAAGAAGACCGGGGATGCAGTGTTTTTCATACCGGCAGCCCGGCGCGATTCTGCACTGGTCTCCCCCGACAGCTTCGCCGGCCTGCAGGACATCGCGCTGGTGCGGAGCCCGGTAGCGTCGGGCACGTTGAAGGGCGAGGAGGCCGGACCCGCCGAGATACGGACCGCGATGTTGGCACAACAGCGGATACTGCTGGTCACGGACGCAGCGAAGGTCGCCCGACCGGTTTCGGCGGAGCGCGACAAGGCGAAGACTGCCGTGCTCAAGGAGTACTTCACGCTGGTAGTAGATAAACAGGCCTACGGGCGACGAGTGACGGTGTACGAGCGACGAGAGTCGACTCAATGAGGCTGGCAACGGAACACCGTTGGAACTGGGGCATCCCCAGTGAGCACCGCCGCACTCAGACCGCCTTCGAAGGTCCCTTCACGATGGAGCTGGAGCAGCCGACCTCGCCCACCTCAACTCCACTGGCCTGGCACGGGACTTCGACGTCAAAGGCAGCTCCGGCCTGATGCGAACCACCTTGTGAGCCCCCACTGCGTCGGCCGCCAGACCGGCGCACCCCACCCGGCCCCGACAAGCCACACAATCCCCACGCCCCCAGCACCGACGGTGGCACGGCGGGAGTAGCCGGTGCAAGGCCAAGAGGATCACTTTGTGGGCGGCGCTCGCACTGTGCCTTGGAGTATCCATCGCCGTCCTCATCGGCCTCGCACAAGGCTTCTACGAGATGGACCATCCCCCTGACGGTTGATGTCAGGACAACTCAGCCTCCTGCGTACACCCCTGACCTCAACATTGCACGCGCAGGGACGACCCGTTGTGGCTCTCGCCCGTCTGCCCGAACGCGGAACTGTCGCCGCGGGTGCGAGAGTGATCCGCCCCGCGAGCCTTGAGGCACTGTGCCGGTTGGCTCCACGCGCGGAAGTCCAGCGCGGAAGGCGCAGCCACCCGAGTGCGGCGTCCGTCGCAGAGAGGGCGGAGAGACTGCATCCTGGGGAGTTGTGACGTTCAGTCAGGCCCAGGCGCCATCGGCGGGGGCATTTCTTCTCCCCGCCTCCGGCACTGCGTTCCGGGAGGCGGGGAGAACGCACCGGAGAAAATGCGTGTGCGGCCAGCCTCACCGTAGGTGACGAGCTCGGCAACTTTGAGCGGTGATCTTGTGGACCGTTTGAAGGAGGGCGACCGCCATCCCGGCTCGACGGAGCCCCCGCGTGCGGTGAGGACAGGAGATGCCCGTCATGTGGCCGGTGCGCTGGGGCTACCCCTGCGCGCGGCCTTCGAGCCGTTGGAGCGATATCGGGAATTCTCCACGCCCTGGACAGCCCGATACCTTGCCTACAGCGGGGTCAGCCGCGTGCGGCTGGCGGACATGCGCGACGACTGCCTCCCCCGCGCGCTGCAACTGGAGGGGCCAGTCCAGAACCCAGCGACAAGATGTGACGCCACGTCATGACTTGTGGAGAGCAGCCGGCCGCATGGTCGGTGTCGCAATCGAAGCGCGGAGGTCGTCCGTGGTAGCCGAGTCCCTGATGCCCTGGGCTGGGGCGCGGCCGGCGTCGACGTACAGCAGGCCCACCACAACCGCGGCGTCATCGGGAGATGGCTGCGCAGGTGCGAGCACGGTGGCCAGAATCCGGCAGGCCAGAGGAACTTGGCGAGCGTCGTCCAGGTCCTGAGCCCTACGAATGGAACCCAGGGCGGTGAGATGTTGGGCTGGTGGCCACCGTCCCGTCCCTGCTGTTCCGCGATCGTGTACTCGGACGCGGCGTCAACACCCGCATTCCGCAAGCCGGATCCGATGCCGTGCTGGCCACGGTGCAGGCCGTGGCTGCGCTTGCACCGCTGGAGAAGGTGCCGACTCAAGCCGGCCTGCCGCAGGCCGCCGCAGTGCTGCTGGAGGAACGGGCCCGCGTCAGTGAGGACGAGGCCGAGCGTGCGGCCGCCAGCATCACGGCGGCAAGATCTTGACCACCCTGGCGGTCGCGTCCAGTCCAAGCCCCGAACGGTCCACAGGGGAGCGCTGTGTGGTGACGTGGCTGCTGTTGACTCGTTGGCAAACCATGACGAATACGCACCGAACGCTCGCCGGTTTCGCTCTTGCCATGCTGCTTCTCGGCCCCGTGTCGGCACAGGCTGTGGCAGATCCACAGGACGACACTCCCGTTCAGCCCCACCTCATGGTGCCCCTGAGCGGCCTCCTCACGGACCGTGGCGTCCCGGTTAATTGGAGCATCCTCGGGACCGGCCTCTGACGCATCGGACGGGCTCCAAAGGCGCTCGCGACGGTTCCCCGCCGATACGAAGGAGTTGCGCGCGGCGTGCGCTGACGGAGGGTGGCGGGCTCTGGTGGCGATGGACTCGCAAGGTACCAATCCGGTACCTTGCGAGTATGCCCTCGCTGAATGTGACCTTCACCGACGACGAGATGCACGAGGTCCGCGCCGCCGCAGCGGCCGAAGGCAAATCCCTCAAGCAGTACCTCCACGACCTCCCCCTGCGCGAGCAGCACCGCCTGCAGTTCGTCCGCTACGCCGTCACCTGGGGCGAGGACCACCGGGCGGACTTCGACGAGGCGTTCCCCGACGAGGTCCCACCGGCCACTCGCCGGGGAGAGGGCCACGCCGCCTGATGGTCCTGCACATCGGCGTGCCCTGGCTCCTCGACGTCCAGGAGCAGGCCGTCCCCGAGGACGTGTCGGTCGCCGACTACTCCGCCCTTGTGGCCGCCGTCGCCCGCCACAAGACCCGCATTCCCCGCCCCAGTGCTGCCGACCCCGACGCCGCCTGGCGCGCCGCGGCACTGTTGGACACCCTGGTGCGGCTGCAGCCTCTGCCGTACCGCAACGCGTTGTTCGCCTGTCAGGTCGCCGTTGCCTACATGCACGCCTCCGGTGAAGGCGTCGACCCGCCCTACGGTGCCCTGGTCGACCTCGTCCGCGACATCCAAGCCGGCAAGACCACCGTCTACCAAGCAGCAGGACGCATCCGCACCTGGCGAATCTGAACAGCCCACACTGCTCGCAGCTCACACCCAAGCCGTCCCGCCGCCCGCCGAGAGGGACTTCAGCAGTTGGTAGCCCGGTGCGCCGCTGAGCCCGGCCGCCGCGCCGTCGTGGAAGCACACCTACGGATACCAGGGTTACCAGGCGATGCCCGTCGTGCGAGCTACTCGGCGTCGCGGGCGATGGGCAGCAGGCCCAAGAGTTGGACTTCGTTGGCGACCCACCAGTCTGAGCTGCGGCGATACTCCCCGAGCAGGGTGCCATAGTCGTATTCCCCGGCGCTGTCACGACCGAGCTCATAGAGGTCGCCGAAGCTCTGAAGCGGTTCCGGGCCGCAATCCGGCAGGAGGACGGAGTAAGCAAAGCTCTCCCCGCCAACGGCTTGTAGGAACGAGCGGCGCGACGCCGGCAACAGAAGCCCGACCTCTCGTTCGAGAACGTCAAGCTCGTCGATCTCGAACGGCCTGAACGAGCCGATGACCAAGCGGCCCCTATACCAGCGCGACAACTCCCAGACGCCAGAGGAGAGCCGCCACCTCCACCCCACCGACAGCCTCGACGCGATGAAGCGGGGGTGAGGAGCCGGCGGCGTCACGCACGTGCAGCCGCGGGTACAAGACCCAGCTCCCACTGGCCGAAGCCCAAGTGGATGTCAGGCGTATCCGTAGGCGTCACTCCCCCAAGCGCCCGTACGCCGACCGCGGTTACGACCCAAAGGTCTACCGGGACAAGGTCCGCCGGCTCCAGATCACCCCGCACATCGCCCGGCGCGGCACCGGGCACGGCTCCGGCTTGAGCGTGTACCGCTGGGTCGAGGAAGGAGCGATCGCGCTGCTCCACCGGTTCTGCCACCTGCGCACCCGCAGAGGCGGCCAACTCGATGTGTCAGAACGCATACCGTGGCAGTCAGGCCCGCGCAGTCTCACATCCGGGATCTCAGCACGTCGACCTCGCAGCCCGGTGCGAAGGGGTCGAAGCCGTGCTCGATCAGCCAGCGAACCGCCAGCAGGCTTCGCAACGACCACCACGCGCGGATCACGTCGAGGTCGACGTCGGTGCCGTAGCCGGCGATGACGTCGTCGAGGTGCTCCTCGTGTCCGAGCGTGAAGGTGGCGAGGTCGTACAGGGCATCACCCTGGCCTGCCTCGGACCAGTCGATGATGCCCGTGACCTCGTCGCCGTCGACGAAGACGTGCGCGATCTGCAGGTCGCCGTGGGTGAACGCCGGAGTCCACGGCCGGAGTGCGGCCTCGGCGACCTGGCGGTTACGGGTGACCAGGTCCGCGGGCAGGACGCCGTTCGTCACGAGCCACTCGCACTTGTCGTCGAGTTCCGCCGCCAGCGCGATGATGCTCCGGCCAGCCTGGCCCGGCCGGGGCGGCAGCGGCGCATCGTGCAACTTCCTGATGGCGGCGCCCGCCGCGGCCCATGCCGTCGGGGACCCGGTCGACGGCCCGCCGAGACGTCCAAGCGTCGTCCCCGGAAGTGCGGCGATCGCGAGCACGGGCGGCTTGCGCCACAGGACCTCCGGGGTCGGGACCGGTGCCAGGGACATCGCCTTGACCTCGACGTCGATGCGCGCCTGATCGGCGTCCACCTTCAGGAACACGTCGCCGACGCGCAGGGTCGCGCGCTCGGAATGGGCGACGACGACTTTGACTTCATCCATGGGCGAGCAGTATCCCGGGGATGGTCGCCGATGTCGCCGGATTTCTCACGTGCGATGACGCGGCTGACCGCGTCCCGTTAAGCCTGCGGTCTCGTGCACGGCACCGGCCGCTGACCAGTAAAGCCCAGCACTTTCGCCAGGAGCCCTAAAGCCGGTTGCAAGAGTGCGCACAGATACAGGCACGTCGAAGTGCGGTTCTTCGTCCGTGATCCCGATGGCCGGTGTTCGACGAGATGGACTGCCTTTCGCGCCCCCCTTTCCTCGGGATGCTGGGTGTCCTGCGGGCTGCTCAAACTGCCTTTGCCTACTTGCGACTTGGGCTGGCGGGCTTCTGTTGGCTGAGCGGTGTGACGGCTGTGCTTGTCGGCCTCTGCCTTGTCAGCGCACTCCGGAGCTGGGCCACGGTCGGGGCAGCCGGAATATCCATCTGCTGGGGTTTCGGGCGCGGCCGCACCTACCCTTGGCGAGACGTCCGCTGGATCGATGTGCGTGAGACCAAGGACCAGAACGGGACCGCACTCGCGGCTCGGATCACCCTCGCGAGCGGGCGGCGTCGCTCGCTGCCTGGTCTCCAGCACAGCAACCTGTACCCGTTCCCCGAATTCCACGTTGACTTCCAACGGGTGGTCAACTGGTGGAGTTGAGCACGGACCAGACCGCACGGGTCCAGCCACCGAAGAGGCTGCGGGATCGGATGACGCCAAGGGCGGCTGGAATGATCCTGGGTGCCCTCATTTCGGTCGTCGTCATAGTTGTTGTGGTCGCAGTACAGACCTAGTTCAGCCGATCAGGTTCTTGCAGCGACACGCATTGACGGCCGTCAGCCGCTCGGCCGGCGAGAGCTTTGCCCGTTCCTCGCAAGCCAGTTGGGACTTGGGGCCCTCCTCGGTGCGATCGCCGCCGTCGCCGGTACCTCGCACCTCGGCGCCCGAATCGTCTGGCGGTCGCCCTACGCTATGCGGGACGAAGAACGGGGTCGATCTCAGCCAGGATTTCGTGCAGCTGCCAAGCTCCACGGGCAACACGGTCGTCGGCGTCCTGCGACAGCTCCTCACACAACCGGATCGCGTCGTCCCGATCGCGGGAGAAGATGCTGAATACGTCGACGACTGCGGTGTGGATCCAATCCCCGTGATGGGGGTCAGCAACTGCCAGTGCGGACGCGACTATCGTCAGTCCGGCCGTGTCCTTTCGCCGGAGCAGCGCTTCTGTGGTCACCCTGGTGACGAAGGTGTCACCAGGGTCGAAGACGAGCTCCAGCAGCGGCCCAAGGGCCTCCTCCATCTCGGCAAACCCTGCCAGGCCATGACCGGCATCCGCGCGGTCACGGTAGTCGTGACTTCGTCCGAGTTCGCCGAGCGTCACGACAGCGGCATGCCGGGACTCCCTGTCCACTTGCCTGCCCACCCCTCCCACGGCCTCGGGGCGAAGTACCACCGAGGCACCCTACGGATGATCGCCAGGGCAGCGCCTAATCGACGTACTCGACCTTCACCGGCGCGGTGTTGTTCTCCTGGTTCGCGTCGACCTTGGGGTCGGAGGTCGCGGTGACCGTGCCCTGGGCGCCGTCGACCCGCTTGTCGATGCGGACGAACATGCTCGGCGCGTCGCCGGTCATGGCCGGGGCGCACTCGGCCACCCCGTCGACCGACCCGCAGAAGCTCATCTCACTCGCATACCCGCTGCGGTCGAACTCCGCCATGCTGACGCCCTCGGGCAGGGTCACCCGGAAGGTGCGTTCGCTGAGGTTCCGCGGCAGCGGCACGCTGACCATGAGCGACTGGCCCACCTTGCCCTTGATCGTGAATCCGACGGCCTGTACATCGTGGGTCTGGTCGGTGGCGAAGGCCAGTGTTCCGTTGGCGGCGTCGGCCTTCTCGTAGGCGGACGGGGCGAAGTCGTCGCCGCTGCCGTCCACGGGGTGGAGTCCCAGCGGCGCGCCCGTCCCCGACGGGGCCGATTCGGGCAACTGCGCCTGCGGGTAGAGCGCGTCGCGCCGGTCGTGGGCCCGGTACACGTGGTAGTCGAGGACGCCCTGCATCGCGTCCCCGCCGGCCACGGCCGTGAGCGGCTTGTCGGTCTCGTACGCCGTGCCAGCCGGCAGCGGTCCGGGGAAGGTGCACTCCGCCTTGGTCGGTGCAACCAGCTTGTCGTAGCGGCAGTTGCGGTACTGCGGGCGCAGCGTGGCTGCCTTGGCCTCCACCGTGACGACGAGGTCGTCGTCGATGGCGGTGTCGCCCTGGTTGCCGAAGGCGGGAGTCAGCGGCAGCTCGGATCCCTGTCGCACGCCTGCCCGCTCCTTTTCCTGACGTAGCGTCAGTCGTGGGGTGCCGACGACGAGTCGGGTGGTGTGCTGGACGGTGGGGGCGTTTGCGCTGGTCACCTCCATGTGCAGGGCGCCGGCCGGGCCCTTGGGCGCATCCGGCAGTACGTCCAGCGCGAACGGCTCGAACGTCGCGCCGTACTCCTCCAGATCTCCCAACGCGCAGGTCAGTTGATCGCCGGCGCGGACGCACGTGTCCGGGTGCCGGTTCCCCTGGTTGATCCAACGGACCTTGGCGAGGCCCTTGAAGGCCGACAGGTCGAAAGTCACCTTGACGTCCTTGGCGACCGACCGTCTGGTGCCGGTCCAGCCTCTGGGCTCCAGCCGGACCTGGAAAGAGGCGGGCCCGGTCTCCAGGCTCGGTTTGGCCGAAGGCGGAAGGTAGTACGTCCGCATCGCGTAGGTGAGGGCCACCGACGTCCCCTGGGGCCGCTTCACCGCCGCCGGGGAGGACGTGGTTCTCTCCGACGTCTTCTTCGCCGCCTGCGAGGGCCGTTCGTCCGCACCCACCGGCTGCTGCGCGCCGCAGGCGGCCACCCCTACGGCGAGGGCGGCCAACAGGAGGGCCGCCCCCGCTCTGGGCGCGTGTCGCCGTTTTCTGAGTGCTGTGGATTCCTTCATGCGGAATCAGACTTCGCAGTGCGCCCAACGGTTGCGATTCTTCTATTACAGACGGGCCACAACGCTGGGTGCTCTACCGGCTGTTCGGTGATCGGTACGTGGGCGGTCGGGCGTCCAGCGGCTGGTCACGTTGGCCTGGCGGGGTAATGAGTCCGCGTTCGGATCGTTGAGTCTGGGGCGCAGTTCGTCGTCGGTTTCGCGTGAGTGGCGCGCCAGCGGACGTAGACTCCGATGGCGGGCTTCTGCTCGACGTGGCCGCGGTGGTCGGCGCCGTTGGGAACGAAGTGGCGTAGGGCCGCGAACTTGGCCTCGATCCGGTTCAGTTGGGGAGCCGTCGGACGGCAGATAGACCAACTCGATGCCGTTCGGGGGTGGGTGGGCTACGGACACCTCAAGGTTTCACGAACGGAAGCCCCAGAGGGCCGTGGGACGGGCGAGAAGGAGACCTCAGGCGGGCAGTTTCGTGTCGATGACGAAGCTGATTTCGACGACTTGGCCGGGCAGGGTCAGTTCGGTGATGCCCACGACCGTGCTGGCCGGGCGGTGGTCGCCGAAGTACCCCAGGTTGCCCTCCGCCGTCGCCGCGGCATTCTGCCGCAGGTCCACCACGTACAGGGTCTGCGAGACGACCTGGTTCCGGGTCGCACCGCAGTGGTCCAGGATCCTGTCCATGTTGGCGTGGGTCTGCTTGAGCTGGGCGGCGAAGTCGCCCGCGTGGAGGAACTCGCCTGCCGCGTCGAACGCGAGCTGTCCGGAGACGTGGACGAGTTCGCCGGACTTGATTGCCTGTGAGTAGCCGAAGTCGCTCTCAGCCGGCACGTCGTAGCTGAAGACATCAATGGTGGCCACAGTGTTCACCCTTCCCTTCTGCTCTCTTGTAGTTACTCGGGAACTGTAGGAGAGTGACGGCTGACCTGGAAGAACGCACTTTTCGGTGACTGGGGAACCCAATGGTGACCAAGCAACTGCTCAAGGGCCTGCCCGAGGACGCTGACCTGCGACGCGCGGACTCCCTGGCACGGGAGATCTTCTCGGACGTCGCCAACAAGTGGGCGCTCCTGATCATCGAGGCGCTCGGCGAGCGCACCCTGCGCTTCAGCGAGTTGCGAAACGAGGTCGAGGGCATCAGCCACAAGATGCTCACCCAGAACCTGCGCATGCTGGAGCGCAATGGCCTGGTCGACCGGAAGGTGCACCCCACCGTGCCACCGCGCGTCGAGTACACCCTCACCGAACCGGGCCGGGGCCTGCGCACCGCGGTCGACGCCATATGCGGCTGGACCCACCAGCACCTCGGTCACATCGAGAGCGCACGCGGGCGGTTCGACGCCTGACGGGGACGCAGCAAACACCCTCGCGCCTTGCGCGATCCCTTGACCGATCTCGCGTTGGTGGCACACAACGTGGCCCGAGCTCGGCCTGATCCGGCCATCGAGCCACGGACCGCTGCTTTTCTCGTGAACATCCACGAGCTGATCGCCCTACTCGCCGCGCAGGCCCCGCGCCTGGACCGCGCGTTGAACAAGTTCGCCCGGCGGGGCGGGGACGTCGTTCTGGTCGACGACCGCTGACGACGCTCTGGAAGGGGCTCCCTTCCCATCCACTTGCCCCACCAGGTATCTTGCATCGCATGGAACCTGGTGATTCGACCAAGCAAGCCCGGGCAGCCGCCCAGCTGCGCAAGGGGGTTCTGGAGTACTGCGTACTCGCCCTGATGCGGGACCGCCCCCGTTACGGCGTGGAACTCCTCCATGCCTTGGAGGAGTCCGGTGCCTTGGCCACCAGTCAGGGCACGGTCTACCCGCTGCTCTCCCGGCTCCGCCGCGACGACCTGGTCACCACCACCTGGCAGGAGTCTGCCTCCGGCCCACCCCGTCGCTACTACGCGCTCACCGACAGCGGCCGGGCCGCGCTCGACGAGTTCACCCGCGTATGGCCCGGCTTCCGCAACGCCGTCGACGGCTTCCTGACCACCCCCCACCCCTCCACCGGAGACCTCGCATGAAGACCTCTGCCGACCCCGTACGCGACTACCTCTCCGCCGTCGAGCGCGAGAGCTCCGCACTTCCCGCCGACCGCCGCCAGGAACTCCTCGCCGACCTCGCCGAACACATCGAGGTGACGCGCACCGAACGCCCCGACGCCGCGATCGGCGAGATACTCACGGAGCTGGGGGACCCCCGCACGATCGCGGCGACAGCGCTGGCCGAGGCCGGGAACGGGACCACCGGCACCCCGGCCGGAAGTGACCTGAACGCACCCGCTCGGCGCGGCAAAGTGCACCCCCTGGTCCCCCTCCTGATGCTCACCCTCTCGCTGCCCTTCACGATGCTCTTCTCCATCGGTCTCGACGCGGCGTTCGACCCCGGCCCGATGTTCGGCTTGCTGTTCCGCGTCACCGGCGCTGTGCTTCTCTGCACCTCAGTGCACTGGACCGCCGTCCAGAAGACCACCGGCCTACTGCTCACCGTCATCGTGCCGACGACCGTCTTCGTCACCTGGAACCTGATCTCGGGCTTCGCGACGGCAGAAATCCCAGCCCTGCTGAGCAACTTGGGAAACCTCGCCCTGATTGTTGGCACGGCAACATGGCTCTGGCGGGCCCGCCGCGCCTGAGCGCGGCCGCCGACGTCCCGGCCTGCCAGGGTGTTTCGCCGGAGACCCAGGCCGCATCAAGCGCCGCTCCTGACCTGGAAACAGCGAAACGGCCGTTCCGTCAGGCGACCCACTCCACAGACAGCCGCCCACGACCAACGTGAGCACCCCGAGCGCTGGTCACACCACCCCATTGATCTGTGGCTTCAAGTTGACGGAGGCTCACTGCCCACCATGCCTGCCGTCGGCCGGCAACGACGGCTTGAGCTTCTGCCACTGCGTGTCCGTGAAGTTCGAGCCGTCGCGCCAGGCGAAGCGCCTGCCTCGCCCAGGCATACACATGAGCCATCAGAAGCACCCTGGCTCCCGCAGGCGTCAGCCCTCTCGGAGGGAGAAAGTGCCGACGGCAACGCCTTGAGTCGTGCAGTCCGTCTTGCGGTAACGGTCGACGAAGGTGCCGGTGAGCCCGGTGAACGCGTCGTACGGGTGGTCCATGGGCAGGTCCTTGCCCACCCTGAACCGCAACTGGACGTGGACGGACTCGCGGGGCTTCAGCGTCTTCGAGCCGGGGACGGTGCCGCCGGCGTCTCCGTTGGCCTGGCGCAGTGTCTTCCAGGCGTGCTGCGCGGTGTCCCAGTACTGCAGATCCCCGTACGGACTGAGGTCGCGCTCGCCCTCGTTGTAGACGTAACTGCCTAAGTTGGCGCTGAGTTCGAACGACTTCAGCTCCTTCGCCGAGGCGTTGGCGAGTGTGGCGGTGTAGGTCGTCCAGTCAGGGCCGAGAGTGACCGACTTGGGTACACCGAACGTGCGGCCCTGGAAGGTGTTGTCGTGCCCCTGTCCGATGTCGGAGCACTTCGGGAGTTCCGCGATGGGGGCCGCCTTGCAGGCGGGCGCGGCAGCCATCACCACGGGGAGCAGGGCGGCCGTCGCGGCCGAGGCCGACAGGGCGCGGCGCAGTTTCATGAAGATCTCTTTCCTGGTTCTTCGATCCCTGGAGCCTTTGCTACCAGTGGCGTTGAGCTCTGAGGCCGTGGGTTCTTGGGGTTGTCAGGTTCTTGGAGAGATGGTTGGTCTGACACGGTGACGTGCGTGATGTCCGGCCGGCCGCACCCTTTCGGCGACGCATTCCGATGACCGCTCCACGCCGACCACCGGCACGGCTTCGCCGACGAGGGTGATCGGGAGTGCGGACGAGGAACCCGTCGCGGCGAGTTGGGCGCCGCCTTGCAGGCCGAGGCAACTGGTGGAATCGGAACCACCCGTAGCACTCTGGGCGCGCCCGGTCGTGTCAGCCGGCTTGACGGGCTAGGCAGTTGGCGGCTGCGTCGGCTTCGCGCCCGCGGGGAGAATGGTGAAGTCGTACCAGGCTTCCTTGGCCGAACCGCAGGATCTGTCGCTGTTGCGGTAGTCGCCGGCAGCGCGCGCGTACCCGGCACCGGGCTTGGCGTTCTTGACCACGTGGGTGCGCAGTTGGAGCATGCGGGTGTCGCGCGCACCGATGGCGAAGGAGCCGAACAGGTCGTCGGGCGTCGCGTCGCGGAAAGTCTTCCACTTCCCCGTCTTGGCATCGTGGTACTCGGTGTCCAGCTCCAAGTACGGCCGGTCGACGTCCTCGGCAGAGGACAGGACCAGGAAGGGCTGGACCTCGGCCAGGGGCTTGCCGGTGGTGTTGGTGAGCGTCATGGAGAAGGGGGTCCAGGCACCGCCCGCAGCCATCTGGTGCGGCAGCCCGTTGACGGCCACGTGGAGTTGGTCGGACTCGAAGGCGCAGGACTGACCCGAACCATCGGAATCACCGGCTGCCTTGCCTCTGCTTGCGGCATCGGGGAGGTCGGGAGAGGCGGGCGTGCGGGGGCCGGCCTTGGACACCGTCTCCGTTGCGAACGCGGCAGCGGGCACAGCCAGTACGGCGGCGGGCACTAAGAGTTCCTAACAAAGGCGTCGGACATGTCTGTAGGTGATGAGACATGTAGCGAGCCCGAGGAAGGCTTCATGGATGTCGTCCCGTCGCTCCCATCGGATGCGCAGGCGGCGGAAGCCGTGCAACCAGGAGATGGTTCGTTCGACGACATACCGGAAGATGCCCAGGCCGGAACCGTGAGGCTGGCCTCGCCTCGCGATCACGGGGCGGATTCCGCGCCGCCATAGCAAGCGCCGGTACTTGTCGTGGTCGTAGCCGCGGTCGGCAAACAGTGCATCGGGCCGATGCCGGGGCCGGCCGACCACTCCGGCGACGGCCGGGATCTTGTCGAGCAGAGGCAGGAGTTGGGTGACGTCGTTGCGATTACCGCCGGTCAGCGACACCGCGAGCGGGATGCCCTGGGCATCGGTGATGACGTGGTGCTTGCTGCCCGGCCGAGCACGATCGACCGGGCTGGGACCGCTTTTGGGCCCCTACGGGCCGCCCGCACATGGGAGGAGTCGATCACCGCCCGAGACCAGTCCAGCTTCTTCGCCGACCGCAGCTTCTTCAGCAGCAGCACATGCAGTCGGTCCCACACCCCGGCCTCGTTCCACGTGGCCAGTCGACGCCAACAAGTCATGCCCGAACCGAAGCCCAGCTCCTGCGGCAGGTACTCCCACTGGATGCCGGTGTGCAGCACGAACAGGATCCCGCACAACGCCTGCCGATCTGGCACTCTCGGCCGCCCCTCGACCAGCTTCGGCCCCGGTTTGGGCAGCAACGGCTCGACCAACGCCCACAGTTCATCCGACACGATCCACGGCCGCGACTGACGTTTCCCCACAGCCAGAGCAACGAGCGGATAGGCCAAGAGTCACATGATCAACCACTTCTGTTAGGACCTCTAACTGAGCGCCTATCAATATCCTTTCGAACCAGGCTCGTTGGCGAGGGCGTTGATGTCACGTGGGGCGGGTGGGGTACGGGACCTCAGCCGAGCGGACCGCGTGCCCACGGTTCCAGCGGCCGACCACTGCCGGAGAGCTGCATCGCTTGCCCGAACCGTCCCCCTCAGGCGATCGCCAGCACGATCTTCCCGGTCAGATGGCCCCGTTCGCTCTCCCGTTGCGCCTCCGCCGCCTCCGACAGCGGGTACACGTGGTGGATCGGCAGTTGCAGGATGCCAGACTCGAACAGGCCGAGGGCCGCTGTGAGGGCGGGCACCGTGCGGGACGCGCCCGGTTCGGTGCCGTTGGAGAAGCGGACACCGTGGCGCCCGGCATCCTCGTCGGCGATCGTCACCACCCGGTCCGGGCCACCCGTCAGCTCCACCGAGACGGCCACCGCGTCGCCCTTGCCCACCGCGTCCAGGGCGGCGTGCACGCCGTCGGGAGCCAGTGCGCGGACCCGGCCGGCGAGGCCCTCGCCATAGGTGACCGGGTCCGCGCCGAGCCCGCGCAGGTAGGCGTGGTTGGCCTCGCTCGCGGTGCCGATGACGCGGACGCCGCGGCGCCGCGCGAACTGGACGGCCATCGTGCCCACTCCCCCGGCGGCGCCGTGGATCAGCAGGGTCTCGCCCTCGCGGAGCTGCAGCAGCTCCAGTACTCGCCAGGCCGTCTCGGCCGCCAACGGCAGCGCGGCGGCCTCCTCCCAGGTCATCGAGCCGGGCTTGGCGACCAGCCGGCCCGCGTCCGCCAGGGTGCGCTCGGCGTACGAGCCCGTGACCGTGGGGCCGAGCACGGCGTCCCCGGTCCGGACCTCGGTGACGCCGTCGCCCACCGCCTCCACCACGCCGGACGCCTCCCGACCGGGGACGTACGGAAAATCGACAGGGAAGAGCCCGGCCATACCACCGCTGCGGATCTTGTGATCGAGCGGATTGACCCCGGCGGAGCGCACGGCGATCCGTACCTGCCCCGGCCCGGGAACCGGCAGGTCGAGCTCGACGGGGTACAGCACGTCGGCGGATCCGTAGGCGTCGAAAGCAATGGCCTTGATCGTGGTCATGGGTTCACGATTCCTTGAAGAGGGTGATTCCGCCCCGTCAGCGCGGCGTCCGGGTCAGGGATGCGGTCGCCCGCGCGGCCCTTCCCAGCGTGAGGCAGGGACGCAGCGACTGCTGCCGGGCTTCGGTGTTCTCCCGGTACTGCTCGACTCCTGCCAGCCGCTCCCGAAAGGTCGGTGACAGGCACCCCGCATATGAGGCTCGGCGCCGAGGTCGCCCTCAACGACCTTGCGGCCGCGCAGGTTTGGCGGATCCCGACACACAGACCTACGGGCGTAGTGCGACGATCAGCAAGACGTCGTAGACCTCTTCCACCTGGCCCTCGGGGAAGAGAGACAGCAGCCGGGCTCGCTCCTCGGTCAGGAAGGTCCTGGCGTGGTCGCCGTTCACCAGGAAGATCGAGTGACTGCCGATATTGGTCAGGTGCTTGTCCACCGACACCGTGCGACTCCAGCGCAGTTGGCGGTGTGCATACGGTGGGGTGCTTTTCAGGCCCTTGAACGCCGCGCGGAGCCGGCCGGCCTCGTCGCGGGGACGCGGCGACGGGGCACTGCCGAAATGGCGCGCAACGCGGTCCTTCTGCGCGGCAATCCAGGGAACGTCAAGGGCGTCCTCGTTCCACCACATTGCGAGCGCGCCGCCGCTACGGAGCACCCGCCAGGCTTCCGGCACGGCACGAGCCGGGTCCGTCCAGTGCCACGCCTGCGCGTAGGTAACAAAGTCAACGCTGGCGCCAGCGATGGGGAGGGCGTTGCCGTTGCCACGCACTACCGGGACACCGGGGACACGGCGGCGCAATTCCGCGGCCATCCGCTCCCCCGGCTCGACGGCAAGCACGTGCGCACCGCGGCCGCGTAGCAGCGCGGTGGCAATACCTGTGCCCGCCCCGACGTCGACGATCTGCGCACCGGCCAGCGGGCGACCGCTGCATTCCTCCAGTGCATCCAGCAGAACGGAGGGGTACGAAGGGCGACTGTCCGCGTACTGGGCAGCGGCCGTATCGAACGACCCAGAGCGCAACGACTCAGCAGACGAGGCGGACAAGGCGTCAGCACCGGAAGCAGAGAAGGCACTTGAAGGTGGTGGAGTGACAGCCATGCCCTCATCCATTGCCCAGGAGTGCCTCCGGGACACCGGCCCCTGCGCCCTGGGATTCCTTCGCGCCGCTGGCGTGCTCTCTCGACTCATGGCCCGACGTCTGGCCCGGACACATCCGGCGCGAGCAGGAACCGGCCAAGGTCGGCTGATCACTCCAGGTTCTCGCTCGGCGGTCCGCCGCCCTCCGGGTGCCGGGTCGCCACCAGGCACTTCTGGTGGTCCTCCTCCGGTCCGCACGGCTGTCGCAGCCACGAGTCGAGAGCCTCATAGTCGCCATCGGCCAGACCGAGGCGGGCATCGACCCGGTGGAGCCGGGCGCGTCCCCGGTGGTGGGCAGCGACCCAGGCCCGATCCGTGTCGGTGACCTCGTCATCGACCCACACGAACGTCCGCCCCGCCGCCCATTCGACGAGGGCACGGGTCTTCCAGTGCAGTCCGTCGCGCTCGTCCTGCTCATCGACGTCCGACGGCTCCGGCCAGACCGCCACGGCAAGCTGCGGAAGACCAAGCACCGGAGCAATGCACTCGTTCGCCTCATGCATCCACGTCGTGGCCCAGACCACCTCACAGGGAAGCGCAGCCAACTTGGCTCCATGCTGAGGATCAATCCTGGTCAGGAGCGGGTTCGCGTCGGCCTCACACAGACCGGAGCCCGTCGCATAGGTCGGATAGTGCTGCGGCTCCGCCCCGAACGGGATAAGCGGTCCGTCGACGTCAAGGAACAGCAGCGGAAGCCGCACAGAGCCAGTCACAGCAGCGCAGGATAGCGACGGCCATCAGCACCCGTCACCTCAACGAGGCGGGTCTGACGGCTGGCCCTGGTGCCTGGCGATACAGGCTGGACGACAGACCTTCGTCGCAGACCGCGCTGCTGTTTCTCGTGAGCATCCGCGGGCCTCAAGATCCGCGACTGCTGTCCAAGACCGGCAGGCAAACGCTGTCGCTCGAAGTGGCTGTCGCCTGAAGTGAACGAAGCCAACCTCCACAGCAGCGACGACACGACAGGCCACCGCTCCCACGGGTTCACCACCCCTACGCCCGACCAGCGAAAAGGCCGCTCTCAAGGCCGACACCAGCTACTCGGGACTTTCGCCCTGCACATCCAGTCGAAAGTCACTTACGAGAGAATGTCATGTTCTGTCAGCCTGCCATTCAACGATTCACCAGTGGGCCGGGCCCCGTGCGCGATGAGGCGTGCGCGGCGTGGATCCCAACACTGCACCGCTCTCCTCCTTGCTTCATGCCCGTACGGGGTGAAATTCCCCTGCGCGCCGGAGGGTCGTGCCGTGCTGGCTCCGGCCAACCCCACCGGGCGCGTACGCTCACGCGACGCGTCCCGAGCGAACAAGGATCATTGATGGCATCGAGCCTGACGAAGGTCCCCGCGCCAACCGGCGAGAAGACCTTCTTCGGCCACCCTCGCGGCCTGGCCACGCTGTTCATGACCGAGATGTGGGAGCGCTTCTCCTACTACGGCATGCGCGCCCTGCTCGTCCTCTACCTGGTCTCCGGTGGCGCCGACGCCGCGACCGGTAGCCAAGGCGGCGGCCTTGCGTACACGGCGGCGACCGCCACGGCGATCTACTCGGTCTACGTGGCGATGGTCTACCTCATGGCCCTGCCTGGTGGGTGGATCGGCGACCGTGTCTGGGGCGCCCGCAAGACCGTGGCCATTGCGAGCGTGGTGATCGTTGCCGGTCACCTGTGCCTGGCGGTTCCGACCTCGGCGATGTTCTTCGTCGGCCTGGTCCTGGTCGCGATCGGCTCGGGCCTGCTCAAGGCCAATATCTCCACGATGGTCGGCCAGCTCTACAGCGACCCCAAGGACCCCCGTCGCGACGGCGGCTTCACGATCTTCTACATGGGGATCAACCTCGGTGGCTTCGCCGCTCCCTTCGTCATCGGTGTTCTCGGGGAGACCGTGAACTGGCACCTCGGCTTCGGTTTGGCCGCGGTGGGCATGGCGCTCGGTGCGATCCAGTTCCTGATCGGTTCGCGCCACCTGGCCGAGGAGAGCAACCGGGTCCCCAACCCGCTCACGGCCAGGGAACGCAACGGTGTCCTCGTCAAGACCTTGGCGGTCATCGCTGCGGTTGCGGTGTTCTACCTCCTGGTGGGCTTCACCGGCGTGTTCCGCCTCACCTTGAACTGGGCGCTCATCCCGATCACCGTGGCCGGCCTGCTGATCCCCGTCGCGGTGCTGGCCCGGATCAAGCGCGACAAGGACCTCTCAGGCGAAGAGCAGACCAAGATGACGGCGTTCATCTGGTTCTTCGTGGCCGCCGCGATCTTCTGGATGATCTTCGACCAGGGGGCGTCGACGCTGGCCCTGTTCGGCGACGCCAAGACCTCCCGGGACATCTTCGGCTGGGAGATGCCCAGCACCCTGTTCCAGTCGCTGAACCCCCTGTTCGTGATGCTGCTCGCGCCGGTCTTCGCCGCCCTGTGGCTGGCCCTGGCCCGCCGCAACCGCGAGCCCAGCACGATCGTCAAGTTCTCCGTCGCCCTGCTGGTGGCGGGCGTGTCCTTCTTCGTGTTCCTCATCCCCATGGGCGCGGCCACCGGCGACACGAAGGTCACCATGTGGTGGCTGGTACTGATCTTCCTCATGCACACCGTGGCCGAACTGTGCCTGTCCCCCGTGGGGTTGTCCCTGACCACGAAGATGGCGCCGGCCAAGTACGCCTCGCAGATGATGGGGGTCTTCTTCCTCGCGGTCACCGCCGGTGACAGCGTGACGGGCATGCTCGCCATCGCCGGCGTCGACCTCAACGGACAGGGCATGGTGGCCTTGGAGGCCATAGCAGCCGCGGGGGCCGGCTTCGCCATCTACGCGTACCGTAAGAAGGTCCAGTCACTCATGGGCGAAGTCCGCTAGGGACATCGCAGAGCCCGTAGCCGACGCCATGACTGGCTGAACCGAACAAGCGGTCGGCGCCCACCCTGCAGGGTGGGC
>NZ_JBIVXW010000089.1:0-33327 GCF_044769405.1 Streptomyces sp. NPDC090442
CAGGCGGTGAACAGGTCCCGGGCCTTGACGGCGCCGTGGGGGGTGATCAGGGCGCGTTCGTCGAGGAACCGGGCCAGGACATCACTGGCGGCCTGGTAGGCGGCGGTGCGCACGCGTACGGCCTCGGGAGGGTTCAAGCCTTGGGCCTGGTAGTCGCGCCAACCCTGGTGTACCCAAGCGAGGATGGCGGGGGCCGCGCGCTTGAGCCGGTCGGGCAATCCGGGGTCCTGTTCGTCCTCGGGGATGGTCACGTCGAAGGGCACGACGAGGATGCGGCGCCATGCGGCGGGGTCGTCGCCGGAGACGGCGGGTAGGAAGTTGGTCAGCATGACCAGCGTGTGCGAGGGGTCGAATGTGATGGGGTTCTTGTGCATGAGGTTGGCCTCGATCGGGTCGCCGCCGACGAGTCGTTTCATGGTGGCTTCGGCGAAGCGTCGGCCCTTCTCGGTCTCGGAGCAGAACGCCAGGCGGGCGCCGCGAAGCCTCATCTTGAACGCGCCGTGCCGCTCGTGCTTGGACTCCATGAGGATGGCCGGGTCGACCTCGATCGCGTAGTCGCCGAATGCGGACATCAGGGCGTCGCGGAGGGTGCCTTTGCCGTTGGCGCCGGTGCCGGTGAAGATCGGCATCACGTGCTCGCGGACCTCGCCCAACATGGCGTATCCGAACAGGCGTTGAACGAAATGGCGTACCTCCTCGTCGGGGAGGATGCGGGCGAGGAATGCGGCCCATTCGGCATCCGTGCCCTGGGCGAGGTGCCCGCCGGCAACTTTCGTGATCAGGTCGGCGCGGTCGTTGGGCTGCACGCTGCCGGTGCGCAGGTTCACGGTGCCGGTGGGGGTGTTGAACAGGTGCGGGTCGGCGTCCAGGGCCTTGGACGGGGTGGAGATCGGCGGCAGCGCGGACGCGATACGCAACATGCCCTCGATCCCTGTGGCGGATTCCGAGCGTCGTACGTCCTTGTAGAGGGCGTCGCGTTCTTGGCCGGTAAGGCGGTTGAGGTCGGCGAGGGCGGTCTTGACGGTGGTGACGGCGGCCTCGATGTCGGCGCGCTGCTCATCAGGGGCCCAGCGTGCTCCGTCCCAGCGGAACCAGCCGACCCCGTGCACGTGGCGTAGGTGGTCGGCGTGCTCGGCGAGGAACCTCTCGGCCATCCGCAGGTGCCCACGGTGCCGTTCCGGGCCGGGCAGTGGGGCGTACGGCGTGGGCGGGGGAGCGTCGGCGGGCGGCGGCGAGGTGATCAGCATCCGAATCGCCGGGTCGAGCGGCTGGGCGAGTATGTCGGGGGACAACGGGCCTTCTCCTTGGGGTGGTTGTGGGGGAGGTCGAGTTGTTCGCCGCGCGGGCCCACGTGGCGCCACCAGCCGGGCCGGCCGGGGATAGCGACGGGCGGCCAGCCGGGGGTAGCCACGACCGGGCGTTCGGGGGTGCGCACGGTGCGGCGGGCGGCGAGTTCGTCGTGGGTTGGCCGGCGGGCGAGGCTGCCCGCGAGGGTGCGGGCGTGGTCGTTGGCGCCGGCAGTGACATGCGCGAACCACTGCTCGGGATCGTGGGTCAGCAGATGGTCGAGCCACGCCTCTTGGGCGGTGTGGCGGCGCCACTGCTCCGCGGCGGTGATGAGCGCAACCGAACGGCGCGGGTCGCTCGCGCGCAACGCGCACCATGCCGGACTGCCGTACTCGGGAGCGTCTGGGGCGTTGAGCGCGGTCACCTGTGCCGATGCCCACAGCGATACCGGGTCGTGCGCGGTCGTCTCGGGCGGCGCCGGGGTGAGGTGGGCACTGGGGGACGTGGCAGAGCGTTGCGTGGTCCGTGTGGCGCTCATGGGGCGGCCTGCGGGGTGTCGAACCGGGCGGCGAGGTCGGCCTCGCTCCACCCCCGCACCCGGCACCGGGCCACCTCGGCGGCGAGCTGGGCAGGCGTGAGGCTGTAGGTGCTGGGGCCGGACGGCGCGGCCAGGCACAGCAGCGGGTCACGGTGCCCGCAGGCGAGCGGGGGCAGGCGGTCGGCCGCACGGCGCCGCGCCGGGGCTATGGCGGAGCCCTTCATGCTGCTGCCCGTCTGGTGCCAGTCTTGGCGCGGGGGCGGGCGTGGAAGACCAGGCGCAGCCGCTCGCGCTGCCGCACACTCAGCGGCGGCGCGGCGTCGACCAACGCCCGTATCTCGGCGGCGTAGTCGTCGGCATGGCCCGTGTCATTCACGGTTGATGTGTCGTTCATGAGGTGGTGCTCCTGCGTCCGGGCACGCGAAACGGCCACGAACCGCGGGGTTCGTGGCCGTTCGGCGTAGGTGTGTGGTTGTGGGGGTCGGGTCTACAGGTCGTGCTTCCAGGTGATCCGGATACGGGCGCCGGACCGCAGCCGCTTGGTTGTCTCGGGCGGAACAAGGGCGGCCAGTTCGTCAGCCTCAGATTCCGCAGCACACAAACGGCACCACAGACGCACCTCGTCGGCGGTGATTCTTCCTTGGGCGCTTTCGGCGTTGCTCGACTTGTAGATGGACCAGCCGGCGAGTTCGGCGAGTCGCCGATGCGTCATTCCCCGCGTCCCGTAGGCGCGCCGTATGGCGCGCAGCCGTCGGCCGAGTTCCTTTCGAGACTCCATACCGACTTGAAACGCGGGGTCCTTCGCCGTGAGCCGCGGCAGCATGGTCACATCCATGAGCGCCTTGATCACCTCGCGTTGCTGGGTGAGAGGAAGCGTCGGCCAGATGTCGGCCACATCGGACCGGATGAGCCCCCGCAGCACGGGCGCGGTGCTGGCCTCCTCCGCTTGCCGTTCGAGGGCTTCGACCTCGGGTAGCAACTGCGCCTCGATCCGGGCGGCCATGGTCACGGTCATTTTCCCGTTGGCTACCTGGTCGGCGGTCTCGTCGAGGGTGGCGCGCTTCTCGGCGGCCTCGGCGAGCAATGCGGCGATGTGCTCCGCCTGCTGTTCATCGTCGGCGAGCAGTTCGGCGGCGTCCGGGCGTGACAACCGCTCGATGACCAAGGCCGTCAGGTGCTGGTCGAGGATGTCTTTGGTGATCGCCACACACTGCCCAACTTGGGTGTCCGTCCCCCGGCATTGGTAGCCGATGCGGCGGTCACTCTTGCCGGGCTTCTTCGGCCAGTGCGCGGCATAGAGCTTGCCGCCGCAGACTCCGCACACGGCGATACCGCTCGACAGGTGCCGAAGGCCCCCCGGGCGCCACGTCGTCCGCGCTGGATCGGTCAACCGCCGTACACAGGTGTAGAACGCCTGCCGTTCCTCGGGTGTCTGGTGGATCGCGGGCCATTCGGCATCCCCGATGACGACACCGTGCCGCACCCGCTTTCCGATGTACCCGGGATTGATGGCCATGGCGCGCAAGTTGTCCTTGCGCCAAGAGCCGCCGGTGTTGGTGCGCAGCCCGCGCAGATTGAATTCCCGGCACAGTGTCCCGAGGGCTTCACCCGCGGCGAGTCGGCGCACCGCCTCGCGCACGATGGCGGCCTGATCCTCCCGGATCACCGACTTCACGAACTCGCCGGTACGCGGGTCGTATTCGCGTGCGTAGCCGTAGAGCATCCGGCCGTTGGGGCGCCCCTTGGCGGCGCTGGACTTCTTGCCCCGGAGTACGCGGTCCCGGGTGATGCCCGATTCCCGCTCGTCGAGCAGGGCGTCAAGGCCGGTGGTGAACCGATCGTCGGTGCGCGACAGGTCGTACAAGCGGCCCTTGTAGCACCACTGGACGGCGTTCCCCTCGGCGATCTTCCGCAGGTTGAGGTACACCTCAAGGTCACGTTGCGCGCGAGACGACTCCCAGGTGACAAGCACATCGGCCGCGCCCGTGCCCAAGAACTCAATGAGCTTTGCGTATTCGGTGCGTTCCTTGGTGGCGTATCGCGAGGCGGAACGGTCGTTGTCCCGGAAGATTTTTACGACCGGCCAGCCGCGATTGTCACACTCTCGCTTGCACTCGGTTACCTGGTCGGTAACGGACTTGCCTCGGTTGTAGGGGTCGCTCGACACCCGCGCGTAGATCACCGCACGCAACGGGCGATCGGCCACGATCCCGGCGGTCAGCGCGGTTTCCGTCGCTCGCTCAAGCAGTGCGGCGCTGGTCATCGGACACCCCCCGCCTTACGCGCCCGGATCACCAGGGACGCGAGAGTTGCGACGGTCGGGGAGTCCCAACCGGCAAGCCAGTCGATGATGCGGCGGTCGTACGCCCCCAGCTCGACGCCGGCGAACGCCTCGGCGAGCGCGGCGCGGTATTCCTCGGTCCCGGACAGTGCCGACCAGGGCGCCGCCTCGATCGGGCCGGTGGGTATCGCCAGCTCCGCACCGTCCACGCTCGCATGGTCGATAGCCTTGTGCATGGGTCCTCGCCCTCCGTAGCAGGGTTGGGGATCAAGGCCCCGTGCCGGTGGTGACGCACCGGGCGGGGCCGCTTCGTAATGGGTTGCTGCGAAGGAATGTTGGAGGTGCCGTAGTCGCAACCCAACCAATACCGGCGTATGTCGGGGAGTTCGGCGACGACGTGCCGCCCCTCGTCCCACATGTCGTAGATCGCGCCTTCAGCAACGACCCACGCGCCGTCGATCATCCGGCGGTGCCACAGGCCGACGTACTCGGCGCCGAGAGCGGCGACGTACTCGCGTGACAACGATGGGTTGTCGGACAGCCTGAAGTGCCAATCCCTGAAGTTCAGTTCGTGGGCACGGTCGAGGTAGCTAACCTTCAACCAGTGCCGCGGGCTGTCGGGGTTGGTGGTCGCGTACAGGCGCGCCCCGGGGACGGACAGGCGGGCGAGTAGTTGCGTCCAAAACCCCTCGGGCAACAGGGTTGCCTCGTCGACATATGCAAGCTGCGCGGTAAGGCCACGTAGCCGGCCCTCGGCGCGGGCGTCGGCGGCGCCGATCAGGTGGACCGTGCGGCCGAGGATGACGGCCGTGGTCGCCCCGCGGGTGTGCACGACGTGCCGAGCAAGAGGGCCGAACAAGGCGGCGTCTTGCAGGGGTTCGAGACAGTTGCGCTCGATCGTCTGGAGCGACCGACCACAGATGATGATCAGGCCGGACGGCCCTGCCTCGGCGGCGGCGATTGCGAACGCAAGCAGGCTCGCGATGGTCTTCCCACTCCGGACGCTGCCGTGCCAAAGGTTGATACGCCGGGTGGCCTGTCCGATGCTGCGCAACTGCTTGCGCGACAGGGGCAGACGGTCAAGATCGAGCACAGGCTCACCCCCCGTCGGCGCCCTCGTCGTCGGCCGCGTGTGTCAGTGCTTCGCCCAGGGCGCCGAGCATGCTCTTTACCTGCTCGACTCCCTCGCCGCCCTCGGCGGGGGCGAGTTTGAGTGACTGCTGAATCGCGGTTGCGGTGGCAGTGATGATCTGGCGTTGATCGGCGAACCGAGGTCGGTCGAGGTGGGTCTCGTGCCAGTCGCCCTCCTTGCCAGCGAACTCGCCGTATGTGCACGGCTCCCACAGTTGGGCGCGCAGTTTCTCGGCGTCCTCTTGCAGGGTGAGCGCGAGAGTGGTGCGGCGCGATGCGAGATCGGCGCGGCGTACCTCGGTGGCGACGGCTACCTCGCCGGCGCGGTCGAACGTGACGTCGAGGTCGCGGGCGATCTTCGACACGGTCGACGGCGACCGGCCGATTTCCCGGGCGATCTCGTTCCGGGCCTTCCCGGCGGCGTGCAGGCGGCGTACCTGCTCGCGGTCGTGGTCGTCGATGGGGCGCCCCATGTTGATCACCCCCGATAGTGTGCGTAGTTCGTACCCAAAGCGAGCAAGAGGGGGCGTCATGCGACGCATTGCGTTAGTAGGTGCTGCGCTGTCCGGGCTGGTCCTGATAGCCGGATGCGGCGGGAGCGCGGACGCGCAGTCTGGTCAGGAGGTGTCGGCGGCGGAGGTGACGCCGTGGCCGGTAACCGTCGACAAGGGCACGTTGCAGTGTCATGACGGTGGGGCTGTCACGATCGCGGCTGGCGGAACCGAGTACGCGCTCAATGGCACGGCGAAGGCCAAGTACGCGGATCTCGGGCCGATTTGGAAGGACAACGCGAAGATTCCGGGGACCAAGGTCCCGGTAACCAAGCTGCTGGAGCGCGGACAGAAGCTCTGCCGCTGACGGACGACGCCCCGCTGCACGGGGGATGGCAGCGGGGCGTCGAGTTGAGCTTATTTCCGGGCACGCCGGAGACGGCTCCAACTTTAGGTCACGAGACGATAACGATGCAAGCGGCTTACTTGGCCTCGCGCGCGAGCGCACAGTCTCACCCGTGACCGGTCATCCAGTGCGCGCCACGTAGGCTTGGTGGTGGTCGTGTGGGGGTTGCTCCCGCACGGTTAGTCGGGCCCGTCCGGCGGTGAGGTCGCTGCGCACGGGCCCGCACTGCTCATGAGTCTTCGGGGTCCGGCTCGACGCCGTGCTCTGCGGCCTTACGGCGCCGCGCGGCGTTCGTTTCCTCTTCGTACTCGGCCATGATGTCGAGAACCATCTTGGTGGCGGCCTGGCTGGCGGGCGTCGGCTCCTCACGCTCCTTGCGCAGGACTGCGTACACATGCGACGTCGTCACACCAAGGAGGTCTGCGATGTCGGGTGCTTCCATGCCATCGGCAGCAGCCTGACGGATCATGAATGGCATGGACTTCTTTGCCTTCTCTCCGATGGCGCGGTTTTCGGCGAGTTGGGCAAGAACGTGTGCTGCCGGCTGCTGCGCGACTGGGAACCGCTCGGTGATCATCTGGTCGCGTTCGTCGAGCATTTGGGCGCGGCGTCCTTTGCGGACGGTGGACGCGATGTCTTGGGATGCCCAGGTGCGACCGTCGGTGACCACGGTTCCGGACTCGACGACGGCTGATAGCAGGTTGAGGGCGAGGGCGGCGAGTTGCGGTCGACCGTCGAGCAGGGCATCAAGGGCGGCGCGTGTCTGCCGGGGGCTGATGGGCGGCCGAGCCTTGAAGCCGTAATCGCTAAGGGCGCGCTGCAATTCGGCTTGCTGCTCCTCGAACGCCTGCGGCTCGTCGTTGGTGGGCATGGTGCTGCTCCTGTCGGTGTGGTCGGGCCCGCCCTCCGTCGAGGGCGGGCCGGCCGGTTGCTTACTTGATGGGGCGCCACGCCATAACGCATCGGCGGGTGTGCGGCTCGATTGTCCATCCGGCCTTGCGCAGCTTGTCTGCGCCGATCTTCAGCTCAACGACCCACGGTTCACCGTCGGGGCGGACGTATTGGCCGGCCGACAGCCAGTAGAGGGCGACGCGACCGTTTCCGCGGGGCTCGGCGAGGAAGCCCCACGCGTCCGGCGTGTGGTCAGGGCTGTCGGGCTGGGCGGTGATGTCGGTGTGGTCGGTGACCTCAGCGAGGCGCAGCTCGCCGACGGCGGCGACGGCGGCGAGGGCGTCGGGGTCGGTTGAGTGCTCCGGCGCGGTCCCCTTGGTCTTGCCGTTATGGGCGACGACGCGCCCCTCGATTACGCGCCGCTCCGGGGGATGAGTGGCGTCCGTGGCGCGGTCGCTGAACAGGGCGCCTTGTTCGACCGGTTGCTCGATGTTGAACAGGGCGCCGTCGGTCGGCTGCTCGCCGATCCACGCGCCCCGCCATGTGCCCTCGGCGGCCTCGGCTTGAGTGATCTCCCAGTGACGCAACAGGGCCATGACGTCGGGGAGGTACAGGGCGGGGCGCATGCCGAGGGCGGGGAACATCAGGTGCACCTCGCGTTCCCCATGGCGGATGTGGGCGGCGACGGCGGCGCGGACGCGGGTGACGGCGTCGGCGGTGGTGTGTCCGCTGTAGGCGAGGGCGTGCAGGTCGTCGCGGGTGAGGGTCGCCTCGGGGCTGCCCTCGGTGACGCGGACGCGAAGGGCGCCGGCCTGGGGCAACTCGTGGACGACGCGACGGACGGCGTCGACGGCGAGTTCGTGGGCGTTCGCCCCGCGGGCGTCGGCGAGCTGCTGGCGACGCTCGGCGCGCTCCTCGGCGGCCTTGGCGGCGTCGCTGCTCGACGGGCGCCGAATCCACGTCCACGGGTCGACCAGGAAGCGGGGGGCCGGTGCCGACTCGCCGGCCGGGGGCGCGGCCTGCTCGACGGTCTCGGCGAGGTCGACCGCGGCGGCGGCCAGGGGCGAAGCGGCGGCGAGGGCGCGGGAGTTTGCGCGCTGCTCGGCAACGGTGGTGCAGCGGGCGCACAGTTCGTGTCCCTTGTTGAGCAGGGCGAGCAGGTCGGAGCCGCTGATGTACTCGGTGATCACCCGGCCGCACAGTGTGTCGTCGTTGGGGGAGAAGTGCACGCGCTTGCCCTTGCCGACGGTGGCGTAGCGGACGCCGGCGCGCTCGGCGAGGGTCGGACCGTCGGCGGTGTCCTCGGTGGCCGGGGCGGGGACGGGGGCGGGGGTCGCCTCGGCGGCCAGGGCCTTGAACTTTGCGACGCAGCGCTCGCACTGGTTGGTCAGGGGCGATTCTGCGCCCTTGAGGGTGCGGAAGTCGTCGTTCATGCGGGCGAACGTGCGCGCATAGATGCGGCTGTGGCACAGGGCCGGTCCCTCACCGTCCTCGGTGAAGGCGTGCCAGATGGCGCCGGTGTTGGTGGTGGCCCAGATCCGCTCGTTCATCGGGGGTTGCTCCCTTGGGTTGGTGGGTGCCGGGTGAGGTCCGGCTTGCCGGGTGAGGTCCGGCGTGGCCCCCACTATAGCCACTTGTGAAGTTGCTACACAAGTGGGTTGACAAGTCAGATTACAAAAGCGGGCACCGCTCAACTGCGGTACCCGCTCCGGCTATTGGTCTGGTCCTGCTAGGCGGCGGCGCTCCGTCGGTGTCCGTCGAGGGCGCCCCACAGGCCGGCCAGGTCGGGGCCCCGCCATATCCGCCGGTGCCGGCCGTCGAAGTCGACCGGGGCGCCGCACGTCTCGCCGGTCGAGCAGGTACCGAACGCGTCCTCGGGGTCTCCCGGAAAGGTGTGCATGGTGAGCGTCCCTCCGCACCAGGGGCACGGGTCGTCGAGGGTGGTCGTTCGTCCGTCGCGGTCGAGGGTGTGCTCGACGGCTCGGCGGGCCTGGCGCGTGGTGTGGGCGATCTCGTCGAGCAGCCGCGGGGGCGTCGACTCGAACAGGTCGTCGCGCCGCTCGTTGAGGGCGCGCCCCTCGATCCACACGGCGGCCCAGTGCAGGCCGAAGCGTCGACTGCCGGGGGATGTGGCGGCCTGGTAGTGCCATCGGTACGGGTGGGCGGCGTCGGCCTGGTCGGTGGTGGCGCGGCCGTGGGCGTTGGTGGTGGACCGGATAGGGCGCTGTACCCGCTCGGCGACCTGGTCGGCGAGGTCGAATAGGGCCCGCTCGACATCGAGGGCGGTGTCGAGGGCGTCGAGGTTGAGCGGGGCGGGGTGCTCGCGCAATACCAAGGGGAGCCGGCCGACGACGGGTTCGGCGGGTATGGCGTCGTCCTCGCACCGATTGTCGGCGGCGAGTTGGTCGAGAAACCCGCGGGCCTCGCGCGGCGGCCACTCGTTGGCCGGCCGGCGGCCGATGGCGGCGAGCAGGTCGCCCCACTGCTCGCGAATGGCGGCGAGGTCGTCGGCGGCGCGCCGGGCGATCGGCGCGGTGTGGTCGAGGGCGGTCGGCATGCTGGTGCTCCTGTGCTCAGTGCGTGTTGGCGGCGTCGCGCTCGGCTTCCAACTCGGCGACGCGTTGCTGTGCCCGGCGTATGGCGACCTGTTGCCCGCCGGCCTCGCGCCGGTACCGGTCGGCGTCGGCGACCTCGGCCTCGACGTGGGCGCGCAGTAGGGCGGCCTCGGCCGCGGTGAGCACGACGCCCCGCTGCGCGCGGGCGAGCAGTACGAGCAGGGAGTCGCGGCGCGCGGTGCGCTCGGCGCCGCGGTGGGCGCGGTCGGTGCGGCGGCTCATCGCTGTACCTGCTTGTCGAGGCGGTCGGCGTGCTGGTCGAGCATCCGACGCACGTCCCGCATGCCGGTGATCAGGCCGCGGGTGCTGCGCGTGACGCCGCGCTCGGCGCGGTAGTCGTCGGCGTGCTGCTCGGCGAGTGCGGCAAGGTCGCGACTGTGGGCGGCGAGCAGGACGTAGGCGGCGGCGAGGGCCTGTGCGGGGGTGCGCGGGGCATCGTCGAGCAGTACGTCGCGCAGCGTCGCGAGGGCGGTGTCGGCCTCGGATGCGTTGAACGCGAGGACGGCGCGCACATCGTCGACCCAATCGGTATCCGGTCGCTGCTCGGTGTCAAGGGCGGCGGTGTGGTCGAGCAGGGCGTCGAGGCTGGCCGGGCGGGGCGTAGTGGGGATGCTGGTCATGGTTGCTCCTGGGTCAGTTGAGGGGGCGCGGTATTCACGTGAATACCGCGCCCCTTGGGCGGGGTCTTTGCCGCGGCGGTGCTACTCCTTGCGCGGGCATTCGACGCCGCAGGCCGGGCACGCGAATCCGGCGGGCGGCCGGTCGCCGCAGTGGGCGCAGATGGCAAGCGGAGTGAGCAGGGCGGCCGGCGGGACCTCAAACAAACGGGCGGCGGTGGCAATGTCGTTGGCGGTCCACGCGCGGCCCCTGGGGCGTTCGGCGATGCACCACGTTCCTGCCTTGATCGGCCGACCGGTGATCTCGCCCCAGCGTTGGCCCGTTTCGGTCTGAGTCCAGCGGCGGCGCCGGCGCAACACACGGACGTTGGCGCTGATGATCTCGGCAAGCGACGGCGCCTCGGCGGCCGGAGTGACGGGGGCGAATGTGGTGGTCTCGGTCATGGCGTGTCCGTTCGGGGTGGTTGGCTGGTGGGAGTTCCCGCGCGCGGGCCGGCCTGCGACCGGTCGCGCGGTGGTCTTAGAACTGCGGCTGGTCGCTGAATGTCTGGGTCGCCCATGGGTCGCTCTGGGGCTGGTTGTAGCCGTATCCCTGGGCCTGTTGGGGTCGCTGCTGGGCTCCGCTGGCGCTGCTGCTGGCCTTGGTGACGACGGCGGTTGCCCGGAGCAGAGACGGGGCGACCTCGTCGGCCTGGATCTCGTAGGAGGAGCGGGTCTTGCCGTCGCGGTCCTCGTACTGGCGTTGGGTGAGTTGGCCGGCCACGATGACGCGCATGCCGCGGGTGATGGACTGGGCGACGTTCTCGGCCTGTTGGCGCCAGACGGTGACGGCGAGGAACAGCGGCTCGCCGTCGACCCATGCGCCGGCCTGCTTGTCGTAGCGACGGGGGGTGTTGGCTATACGGAAGTTGCAGACGGAGACGCCGGACGGTGTGGCCTTGAGTTCGGGGTCGGCGACGACGTTGCCGGTCATGTTGATGGTGGTCTCGCCACTCATGGCTATGCAGCCCTTTCGATGGTGGGGATGGTGGGTCGGATTGGAGTAACGGTGGCGAGGGGCGCCTCGCGCTTGGCGGCGCGGGCGGCGCGTTGCTGGTTTCGCTTGCAAGTACGGCATTTCCTGCTGCCGTTGGGGGCGCGGTAGGTGTTGGCCTGGTCGTAGGGGTGGCCGGCGGGGCAGTGCGTGACGGCGGCGCGGCGGGCGACGTGGTTGGAGCTGCGCAGGATGTTGATGCGGTGTGTCACTGCTTCGAGGTGGGCGGGGTTGACGCACTCGCGGCGGTTGCACCGGTGGTCGATCTCCAGGCCGGTTGGTATGGGGCCGATGTGCTGCTCGTAGGCGTAGCGGTGGGCCTTGGTGGTGCGGCCGTTGGCCCAAAAGGCGCCGTAGCCCTTGTTGTTGGTGGCGCCGGTCCACAGGTGGCAAGGGCCGGGGCAGTGCCGACGGAGTGACCAGGGGCCTGTAGGGGTCACCTTGTTGGTGAAGCGGCTGACTGTGGGCCGGTCCATGGATGTACCTCCGTCGGGATCTGGTCGTTCCGAATGTTCCACCTAGACAGAAAGGGAATCTGTCTGGACAGAAAATTAGCAGGTGTGGGAGTGGGCTGGCGTGGCATTTGCCGGCGACGGGGCGTGGGTGACTGTCCATCCCTGTGCGGCCAGTTCGTCGACGATCTGACACGCCAACGCACCGGTATTCGCCAGTGAGTTGGTGGCGACGGTCTCGACGGCGGCACGCACCACGGCGAGGGCAGCCGCGGGGATGACGGGCGGTTCCTGGTTCATGCTGCTGGCTCCTGGGGCGCGTAGTGGTGGGCGGTGGCGAGGTCGATCCGTGAGGGGTGGGGGCTAGGGCGGGGGTTCCTGCGGTAGTTGGTGCACGGCTTGCCGGCCTCGGCGCGGCACTGCTGGTAGGGGCACTGCACGTCGAGCGGGTCGGGTAGTCCCTCGACGGCGAGGCGTTCGCGTTCGGCGCGGCGCGGCCGGTACGTGGCGAGGGCGTCGCGCACGGTCCGGGGCACGTAGTCGCCGAGGGCGGCGAGACGTTCGGCGGCGGCCTGGTCGCGCTCGGCGCGGGTGCCGCCGGTCAGTTCGCGGAACGTGGCGGCCGGGGCGGCGCCGATGGCGACGGCGTGCCGGGTGGCGACCAGGGCGGCGCGGTAGGCGGCCTGGTCGTCTGGGTCTGCGGCTGGCACGGGGTCGTGGTGCCGGTCGACCACGTCGCGTCGGAAGTCGTGCCAGGGGCGCGACACGTCCGACGGCTTGATCGGGTAGGGGCTGGTTTTGATGTGGTGGCGCACGACCTGTGCGGCGTCCCAATGGCGGCCGGCGGGGTGCGGCGCGGTGGGGGGCACGTCGGCGAGCAGGTCGGCCCACTGGTTGAGCGTTTCGCCGGCGGCGGCCTGGTCGGCGGGCGCACTGCGCGGGTCGAGGCGCACGGCGTAGGCAAGCAGGGCAGCGACTTCTTCACGGGTCATTGGGCGTCCTCCTGGGGGGAGTTGAGGGCGGCGGCGAAAAGGTCGACGGCGCGGGACACGCGGCCGGGGCGGGCGGCGTCGAGGGGGATCACGTCGGCGCCGGGCGCGGTTGGGGCCCCGGCAGGGACGGGCGGGAGGGATGACCAGCCGGGCAGGAAGTAGCGGACGCTGCGGGGCCGACTACGAGCGTGGCGCCACTGCTCGCGGGCGTGGTCGACCAGGGCCGGAACGGCGGTGCGCTTCACGATCGCCTCCAGCCGGAACCACTCGGCCTCGGCGAGGGACCACTCGACAACCACGCCGGCCGCGGTGAGCGCGTCGCGCAACGGAGCAACGTTCGCGGGCACGGCGGGAGTCGAGCCGTAGCTAGCTTGCTGTACCTCCGTAGGAGGTACAGGGGGACGGGACGGGTCGGGTCGGGGGGACCGTGACGGGGCCGGGGCGTCACGGTGTGACACACGCTCCTGACCTGCGATGTCGTCCGGAAACTCGATCTGATTCGCGGACGATTCACGATTTTCCGTCGATGAACCGTCGTCGATTCGCGGACGATCGGCGCGCGAATCAGCGCGATTGCGTTCCTGGTTCCGCTTCTCGGCGGCCTTCTCGCGGGCCCGTTGCTGCCGCTCTGCCGAGGCGGCGCGGGCGTCCTCGACCTTGGCGCGGGTCGGGTTGTAAACGAGGTAGTCGTGCATCACATAGTCGCCGGCCGGCGGCTGCGTGCATCGAGTGCAGTCGTGGCCGGCCGCGTGCCACAGGCCAGCAGCGACCAGCTTTCGGGCCTGGGGTGCGGTGCCGTAGAGCTGGGCGACAACACCCGGCACGATTCCCTCCGTCAAGTGCTGGGCGGCGTACGTACCGGCCTTGACCCACAGCCCAACAGCGGCGTTACCAGCCTTCAGCGTCTTGGGGTGGCCGTAGAACGTATCGTCAACCTTGAACCAGGTCACGGGAGTTGTGCTCCTAGGGTCGTGCGCTCGGGGCGAGGACGTAACGTGACCTCGCCCCGAGGCGATCAGGCGGCGGAGTAGGGGCGCATGCGCGCCGGCTGGTGCTCCTCGCACCGCCAGCCGCACGGGTAGGGGCGTACGGGGTGAGCGCCGCACTGCGGATCGCCGGCGTTGCATCCGCCCGCCGCGCGCGGGTTGTTGCACGCGTTGCAGTACCGGCGGCCGTCGGCGCGGTGCCGGCCGTGTACGGCTTGGTCGTGGTCGCACGTGGGGGTGCGGTGCTGCATGCCCTTGACGGCGGCGAGGGCGCCGCGGTCACGCTGCCGGGTCGCTTGGTCGTCGACGTGGGCCGGGTTGCAGCATCCGGGCTGGGCGCACGACGGGCGGACGGTGCCGACCGGGTCGCGGCCGGTACGCAGGATGAACGCGGCCTGATAGGCGGTGTAGTCGCGGCCCTGGTGCCGAAAGCGTCCGCCGCCCTTGCCGGGCGTGCGGGTCCACTCGCGGTGTCCGTCGGGAGTTTCCCGGGTGCGGGCGGCGAACGCCTTCGAGAGGCCGGCCGGCGCCGCGGGGGCGTCGTCGACCGCGAGTTGTCCCGGCACGGGTGCCACGGGCGGGGAGCCGAGCAGGCGACGCGTTGCGTCGAGGCTGGCGACGGTGGCCGGCGTCACGGCGCACCCCCGGCGGTAATCGCGGCGAACTGCCCAGCGAGGGCACCGGAACGCCACGCGTTGGCCGTCGCGTCCTTCCCTCCCTTGCGCCACGTGAGGGCGTGCGTGCGGGCACGCGTGGGCTTCCACACGATTCCGGGCACGTCGTGCACTTCACCGGTCACCTTGTCGGCAACCTTCGGCGCGCCTGCGGCCGTCATCTCGGCGACCAACTCAGCCAGGCGCCACGGCTTGACCGTGCGCACGACGCGGGTCTCGGTCCACTCCTGATCAGGCCACGTCTGACGCAACCAGCGGGCGAGGGCTTCCTCGTCGACAACGACCGGGCCCGTCTCGCCCCTGCGCAGTGAGATCGTGGCGACCTGCTCGCCGCTGGGCAGAATGGCGGCGATCCGCTCGACGCCGTCACGCGCCGCCGCGGCGTCGAGCGCCTGTTGCGTGCGGGCCCGTACGTCCTTCCTGGCTGCGGCTACACGGGCGGCGAGCAGGTCGAGGGCGGCCTCTTCGAGCGCAAGGTCGCGCAGCGACTCGACCGGCTGCTCGATGGTCGGCTCGGCGCTCATGCGCGGACCTCCTTCGCAGCGTCGAGCAGGTCGTCGCGCATCTCGCGCAGGTGGACCACGGTGGCGGCGGCCGGCTGGCACTGGAATCGGACGGCGAACGCCTCGGCGGCCTCGGTCTGGTCGAGGCCGGCGGTGCGGGCGGCGTCGTACATCTCGCCGAGGGCGGCGGCCTGCTCTACGTCCTGCTGCGGCTGGGGAACAGGCGCGGCGGGCCGCGGATGGGGCGTGGCGGCGGCGCGCTGCTGGGCGACGGCGTCGAGGCGTGAGAGGTAGTCCCCCGGGGCCCCGTCGGCGACCGCAGCAGCACGCACCTTGTCGAACGTGGCGCGGTCCGGGGCCTTTTGAGCCTCGGCGAGGTAGTCGCGGCGCGGGCCGGCCGGGCGCTGCTGCGAGGCCGGCGCGGCGCGGTTGCTGCGGTGCTGCTGCCCGCGCTGCGGTCGCCGGTCCTGCTGCCGCTGCTGGCGCTGCGCATGCTCAGCACGCTGTTCCGGCGTCGGCTCCGGGTGGTGCCGGTCCCCGTCATCGATGCTGCGGCCGTCCACGGGCAGCATGAACAGCGTGAACAACAGATACTTCAGCGCCGCGGACTGGGCCTTGTTGGTCGACTTGTCGGCGTAGTCGAACGCCTCGCCCGGCACATCCGCGACCAGGCAGTCACCCGCAGGCCCATACACCCGGTACCGCATGGTGATCACGGTCCGGGTCATCTTCCCGTCACGCTGCTGGGCGTGCTCGGCGATCGTCGGCAGGATGAACACGCCGTGCGCCCGCAGCGGCCCGGCCATGGCCGACATCACGTCGTCGATGCCGCGGAACTTGTAGTTCTGCTGCGTGTTGGTCTGGTTCTTGCCAACGGGCATCGCATCACGCATCACCGCATTGATCGCGGCGAACACACGGGGCGCATCCGCGGGGGCACCAGTCGGGGCCGGTACGTAGACAACATCCGCCGAGGGGACCGGAGTTGGGGCGACGGGCTGTTCGGCAAAGGTGGGCAGGGCGGTGAGGGTCACGGGCGCGGCTCCGGATTCGTGCGGTGGCGGATATGGGCGGCGAGTTGGGTGATGCGGCCGGCGAGGCTGATCGCCGTATCGGGGTCGAGCAGGTCGTCGAGACCGTCGACGGGCGCCTCGGCGAGCAGAGCCTCGCGGCTTGCGTCCACGGCGGCGGCGCGCATGGCCTGCTCGTACTCGGGCACGTCGCGCCCGAAAAGCGCGTGATCGAGGGCGCGCACGTGCTCGGCGTGATGGGCGAGCAGGGCGCCGAGGTCGTCGGGCGCCTCGGCGTAGGCAACGGCGAGAGCGTCGAGCAGGGGCTCGACGCGGTCGGCGATCGGCAGACGGACCGCGAGGCCGTCGGCGCCGAGCTGGGGGCGGATCATCGGTGCAACTCCTCGGGCATGGCCGGCTCGTCCAGGACGAGGGCGCCGGTGTGCGCGTCGTAGGCCAGCGGGCGGGACCAGTCGGCGGCCGGGAACATCCGGCGGAGCAGGCCACGGGCGGCGCGATGCGCTTCGCGGCCGGCACAGACCGGCAGGCCGAGGGCGTCATCGAGGACAACCCACGTCGCGCGGCGACGCTCGCCGTCGCGGTCGGTGTGCACGGGGACAGTGCGCACATGCACCGCGCCGGGCGCGATGATGTCGAGTTGCCGGGCGATCACCGCGCGGCGTGCAGCGAACCGACGGCCGGCGCGCCCGCCTTGTATGGCGAGGGCGGCGCGCAACGAACCGGCGCTAGTCTGGGGCGTGTTCACGATCGGTGCCTCTCTGGGGCGGTCGTGGCGGGCCGTCCGGGTCGCGTCCGGGCGGCCCGCAGTTGTGTCAGGCGGCGGCGCGGTGCTCGACGGCTGGCGCCTGCTGGCGCTGCTGGCGTTCGAGGCGGCGCAAGATCAGTTCGACCTCGGGGTCGAGACGCCCGGCGGTGCGGTCGGCATCGCGCCGGCGGCGGGCGGCGTCCAGGACGCGACGGGCGTCGCGTATGGCCTGCTCGCGGGGGACTACTGTGCTCATGCCGCGTTCCGCTCACTCACAGCAACGGGCTTAATCAGTTGAGCCGGTGAGAGGCCGTATGCAGCCTCGACGGCGGCGGCAACACGTACCGATGGCGCGGTTTTCCCCGTCCACAGGCGCCATGCGGTCGCGGGAGCCACCCTCAGCCGGGCGGCGAGGTCAAGGTAGTGCTGGTCGCCGAGTCCGCCGGCTATGGCCTGCAACAGGGCACGGTCGTACATCACGCCCGCCCTCCTTTCTGACGAGACAGAAGGTCTGCCGAGACAGAAAGTAGCAGGTATCTTTCTGGCGTGAAAGCTAGAACAGCGCGTACGGTCTGTGACGCACGGTTGTTTATCGTTGACACGGAAAGGACATTCCGGCACAATCGAACCCCAGTGCGATCAGCAAAAGGGCAGGTCGCATGGGGGTTGCCGGGGTCACGGGGGGTGATGTGTGGTGCATCCCATCACATTGCGTGAGCTGTCTTTCTCGCGAGACAGCTACGCGCTACATTTCACTCATGAAAGACAGGAAGCCGGACGAGCCTGCGCTGTTCGCGCAATGGCTACACGATCAGCTCACCGCCCGCGGTTACGACCTCTCAGGACCTCGTAGCGGCGGACGGGCCAGATTTGCCGAACGCTCAGGAATCAGTCCATCCAGCGTCGGCCGACTCCTCCGAGGCGACAACGTCACCGACACCCGCGTCCTCGGCCTACTGGCCGAAGCGCTCGGTGTGCGACTCGGCGAAGTCCTCGTACGCGCCGGCGTCATCACCGCCGACGAACTCACCGCAGTACAGAACCCCACCACCGGGCCCCGCAGCATCACACCAGAACAAGCAGCCGACGAACTAGGCATCCAGGACCCGCAGTCACGCGCCTTGTTCCTCTCGATGACCGAAACCCTTCGACACCAGCGAGCCACCAACGGCGACGGACATACCGCCGAGAACTAACCGGAGGCGTAGTGACCCACCGATACATGCCCGCAATCAGCATTGCCCTGCTCCTCCTGGGGCTCTCCGCGGGCGTACTGGGACTGCTCGGTCGCAACAGCGCCTTGTTCGAGGCCGGGGCCTTCGTGTCGGTGGTAGCTGTACCGCTGATCATCACCCGCACTGTCCACGCCGCTCACAAAGTCACTGACCAGCAACTCGCCGACGCTGACAGGGCCGGATACGTCCGCGCCCTCGACCACGTCGCGCGCGGCCTGCTCGACAACGCCCCCGCCCCGCCGAACACCGGCCGCCGGGCCACCGCCGAGCACGTCGCGGGCAACGTGATCACACTGCGCCCGCGTCAGCAGCAACCGATTGATCGGAAGGCACAGTGACCGCAGTCGACATACCCGCCACGTTCCGCGGGGCACCGACGGATGAGGAAGGCGAGCCGTGGCTCGCGTACATCCGCGTGTCTACGTGGAAAGAGGAGAAGATCAGCCCGGAACTACAGCGAGACGCAATCCTCCAATGGGAACGGCGCACCGGCCGACGCATCATCGGATGGATTGAAGACCTCGACGTGTCCGGCCGGCACTTCAAACGCAAGATCATGCGCTGCATCGAGCGCGTGGAGGCCGGCGAGGCCCGGGGCGTTGCCGTATGGCGATACTCCCGGTTCGGACGCGACCGCACAGGCAACGCAATCAACCTCGCCCGGCTCCAACAGGCCGGCGGCGAACTGGAATCCGCGACCGAGCCGGTCGACGCCTCGACCGCCATCGGCCGATTCCAACGCGGCATGATCCTTGAGTTCTCCGCGTTCGAGTCGGACCGCGCCGGCGAGCAGTGGCGAGAAACCCACGACCACCGCCGCTACAAACTCCGACTCCCCGCACAAGGCCGAAAGCGCTGGGGGTACATCTGGCACCGCCGCTACGACCCCACAACGGGCAAGCTGCAAAAGGAAAGATACGAGCCCGACCCCGAAACAGGCCCCATCGCAGCGGAATTGTTCCGCTCGTACGTCGACGGGTTCGGCTTCACCGCCCTAGCCATCCAACTCAACCAGGACGGACACCGCACCACACTAGGGAACCTGTGGAACGCCGAAACCCTTCAGCGGTACATGGACAGTGGTTTTGCCGCTGGACTCCTCACCGTGCACAACCCTGAGTGCCGATGCCGCAAGACCAACGGATCATGCCGGAACCACATCTTCATCCAGGGCGCGCAAGAGGAGCTGATCGACTTCGACCTGTGGCAGGCATACCTGCAGCGGCGAAAGGAAGTACGAGAAACCTTCCCCCGCTCCCGGACCGGCATCTACCAACTGACCGGGCTGTGCAAGTGCGCACACTGCCGCCTCGGAACCAGCCTCAACACCGCAACCCGCGACGGCAAGAACGTCCCCGGCTTCTCCTACCGATGCAGTAAGCGCGCCAAGGCCGGAGCGATGGCGTGCAAGGGAATCCTGGTTCAGCGCACCGAAGTTGAGAAAGAAGTCCTCGAATGGCTGAAGCGTGAGGCCGCGGCCGACATCGACACCGCCCCGGCGAGTGCTCCTGACCCCCAACGGAGCCTCGCGGACCAGCAAGCTGCCAACATTGCCGCCCGCGCTCGGGCACAAGCCGAAGTTGACAGACAACGCCAGGCCCTTGCACGGCTCCGAGCCGAACACGCCGCCAACCCAGACGACTTCGAACCAGGAGAGTACGAGGAGGCCGCCGACGTCATCCGCAAGAAGCGGACCCAAGCGCAAACGCTGCTCGACAGCATCCCCGAAGTGGAGCCCCTACCAGAACGAAAGGAGTTCAGGCCCTTGGTCGTGGGCACGGTCGAGGAGTGGCCAACCCTCAACACGCGCGAGAAAAACATGATGCTCCGGAAGCTGATCCGGCGCGTCGCCATCACACGCCATGGCGCAGGAACCGAGAACCACGAGATCCACATACACCCCGTGTGGGAGCCGGACCCGTGGCCCGACCCGAAGAAGGCCACCGCTACCGGGGGAAACCACTCTGGCGGTGACGCGGGCGGCGCAGGTTCCCGGCCGATTCCAGCCTGAGAGGAAAAGAACACGCCATGGAGGCGTGACATACCACGCGGTACGCATCGAGAATCGCAGCACCACTACCCGCCCGTAACAAAGCGGAGGCACCCGGTGCTCAGCACGATGCAGGACGTACCGCTCACCGTCTCGCGAATCCTCACCCATGGGTCAACGGTCCACGGAGACGCACAGGTCATCACATGGACTGGTGAGGCCGAGCCGCACCGCCGCACCTTCGCCGAGATCGGCCGCCGGGCCGCTCAGCTTGCCAACGCCCTACGCGATGAACTCGGGGTCACCGAGGGAAGTGTTTTGGGAACGTTGATGTGGAACAACAGCGAGCACATGGAGGCGTACCTCGGCATCCCGTCCATGGGCGCGGTGTTGCACACGCTGAACCTCCGGCTCGCGCCCGAGCAGCTCGCCTGGATCGTCAACCACGCCGAGGACCGCGTCGTCCTGGTCAACGGCACCCTGATCCCGCTGCTGGCGCCCCTGCTGCCGCACCTGCCCAAGGTGGCGCACGTGGTCGTCGTCGGCCCCGGCGACCGCGCCCCGCTGGACGCGGCCGGCGTCCGCGTCCACGACTACGAGGAACTGCTCGCCGGGCGGCCGGAGCGCTACGACTGGCCGGAGATCGACGAGCGGGAGGCGGCCGCGCTCTGTTACACCTCCGGGACCACCGGCGAGCCCAAGGGCGTGCTCTACAGCCACCGTTCGCTGTACCTGCACTCGCTGCAGGTCAACACCGCGGAGGCGTTCGCCCTCGCGTCGAAGGACATCGCGCTGCCGGTGGTGCCGATGTTCCACGTCAACGCCTGGGGCCTGCCGCACGCCGCGTTCATGGCCGGCGCCTCGCTGCTGATGCCGGACCGCTTCCTGCAGCCCGCGCCGCTCGCCGAGATGATCGAGGCGGTGCGGCCCACCATAGGAGCCGCGGTCCCGACGATCTGGCAGGGCCTGCTGGCCGAACTCGACGCCCACAAGCGGGACGTGACCTGTCTGGCGACGGTCGTCATCGGCGGCTCGGCCTGTCCGCCCGCGCTGATGCGGGGCTTCGAGGAGCGGCACGGGGTCCGCGTGGTGCACGCCTGGGGCATGACCGAGACCTCCCCGCTGGGCTGCGTCTCCCACCCGCCGGCCGGCGCCGGTGGCGAGGAGGCGTGGGCCTACCGCGCCACCCAGGGCCGCTTCCCGGCCTCCGTCGAGGCCCGGCTGATCGGCCCGACCGGCGAGGAACTGCCGTGGGACGGTGCCGCGGCCGGCGAGCTGGAGGTCCGCGGTCCGTGGATCGCCGGTGCGTACTACGGCGGCGCGCAGGGCGAAGCGCTGCGCCCGGAGGACAAGTTCAGCCCCGACGGCTGGCTGCGCACCGGCGACGTCGGCACGATCACCCCGGACGGCTACCTCACCCTGACCGACCGGGCCAAGGACGTCATCAAGTCCGGCGGCGAGTGGATCTCCTCGGTCGAGCTGGAGAACCACCTGATGGCCCACCCCGGCGTCGCGGAGGCCGCGGTGGTGGCCGTCCCCGACGAGAAGTGGGGCGAGCGGCCGCTGGCCACCGTGGTGCTGACCGACGGCACCGCGCTGGCCTACGAGGAACTGCGGGCCTTCCTCGGCGAGCGGATCGCCCGCTGGCAGCTCCCGGAGCGGTGGGCGGTGATCCCGTCGGTGCCGAAGACGAGCGTCGGCAAGTTCGACAAGAAGGTGCTGCGCCGGCAGTACGCGGACGGTGAGCTGGACGTGACGCGGCTGGGCTGACGCCGGCGCCCGGGCCCGTCGGGGTGCACCCGGCGGGCTCGGCCGGTCAGTTGGTGCCGATCTTCGCCAGCAGGTCCACGATCCGGCTCTGCACCTCGTCGCTGGTGGAGCGCTCGGACAGGAAGAGCACCGTCTCCCCGGAGGCCAGCCGCGGCAGTTGGGCCGGGTCGAGGTCGGCGGCGGTGTAGACGACCAGCGGGGTGCGGTCCAACAGCCCGTTGGCGCGCAGCCAGTCCACGATGCCGGCCCGGCGGCGGCGCACCTGCATCAGGTCCATCACGACGAGGTTGGGCCGCGCCTGCGTCGCCAGGGCGGCCGCGTCGGTGTCCGCGCCGGCCCGGGCCACCTGCATCCCGCGCCGCTCCAACGACGCGGTCAGCGCGCCCGCGATGGCGTCGTTCTGCTCGATCAGCAGCACCCGCGCCGGTTGGTCCTCGGCGTCCCGCGGGGCCAACGCCTTGAGCAGCACGGCCGGGTCGGCGCCGTACGCGGCCTCCCGGGTCGCCTGCCCCAGCCCGGCGGTGACCAGGACGGGCACCTCGGCGGCGCCGGCGGCCTGGCGCAGCGACTGGAGCGCGGTGCGGGTGATCGGCCCGGTCAGCGGGTCCACGAAGAGCGCCGCAGGGTAGGCGGCGATCTGCGCGTCCACCTCCTCGCGGGAGTTGACGATCACCGGGCGGTAGCCGCGGTCGCTGAGCGCCTGCTGGGTGGCGACGTCGGGCGCCGGCCAGACCAGCAGCCGGCGCGGATTGTCCAGCGGCTCCGGCGGCAACTCGTCGTCCAGCGGCTGCTGTTGACGCTCCATCACCTCGACCGCGCCGTTCGGACCGTCCAGCGGCTCGGGCCCCTCGCTGCCCTCGTCGGGCGCCGAGATGGCGAACGCGCGGCCCTCGCCGCCGTCCATGAGGTGCCCCTGCGGACCCGGCTGCTTGGGTCGGGCGGTCGGCTGCGGCTGGGCGCCGGCGGCCGGCGCCGGGGTGCCCGGCGCGGGGGTCTCGGCGGCGCCGGTGCGCTCGCCCTCCGGCGGGGGCGCGGCCAGCTTGCGACGGCGGCCGGACCCGGTGGGGGTGCCGCCCGGCGGCGTGGCGGTGCCGCCCGGCGGTACGGGCCCCGGCTGCGGCGCCGGGCGCTGCGGGTCGGCCACCTGCTGGGCGAACGGCACGCCCTGGCCGAGCGTGCGCACGCTGAACGCCCGCCCCGAGGTGTTCCCCGGGTCCTCCTCGGCGGGCGGCAACGGCTGTCGGGCCGCGGCGGGCGGCGGCACGGGGGCGGCCTCCTCGGCGGGGCTGGGGCGGCCGCGGCGGCGGCCGGTGGGCGCGGACGGCGCGGCGGCGCCGGGCACCCCGGGAGCGGTCCCGGTGCCCGTGCCGGTCGCCGCCGCCGGGGCGCCCGGGGCCGCGGTCCCGGGCGGCTGCGCGACCAGGCCCTCGGGCCCGGCCACGAACGTGCCGGACGCCTCGGAGTCGGCCATCGCCGCGGCCGCGCGCTCCTCGGCGGCGGCCCGCCGGGCCCGGCGCCGGCCGGTCGGCTCGCCGTCCCAACCGCCGGGTGCGTCGGGGGAGTCGGCGGGGGCGGCCGGCTGTCCTGCGGTCGGCTCGGGGCCGGCCGCCACCGGCCGGCGCGCGCGCCGCCGCCCGGTACCGGCGTCCTGCGGGCCGGTCTCCGCCGGGGCGGGGGCACCGGCGCGGGCGGGCACCCCGCCGGCGATCGCGGGCAGCGCCGGCTGGGGCTGCTGGGCCGACCGGGACGCTGCGGGAGCCGGCTGCTGCGGCGCCCGGTCCGCCGCAGCCGGCGGCAGCGCGAACGGCGACCGCGGCGCGTCCTGGGCCTGGGCGGCCCGATTGCCGCCCTGCTGCGGCACGTTGACACCCCGGGTGGCGGGCGCCTCCGGCCCACCGGCCCGCTCGGACGCCTCGGCCAGCGCCCGCCGGGCCCGCCGACCACCTGCGGCCCCCTGAGCGCCCGACGCGGTCCGCTCCACGGCCGCGCCCTGCGGCTGACCCGGCTGGGGCGCCGGCTGCTGTCCCTGGCGCGGCACCGGCCCGAGCGCCGGCGCCACCGCGGGCGTCAGCCCGGGCGCCGGCGCGCCGGCCGGGGCCCCGTCACCGGCCCCGGACGGCAGCGCGGGCAGCGCCGAGCCCTCCGGCGCCGGCCGCGCCCGGCGCCGGCCGCTCGGCGGCACCGCCTCGGCGCCCGCCGGCAGCCCGGCACCCTGCGTGCCGTCCGCCGCGGGACCCGTCTCCGTTCCCGGGCGCCGCGCGCGACGGCGTCCGGTCGGCTGCTGCGCGCCGGTCGCACCGTCCTCCGCCTCGCCGCCCGCGGGCGCCTGCGCGCCGCCGCCCCGGCCGCGCCCGTCCGTCCCCGGGGTGGTGGCGGCCGCCTCGGCCGGCCTCTCGCCCCCGGTCGCCTTCTTCCCGTCCTCGGCCGGCTCCTCGTCGTCCGCCGGCACCGGTTCGTCGATCAGCACCGGCAGTTCCAGCACGTACGCGCTGCCGCCGGCGCCGGAACCGCCCGGCACCTTGTGCGTCTGGATCAGCCCGTCGTGCATCCGCACGATGCCGCGGACGATCGGCCCGTGCACCGGATCGCCGCCGCCGAACGGCCCGCGCACCTCGATGCGGACGACCTCGCCGCGCTTGGCCGCGGCCACCACGATCGTCGAGTCGCCGGGCACCGGACGGCCGCCCTGGCCGCCGGCGCCGGCGCCGGCCGGGTGCCGGCCCGTGGAGTCCACCCCGGCCACGTCCGCGATCAGGTGCGACAGCGCCTGCGCCAGCCGCTCCGCGTCGACCAGCGCCGCTATCGGCGGCGCGTGCACCGCGAACTGCGCCCGGCCCGGCCCGATCAGCTCGACCGCGCCCTCCACACCGGCCGCGACGACCTTGTCGAGCGACACCTTCGTGCGGTTCAGCTTCGCCTTGCCGGCGTCCAGCCGCTGGTAGCCGAGCACGTTGTCCACCAGCGTCGTCATCCGGGCGTGCCCGGCCGCGAGGTGGTGCAGGATCTGGTTGGCCTCGGGCCACAGTTGGCCCGCCGGGTCGGAGGCGAGGGTGGTCAGCTCGCCGCTGAGCTCTTCGAGCGGCCCGCGCAGCGACCGCTCCAGGACGGCCAGGAGCTGGGCGTGGCGCGCCGCCAGCGCGTCGAGCGGCCGCCGGTCGGTGAACGTCATCACCGCGCCCACCAGTTGGTCGCCGTCCCGCACCGGAGCGGTGGTCAGGTCGACGGCCACCGCACGGCCGTCCTTGGCCCACAGCACCTGCCCGCGCACCCGGTGCTTGCGACCGGACTTGAGGGTGTCGGCGAGCGGGGTGTCCTCCCAGGGCAGCGCCGAACCGTCCGGCCGGGAGTGGTGGACCAGCGGGTGCAGCTCCTTGCCGCCCAGCTCGCTGGCCCGGTAGCCGAGGATCTGCGCGGCGGACGGGTTGACGAGGACCACCCGGCCCTCGGAGTCGACGCCGACCACGCCCTCCGCCGCGGCCCGCAGGATCATCTCCGTCTGCCGCTGCTGGCGCGCCAACTCGGTCTCGGTGTCCACCGTCCCGGTCAGGTCGCGCACCACGAGCATCAGCAGCTCGTCGCCGGTGTAGCCGTTGCGGTGGTCGGCGTAGGCGGCCTCGAAGGCGGACTCGTACGGGGTGCGGCCGTCCTCCAAGTTGGCGCTGGTCACCTCGACCAGCAACTCGACGCCGTCGGTGCGCCGCGCGACCATCCGCGTCGGCCGCGTTCGGCCCTCGACCTCCTCGTCCCGGCGCCGCATCGACCCCGGGATCCGCTTGGAGTCGAAGGTCGGCAGCAGGTCCAACAGCCCCCGCCCGACCAGGGCCGTGCCCGGGGTCTCGAACATCTCCAGGGCGATGGCGTTGGCGTTGACGACGGTGCCGTTGCAGTTGACGAGCAACAGCGCGTCGGGGAGGGCGTCCAGTATGGCTGCGAGGCGAGCAGCGCCTCGGGATGGCCTGCTGCTCACGAGACGCTTCCTCCCTGTTACCGCACCTTGCCGACCCACCGCGGTGGGTCGCTGGGATGGAGTCTACGGGCACATGCCGGGGAGGCGGGGGCGGATGACGCCCGCCGCAATGCCGCGCCCCGGCGCGACTCACCGCACGCCCGACATGTGCCCCTCGTCCTGACCTGGCGCGCTACTCCGCCACGAACCGGGTCAGGAAACGGTCGACGGGAGCATCGGTTCGAAGCGGCCCCAGCGTTCGATCTCACACCCGTTGGTGCGCCGGAAGTCGGTGTTGACCGGCCGCCCGGCCCACACCCCGGTGACGTGCGCCCGCGCCGGACCGCCGTACATCATCGTGCACTTGGCGCCCCGCGGCACCGGCGCGAACGGGTCCTTGCCCCAGCGCGTCATGTGGTCCAGCCGGTCGCAGGCGCGGCCCGCGGCGAAGTGGTTCCCGCCGCGCGGATGGCAGCGCAGCTCGAACGTGCCGTCCGTGCGCGCCGACCCGGACTCGGTGACGGTGACCGTGAGGTGGTCCGCGCGCGGCCCGCCGAGCGCCGGCAGGTCGTCGAAGCGGATGTCGTCGTGGTGGTAGGGCAGCGGGATCGGGGCGGCGGAGGCGGCCGGCGCGACGGCGAGCGCGGGCAGCGCGCACACGGCGGCGGCCGCGGCGACGAACAGGGACAGCGACCGGGACGGGATCCGGCGACGGGACATCACGGGCTCCAGAGGGCGAGTGCGGCCGCACCGGATGCGCGGGCTCGCACGGGACGGGACGGCGGTACGCGGTCGTACGCGCCGGGGGGCGCACGACACGTGCGGCCGCGCGACCCCGTCTCTCTAACGCCCTTCCGGCCGTGACGTTGCGCCGCAGGAACGTCTTTGCCGGGTGGGTCGCGGGCCTAGTACCGTAGGGGGCGATTGGTGACGGGCCGCTGGGCTGTGTCATCATCTGGTCACGCCACATCGCGCCGCACGCGCGATGAGGACGTGTGGAGGCGTCGCCTAGTCCGGTCTATGGCGCCGCACTGCTAATGCGGTTTGGGTTTTACCGCCCATCGAGGGTTCAAATCCCTCCGCCTCCGCTTGTGCGTTCAGCTCCGGGCCCGGTCGATCACGACCGGGCCCGGAGCTTTTGCGTGGGCGGATCCGGCGGCCCGGCGGACCTTCCGCCCCGCCCCGGCCCGCTGAGACGCGGCGGCTCCGCGCCGTCCCCACCCCGCCGCCTACGCTGCCGCCCATGCCCCTGCCGAGCCCGCCGCCCCCGCCCCGGCCCGCGTCCCGGCGGCGCGGCCCCGCCGTCCGCACCGTCGTCATGCTGGCCTTCGAGGGCGCCCGACTGCTCGATGTGACCGGCCCGTTGGAGGTCTTCAGCGTCGCCGCGCGCCTCGGCGGCCGCTACGAGGTCCGGCTGTGCTCCCCCGACGGCCGCCCCGTCACCACCGCCTCCGGCACCCGTCTCGCCGTCGACGCGGGCGTCCCGGAGCTCTCCGCCCACCCCCTGGACACCGTCCTCGTCCCCGGCGCCGAGGACCTCACCCAGGGCCGCTTCCCGCCCGGCCTCCTGGACGCGGTCCGCGCCCTCGCCGGCCGCTCCCGCCGGGTCGCCTCCGTCTGCGCCGGGGCGTTCGCGCTGGCCGGCGCCGGGCTGCTGGACGGGCGGCGGGCCACCACCCACTGGCGCCACACCGCCACCCTCGCCGCCCGCCACCCCACCGTCACCGTCGACCCCGACGCGATCTACGTCCGCGACGGCGACCTCTTCACCTCCGCCGGGGTCTCCGCCGGCATCGACCTCGCGCTCGCCCTCGTAGAGGCCGACGAGGGCCCCGACCTGGCCCGTGAGGTCGCCCGCGACCTGGTGGTCTTCATGCAGCGCCCGGGCGGCCAGTCCCAGTTCTCGGTGCCCGCCCGCACCCCGCGCCCCCGCCACGACGCGCTGCGCACCCTCCTGGACGCGATCGCCGCCGACCCGGCCGCCGACCACTCCAACACCGCGCTGGCCGCCCGCGCCGGCCTCAGCCCCCGCCACCTCACCCGGCTCTTCCGCGAGCACACCGGCACCACCCCCGCCGGCTACGTCGAGGCCGTCCGCCTGGAGGCCGCCCAGACCCTCCTCGCCAACGGCGAGACCGCCACCGCCACCGCCCGCCGCACCGGCATCGGCACCGACGAATCCCTCCGCCGCCTCTTCCTCCGCCGCCTCGGCGTGACCCCCTCCGCCTACCGCGCCCGCTTCCACACGACGAGCCGCTGACCGCGGCCCCCGTGTCCCCATCTGTGGGGCATTCGTCCCACAGGCACCGGGCGCCCGCACCCCCTACGGCGCGAACCTGGCCCCATGACCACCAACGAGCCGTCCGACAAGACCGCCGACGAAGACCCCCGCACCCGGTCCACCCAGGACCTGCCCACCCTCGCCGGCATCCCCGTCCCGGACAGCCGCCTGGCCCGCGAGGCCACCGAACTCGTCCGCGACCTCACCGACGACCTGATCTACCACCACTCCCACCGCGTCTACCTCTTCGGCGCCCACCGCGGTCTCCGGCACCGCCTGACCTTCGACCCCGAGCTGCTCTACGTGGGCGCCCTCTTCCACGACCTCGGCCTCACCGAGAAGTTCCGCACCTCCCAGCAGCGCTTCGAGATCGACGGCGCCGACGAGGCCCGCGCCTTCCTCACCGCCCGGGGCATCCCCGAGGACCGCGCCCGCCTCGTCTGGGAGGGCATCGCCCTGCACACCACTCCGGAGATCCCGCACCACATGGCCCCCGAAGTGGCCCTCGTCACCGCCGGCGTCGAACTCGACGTCCTCGGCATCGGTTACGCCGACCTGCCCGAGGGAACCCGCGCGGCCGTCGTCGCCGCCCACCCCCGCCCCGACTTCAAGCGCCGCATCCTCCGCGCCTTCCACGCCGGGTTGGCCCACCGCCCCCAGACCACCTTCGGCAACGTCAAGGCCGACGTCCTGGATCGCTTCGAAGCCGACTACACCCGCCAGAACTTCGTCCAGATCATCGAGAACTCCCCCTGGCCGGCCTGACCCGTCGCCCCCAACACCCCCTCGCAACCCGCCTGATCATCATTTCCGCAGGTCAGAGGGGGTGTGGGCAACGGATTTCGCCTCACGGCCCAGGTCATGTAATGTTGTTCTCGCAACGCCGACCGGCAAGAAAAACCGCCGGAAAGCCAAGCGCTCGTAGCTTAACGGATAGAGCATCTGACTACGGATCAGAAGGTTGCAGGTTCGAATCCTGCCGAGCGCACAGCAGATCAAAGCCCCCGCCGGGTTCTCCGGGCGGGGGCTTTGTCGTGGTGTACAGCAGCGAAGTACAGCAACGGGGTTAGGCGGTGGCGGTGCCGGTGGTGTCGTTCCCGCTACCGTCCACGGCGCCGGACAGCTTGGCGAGGGCGTCCCGCACTTCTTCGTCGCTCGCTTCCGCGTAGACCTCCATCGTCATCGCGATCTGCGAGTGCCGCAGGATGCGCTGTGCCACCTTCGGGTGGACCTTCAGCGCGACCAGCAACGAGCTGCACGTGTGCCGGGTGTTCCGCAGCGGGATGACCCGGAGCCCGGCGCGACGAGCCCGCAGCGCGAACATGCGGGTGAGGTTCCCCGGCTCGATCGGTGTGCCGTACTTCGTCGTGAAGATCAGACCGTGGCTGTCCTGCCAGAGGTCGCCGGCAGCCTTCCGGTCCCCGGTCTGCTGAGCACGGCGCATCCGGAGTGACTTGAGGCACAGCGCCGGTAGGGGAAGGAAGTCGTCCGACTCCTCGGTCTTCGTCTCGCGGTGGAGGATCTGACGGCCTGCCCGCTGGATCTGGTGATCCACGTACAGCTCGCCCGCTTCGAAGTCGACGGACTTCCAGGTCAGGCCCAGCACTTCGCCGCGGCGGAGCCCCAGGCACAGGACGAGCGCCCAGGCCGCGAAGAGTGGATCCTCGCGGGTGACGGCGTCGGCGAGGAACCGGCTTGCTTCGACCGCAGACCAGGGCTTGATGCGACGGCGACGCGGCTTGGGGACCTTGACGAGGGCGGCGACGTTCTTGCCGATCTCCTCTTCGGTGACGGCGTGGGTGAGCGCGGCGCGCAGGGCGTCACGGGCGGCCTGAACGACGCGGCGAGAGGGGAACGCCTCGCAGCAGTCACCGGCAGCACAGCAACGCCGGCGGCCGGGTTCCCGCTTGGCGTCCTTTCCCTGGGCGCAGCACTGGCAGATGCCGGACAGCTTGGTCAGCCACTCCCGCACGTCGCGGACCGTGAGCTTGTCGAGCCGCTTGGAGCCCAAGTGCGGCGCGATGTAGAGCCGTACGGAGCCCTCGTACGAAACGTACGTGAGCGGGGCGAGGTTGGGCTTCACGATGGACTCAAGCCAGTAGGAGAGGAAGGCGGCGAGCGTGCGGTGCCGCGTGTGCATCGGCCCCTTCTTCGCTTCCATGTGGAGCTTGAGCCACTTGTCGTGGACCTCGTCGCGGGTCTTGCCGTAGACGTACTTGCGCTTCTTCTTGCCGTCCGGGGTGGTGACCCAGACGTAGGCGGCGAAGCCGTTCTTGTAGGGGTAGATGGAGCCTTCGCCGTTGCCACGCTTGCCGCTCATGCTGACCACTCCTCTTCGGCTTCACGGGCGAGGCGTTCGACGTATTCGTCGACCCAGCGGGGGAGGATGCGGCGGTTGCGGCCGTCCTTGATGGAGCGGATCTGGCCGGTGAGCACGAGCATCTTGGTCTTGGAGAGGCCGTAGCCGAGCATCTGGGCGACTTCGGCGGTGGTGTGCCACTTCCTTTCGATCACGGTGGTGGTCATGTCCAGTCGTCTCCTTCGGTGTTGAGTTCGGTGTGGAGTTCGCGGGCGATGTCGCGGTTGTGTTGGATGTCGCGGCGGATGTTGGCGGCGAGCCAGGATTCGCCGGGGGTGTGGCCGTGGCCGGCGTAGGTCCAGTGGGCGAGGACGAGCGTGGTTGCCTCGGGGTTCTGGTCGGGGTCGGGTAGGCCGAGGGCGGCGCGTTGCTGTTTGGCCCGGTAGTCGGCGCGGACCTGGCGGAGGGCGCCGAGGGTGGTGGAGTAGCGGCGGGATTTGGTGGAGAAGTGGCCGCGGAAGCCGAGCATGTGAGCCCAGGCCGCCAACTTGCGGTCGGGGTAGAGCGCGGTGAGGTCCAGGCAGGCCGCCATGAGCCGTCGAGTGTGGTCGGGGATAGACAGCGCGGTGAGGCCTTCGCTCAGTCCGGTGCCGTTGCAGGCAGCGCACTTGCGCAGGAGGGCGTTGTGTCCGGCGTAGCGGTGGGAGCGGCCGGTTCCTTGGCAGGTGCGGCAGTGGATCGGGGCGTCGGTGGCGCCGGTGGTTTCGGCGGCTTTGGTGGCGTACTTGGCGACGTAGGAGGCGACGGCTTGTTCGGTGATGTCTTCGCCGTTGCCGAAGGCGCCGATGGCTTGGATGTCTAACTGCGTGCCCCAGCGCAGGACTCGCGCGGGTTGGTCGCCGGCGGCGGGGACTTCAACGCGCACGCGGGCCGCTGCGGCGCGGATGGCGTCGGTGAGCAGGTCGTGGGTGGCCCAGGCCGGGGGCGAGGTGTCGGGGCCGCCGGGTCCGTCGAAGCGAATGACGGCATGGAAGTGGACCGCACCACGCTTCTGGTACTCAGCGACCTTGCCGAAGGAGACCCGGCACTCCGCGTGAGCTTCCTTCTGAGTCAGGCCGGCAAGGCGGGCGATGGCGCGGCGGAGGTAGATCGTGAAGTAGCGCCACAGTTCGGAGGCGTGGTTGTTCCACAGCACCGCGCCGGCGTAGTCGTAGGCGGCCGGGTCGAGTGGGGTGCCCAACGCGGGGTCGTTGTCGGGGTGTTGGGCGCCGCAGCGGCAGCGCTTGTTGCCGGGGCGGTTATGCACGGGCCCGAAGGAGGGGGCTGTCAACGTGGCAAAGACGCGGGGGTGTTCGCGGATCGTGTGGGGCGTGCCTTTGGTGGGGTCGCCGACGAGGCCGGCGCGGATGAGGTGGTAGGTGTCGCCGGCGTAGGTCCAGGCGCACGACGGGCAGCGGGAAGCACGGCGGTTGCCGCAGGCGACACGAAGCCGGCCCCCGGGTTCGCCGTCGGTGGTGAAGGAGTGCAGGACCTGGCCGGTGGTGGCGTCGCGGGTGACGGTGGTGCCGGTCAGGTGGATGGGATCGGAGCAGCCGCCGGTACGGCGGATCTGGTCGGTGAGGCGGTCGAAGCCGGGGGACCCGGCCACCTTGAGCACGTCGCCCAGGGTGGTCGGGTCCAGGCCCGCCGCGGTGGCGGTGTCGATCACGTCGTCTACCTCTTGTTGTGGGCGGGGCCGTGGTGGGCGTCCCAGCCGGCGACCAGGGCGCGCACTTGGTCGTCGCCGGTGGCGGTGGCGCGGGCGCCGCAGTGGCACACGGCGGAGGCTTCGGCAGGGGCGGAAGGCGACGGTTTGCTGACGTGCAGGCCGGGGCGGTCCGGAGTCGGAGTCAGGTCAGCCATCGCGCTCACCTCCCGACGTGGATCAGGTGGGTGGCGCGGACGGTGTGGCCGGTGCCCTTGCAGAGCGGGCAGGCGACGGTAACGGTCTCGCGGCTGCCGTCGTGGTGGCGCTGGCCGGTGGTGATGGCGACGCGGGCGAAGTCGTCGCAGCCGCGGCAGATGAGCGTGTTCTGGGCGCGCTGAGGCATGATGAGCAGTCCCTTTCGGGTCGTTGGGTCTGGAAGGGGTTGCTGGCGCCCGGGGCGGCGGATACTTGGCGGTAGAGGCCGCCCCGGGGGCCGTTAGCGGCGGTTGCGGCGCTTGGAGTAGGCCGGCGGGATGTTGTCGTAGGAGTCGGCGCCTTGCCAGAACGCGGCCCGCTCCTGGCTGGTGCTGGAGCCGTCGCCGATCTCGCGGATGAGGCGGTTGGCGGTCTTGCGGTCGCCGTGCCGCTTGGCGATGGCGTACTCGCGGCCCTTCTCCGTCATCGCGGGGTCGGCGGGGGTGGAGTCGGTGTTCTTGCGGTTGAACAGGCCCATAGCAGGGCTCCTTTCAGCGGTTGGTGTTCTGGTTGGCCAGGAGCGAGCGGACGACGAGCGCGCAGATGGCGACGGAGGCCGCGGTGATGGCGGTCGCCAGGAGCATGGAGACCAGCACCGCGCCGACGATCAGCACGGCCGCGGTTCCCCCAGCGGCGACGGCGACCACACCACCGGGCGTGAGCTGAACCGACCGCTTCCCCACCGGGGCGGCGACCGGCGCCGGAGCGTGAGCCGGGATCTGCTCGACCGGGGTCGTGGTGTTCGTGGTGGGGACGAGCGGGGCCGCGGTCGGGGTGGTGAGGGGTTGTGCGGTGTCCGGGGGTGGGATCTTCGGGGTGAGCATGGTGGGTGTCCCTTCTGGTCAGGGGTTGCAGCGGTGGGTGCGGGCGGCGAGTTCGGCGCCGGCGCGGTCGCGGTAGTCGGCGGAGAAGCCACAGCCGGGGGCGGTGCACGCGGCGGTGTGCTTGGTGCGTCCACGGCCGTCGTAGTGGCTGCCAACCTGGACGGGGCCGATGCGGATCACGTCGTAGAAGCGGTTCGGACGCGACATCGGCTCAGCCCTCCTGGCGGGTGAACGGGCCTGGGTGGGTGTTGAGCCAGTGGCGGATCGCGGGTAGTTCGTCGTAGGTGGCTGCGTCGATCGCGGTGATCCCGATCTGGATCGCTTCGATGGCGCGGCCCCGGCGGGCGAGTTCGGCGGCGAGTTCCAA
>NZ_JBIVXW010000090.1:0-33300 GCF_044769405.1 Streptomyces sp. NPDC090442
CTGCAGGGGGGACCCTGTGGGAGAGTAGGACGCCGCCGAACTCCTTTTATGGCTCCGGTTCTTGAACCTTCTGGTTCAGGAACCGGAGCCTTTTTGTTTGCGCTGTCAGGTGTTGGCCGTAACTTTACGTTCAACTGACCTGGACATGCTCCGCGGCATGGGGACAGTGGGAACGCTCAGGTCGGCCGGTGTCCGCGCTGGTGACGAGGTGGTGGTGCCGGCCTTCGGCAGTGCCGAAGTCGCCCAGGCCGTGGTGGAGTTGGGGGCGGTGCCGGTGTTCGCCGATGTGGACGGCGACAGTTACTGCCTGGATCCGGCCGCGGTGGCGGATGCGGTGAGCAGCCGGACCGCCGCCGTGGTGGTGGTGCACCGGTTCGGGCGGCCCGCGGACATGGCGTGGATCCGTGAAGTCGGCCAGCGGCACGGGTTGTTGGTGCTGGTCGAGGACGAGCCGGGGGTGCGGCCGGAGGAGGCCGAACTGCGGCGGGAGCACGCCGGGTATCTGGACGGGCGGTTGACCGGCGTGCGGACGCCGGCGCCGGCGTCCGGGCACGCCTACGAGAAGTACGTGGTGCGGGTGCCGGGGAACGGGCGGCCGGACCGGGACGCGTTCGCACGGGCCCTGCGGGCCAAGGGAGTTGCCTGCCGGGCGCCGGTGCAGGCGCCGGTGTACCGGGTGCCGGGGCTGCGGCAGGACGTCTTTCTCCCGGAGACCGAGCGGGCCGTTGACGAGACGTTGGCGCTGCCGTTGGACGCGGGGATGACGCGGCGTTCGGTGCAGCGGATGGCGGGCGCCTGCAATGCGTTGGGCGGATTGCTGCAACCGGCGCTCTAGGCCCGCTCTCCGGGCGGTTGTTGAGGTGGGCGCGGGGGCGGTTCGGAATTCCCCCGAGAGTGGGGTAGTATTTATCTCGTTGCCGGCCCCAATAGCTCAGTCGGCAGAGCGTCTCCATGGTAAGGAGAAGGTCTACGGTTCGATTCCGTATTGGGGCTCTGTTAAGGGAAAGTCCTCCACCGGTTGGTGGGGGACTTTTTTGTTGTACGGGCAGGAGTGGGTAAAGAGGTTGCCCCCGCCGGGAGTTCGGCGGGGGCTGGGGGAAGACGGGTTAGGCGGCGGGGACTTCGGGGACGCGCAGGGCGAGGATGGCCATGTCGTCGGAGGCCGGTTCGGCGGCGAAGCGTTCCACGGCCCGCAGGACGCGGGCGGCGACCGCGCCGGCCGTGAGGCCCGTACACGTCGTCAGGACGTCGGTGAGGCCATCGTCGCCGAGCATGCGGGTGCCCTCGCGGCGTTCGGTGACGCCGTCGGTGACGCACAGCAGGACGTCGCCGGGGTCGAGGGTGACGGTCTGTTCGTAGAGTTCGAGGTCGTCCATGACGCCGAGCAACGGCTGTGGTTCGGCGGCCGCTTCGACGGTGCCGTCCTGGCGTAGGCGGAGCGGGAGGGGGTGGCCGGCGCAGACGACCTTGAGGAGGGCGCTGCCGTCCTCCTGGGGCCAGAGTTCGCCGTAAAGGAGCGTCAGGAAGCGGCTGCGGGCACCCTCGTCGAGGATGGCGGCGTTGAGCCGCTCCAGGACGGCGGGGCCGCCGAAGCCCTCGCGGGCGAGCAGGCGGAGGGCGTGCCGGGCCAGGCCCGTGACGGCGGCGGCCTCCGGGCCGGTGCCGCAGACGTCGCCGATGGCGAAGCCGTAGGCGCCGTTGCGGATCGGGAAGAGGTCGTAGAAGTCGCCGCCGACCTCGTTGCCCTCGCCGGCGGCGCGGTAGATGACCTCGGTCTCGACGCCGGGGATGTCGGGGAGCTCCGGGGGCAGCAGGCTGCGCTGGAGGGACTGGCTGATGGCGGTGCGCTCGCTGTAGAGGCGGGCGTTGTCCAGTGCGAGGGCGGCTCGGCGGGAGAGGTCCTCGGCGAGTTCGAGGATCTCCTGGCGGAAGTGCTCCTCGGTGGGCTTGCCGAGGGTGAGCATGCCGATGACGCGGTTGCGGGCGACGAGGGGGAGGACGACGGTCTCGCCGCCGACGGCGGAGGCGGTGGCGAGGGTGGCGCCGGGCCCCTTGGAGGGGCGGGCGGACTCCTCCAGGCCGAGGCTGCGCAACGAGGTGCGCAGGGCCGCGTCGTGGGCGGCGTCGGCGGGGGCGGTCCAGACGCGGGCACCGGGGGTGGGGTCGGGCTCCGGTGGATCGACCTTCTTCAGCAGGGTCTTGAGGCCGTCGATGCGGTCCTCGTCCTCGTGGAGGACGTAGGAGAGCTCGGGTTCCGATGCCTGGTCGGCGACGGTGTAGACGGCGCACCAGGTGGCGAGGGTGGGGACCGTCATCTGGGCCATGAGGGCCAGGGTCTGGTCGCGGTCGAGGGTGCCGGCCAGGAGGTCGGACGCCTCGACGAGGAAGGAGAGGGAGCCGCGGCGGAGCTTCTCCAGCTCGGTGAGGCGGGCCCGTTCGACGGCGAGGGCGATGCGGTCGGCGGCGAACTGGAGGCGCAGCGCCTCCTCGTTGGTATACCGGGCGGCGCTCTCCGCCGCGACGCCGAGGGAGCCGGTGAGTCGGCCCTCGACCTTGAGCGGGACGGTGACGACCGAGCGCATGCCGGTGCCGGCGAGGAGCGGGACGGCGCCGGGGACGGCGGTGAGGTCCTCGTGGACGGCGGGCATGCGGGCGGAGCCGTAGCGGCCGGAGCCGGCCTCGACGGGGACCCGGGCGAAGCGCTGGCGGGCGGAGGGCAGGCCGGTGGAGGCGCGGACCTCCAATTCGGTCTCGTCGTCGGTGGCCAGCAGGAGGTAGGCGGCGTCGCCGTCGAGCATGTCGCGGGCGCGCTCGACGGTGCGTTGGAGCAGGCCGTCGAGGTCGTCGGGGGCGGGGGAGCCGATGAAGACCTCGAACGGGTCGGCGGAGCGGCCCTCGACGGGGGCGTTACCGTCGGTGGAGGGGGGCCGGCCGGGGCTCTGGAGGATGGCGCGCTCGTGGTCGCGGACCAGGAGGCAGACGGTGGACGCCTCGCCGTCGGCGTCGCGGACCCGGAGGTGGGAGGCGTAGACGGGAACGACCCGGCCGTCGGCTCCCCTTATGCCGTAGGAGCCCTCCCAGCGGGAGAGCAGGAGCGCCTCGGCGATGCCGGTGCCGGTGCCGGGGGTGTGCGGCCAGGCGGCGAAGTCGGTGAGGGGCTTGCCGATGACCTGCTCGGGCTCGTAGCCGAAGAGGTCGGCGGCGTCCTCGTTCCAGGACGTGACGCAGCCGCCGCGGTCGATCTGCACCACCGCGACCCGGACCCGGGCGTCGGTGACGGGCAGGGCGTCAACGGGGAGGGCGGGGCCCGCCGAGCGGGTGCCGGCCGGGCGTTCGGGAAGGTCGAGGTGGAACCAGACGTGTTTCTGGGCGGTGGTGTACTCCACGCCCCAACGGGCGGCCAGCGCGCCGCACAGCAGCAGGCCCCGGCCGCCCTCGCGGTCGGGGTGGACCATGGCCGGGCCGGTGCTCTGGAGCGGGATCTCGCGCTCGGGGTAGCGGTCGGCGACGGAGATCCGGACGCCGTTGTCGGTGCGCAGGCAGAGCACGTCGGCGGCGGTGCCGGCGTGCACCACGGCATTGGTGACCAGTTCGCTGGTGAGGACGACGGCGTCGTCGACGATGTCGGCGTAGCCCCAACCCTGGAGGGTGTCGCGGACGAAGGCACGGGCAGTGGCGACCGAGCGCCCGACCGGCTCGAAGGTGGCGGCGGCCCGCGCGGTGATCACTGGTCTCCTCATGCGTGTGTCGGTGATCTGCTCCCCCATGGTCGCGGTGCCCCTCCGAATACCTGTCGTGCTCGCACCCTCCCGCGCGGAATGACCGGGGCGGGTGGACAGCCGTATGCCAGGTTACTTACCTTCGCCGGGCCCGGGGATGCCGGTCACGTGTCTTTCGCCCCAATCGTGCGTCGGGACGGTATGCGATGCTGCCGAACTGTTATGGCCTGGTTGAGCCATGGTGAAACACTGGGCAAGCATGAAGAGAGAGCCCGGAGAGAACGGTCGACCCTGCGGGAGGGACACGGTGGAGTCTGGCGTAGCGGCGCGGGGCACTGGCACGCGCGCGAAAGGCGGACGATCCCGGAGTAATGGGACGACTGAGGTCGATACGGCCGCGCTGAACCGGCTGCTCGCCGCGCTCGTCGCGATGCGGGACGGGAACTTCCGCAAGCGGCTCACGGTTTCCGGCGAGGGCGTGATGTCGGAGATCGCGGCGGTCTTCAACGAGGTCGCCGACCGCAATCTTCATCTCACCGGTGAGCTGGCTCGGGTGCGCCGGGTCGTCGGGCGTGAGGGCAAGCTCACAGAACGGCTGGAGACGGGCGCGGCCGAGGGCTCCTGGGCGGCGGCCATCGAGGCGTCCAACGCGCTCGTCGACGACCTGGTGCGGCCGGTCTCCGAGGTGGGCCGGGTGCTCTCCGCGGTTTCCGAGGGCGACCTGGAACAGCGGATGGATCTGCGCTCGCGGAGTTCGGACAGCTCTTCGGAGCATCCCCTGCGCGGTGAGTTCCTGAAGGTGGGACGGACCGTCAACGGTCTGGTGGACCAACTCTCCGCCTTCACCGACGAAGTCACGCGGGTGGCCAGCGAGGTCGGCACCGAGGGCAAGCTGGGCGGCCAGGCGCGGGTGCGCGGAATGTCGGGTTCGTGGAAGGACCTTACGGATTCCGTCAATACGATGGCGTCCCGTCTGACCGCGCAGGTACGTGACATCGCGCTGGTCACCACCGCCGTCGCCAAGGGCGATCTGTCGCGGAAGGTGACCGTCCATGTCGCCGGCGAGATGTTGGAGCTGAAGAACACCGTCAACACGATGGTGGACCAGCTCTCCTCGTTCGCCTCCGAGGTGACGCGGGTCGCCCGTGAGGTGGGTACCGAGGGCGAACTGGGCGGCCAGGCCCAGGTTCCCGGTGTCGCCGGGGTGTGGAAGGACCTGACCGATTCCGTCAATCTCATGGCGGGCAATCTGACCGCGCAGGTGCGCGGTATCGCCCAGGTCACCACCGCGGTGGCCAATGGCGACCTGTCGCAGAAGGTCACGGTCAGCGCCCGCGGCGAGGTCGCGCAGCTCGCCGACACCATCAACACCATGACCGAGACGCTGCGCACCTTCGCCGACGAGGTGACGCGGGTCGCCAACGAGGTCGGGGCCGAGGGCCAGCTCGGCGGTCAGGCGCAGGTGCCGGGCGCCGCCGGTACGTGGAAGGACCTCACGGATTCGGTCAACAACGCCTTCCGGAACCTGACCGGCCAGGTGCGGGACATCGCGCAGGTGACCACCGCGGTGGCCAACGGCGATCTCTCGCAGAAGGTCACCGTCGATGTCGCGGGCGAGATGCTGGAGTTGAAGAACACCGTCAACACGATGGTGGATCAGCTCTCCGCGTTCGGTTCCGAAGTGACCCGGGTGGCCCGGGAGATCGGCGTCGAGGGCGAACTGGGCGGCCAGGCCGCGGTGCCGGGCGCGGCCGGTACGTGGAAGGACCTCACCGACTCCGTCAACACCGCTTTCCGGAACTTGACCGGGCAGGTGCGCAACATCGCGCAGGTGACGACCGCAGTGGCCAATGGCGACCTGTCGCAGAAGGTCACGGTCGATGTCTCCGGCGAGATGCTCAAGCTGAAGAACACCGTGAACACCATGGTGGACCAGCTCTCGTCGTTCGCGGACCAGGTCACCCGCATGGCCAGGGACGTGGGCACCGAGGGCCGGCTGGGTGGCCAGGCGCGGGTGGACGGCGTCAGCGGCACCTGGAAGGAGTTGACCGACTCCGTCAACTTCATGGCCGGGAACCTGACTTCTCAGGTGCGGCAGATCGCCCAGGTGACGACCGCGGTGGCGCGCGGCGACCTCTCGCAGAAGATCGACGTCGACGCGCGCGGCGAGATCCTGGAACTCAAGAGCACCATCAACACGATGGTCGACCAACTCTCCGCCTTCGCCGAGCAGGTGACCCGGGTCGCCCGCGAGGTCGGTACGGAGGGCCGGCTGGGTGGTCAGGCGCAGGTGCCGGGCGTCGCCGGCGTCTGGCGCGATCTGACCGACTCGGTGAACGGCATGGCCGGCAACCTCACCGCCCAGGTGCGCAACATCGCTCAGGTCGCCACGGCCGTGGCGCGCGGTGACCTCTCGCAGAAGATCGACGTGGACGCCCGCGGCGAGATCCTGGAGCTGAAGAACACCCTCAACACCATGGTGGACCAGCTCTCCTCGTTCGCGGAGGAGGTCACCCGGGTCGCCCGCGAGGTGGGTACCGAGGGCATCCTCGGCGGCCAGGCCGAGGTCCAGGGCGTCAGCGGCACCTGGAAGGACCTCACCCAGTCCGTCAACTTCATGGCGAACAACCTGACGTCGCAGGTGCGCAACATCGGCGAGGTGACCACCGCGGTGGCCCGCGGCGACCTGTCGAAGAAGATCACCGTCGACGCCAAGGGCGAGATCCTCGAACTCGTCACGACCGTGAACACCATGGTCGACCAGCTCTCGCTGTTCGCGGAGCAGGTGACGCGGGTGGCCCGCGAGGTCGGTACGGAGGGTCAACTCGGCGGTCAGGCACGGGTTCCGGGCGTGACCGGCATCTGGAAGGACCTCAGCGACAACGTCAACCTGATGGCGAACAACCTGACCATCCAGGTGCGGAACATCTCACAGGTCTCGGCGGCGGTCGCCAACGGTGATCTGACAAAGAAGGTCACGGTCGAGGCGCGCGGCGAGGTCGCGCAGCTCGCCGACACCGTCAACACCATGGTGACCACGCTGTCGTCGTTCGCCGACGAAGTGACCCGGGTGGCCCGTGAGGTGGGCACCGACGGCATCCTGGGCGGCCAGGCCCGCGTCCCCGGCGTCGCCGGCACGTGGAAGGACCTCACCGAGTCGGTGAACTCCATGGCCAACAACCTGACGGGCCAGGTCCGCAACATCGCCATGGTCACCACCGCCATCGCCAAGGGCGATCTGACCAAGAAGATCGACATCGACGCGCGGGGCGAGATCCTGGCGCTGAAGACGACCATCAACACGATGGTCGACCAGCTCTCCTCGTTCGCCGAGCAGGTCACCAGGGTGGCCCGCGAGGTGGGCACGGAGGGCCAGTTGGGCGGTCAGGCGCAGGTGCGCGGCGTGGCCGGCACCTGGAAGGACCTGACGGAGTCGGTGAACGAGATGGCCGGGAACCTCACCCGGCAGGTGCGCGCCATCGCCGCGGTCGCCGCGGCGGTGACCCTCGGCGACCACAACGTCCGCATCGACGTGGACGCGGCCGGCGAGATCCTGGAGCTCCAGGACAACATCAACACCATGATCTCCACGCTCCGGGAGACCACGCTCGCCAACGAGGAACAGGACTGGCTGAAGGGCAACCTGGCCCGGATCTCCGGTCTGATGCAGGGCCGCCGCGACCTCAAGGACGTCGCCACCCTCATCATGAGCGAGCTGTCGCCCGCGGTCTCCGCGCAGCACGGCGCGTTCTTCCTCGCCGCGCGCCCCGACGTCCAGGAGGTCGGCTCCAACGGCGACGGCGGGTACGAGCTGCGGCTGACCGGCTCGTACGGCTATGCCATGGGCGGGATGCCGACGACGTTCAGGCCGGGGGAGACGCTGATCGGGACGGCGGCCGAGGAGGGCCGCACGATCCTCGTGGAGAACGTGCCCTCCGGGTACCTCAAGATCGCGTCCGGGCTGGGCGAGGCGCCGCCGGCCAACATCATCGTGCTGCCGGTCCTCTTCGAGGACAAGGTGCTCGGGGTGATCGAGCTGGCGTCGTTCCAGCCGTTCACCCAGATCCAGAAGGACTTCCTCAGCCAGATCGCCGAGATGATCGCGACCAGCGTCAACACCATCTCGGTGAACACCAAGACAGAGGTGCTGCTGGCGCAGTCACAGGAGTTGACCGAGCAACTGCGCGAGCGCTCCGCGGAGTTGGAGAGCCGGCAGAAGGCGCTGGAGCTGTCCAACTCCGAGCTGGAGGAGAAGGCCGAGCAGCTGCGGCAGCAGAACCGCGACATCGAGGTGAAGAACACCGAGATCGAGGAGGCGCGACAGGTCCTGGAGGAGCGCGCCGAGCAGCTCGCGGTCTCCATGCGGTACAAGTCGGAGTTCCTGGCGAACATGTCGCACGAGCTGCGGACGCCGCTGAACTCCCTGCTGATTCTGGCCAAGTTGCTGGCCGACAACGCGGAGGGGAACCTCTCGCCGAAGCAGGTGGAGTTCTCCGAGACCATCCACGGCGCCGGTTCGGACCTGCTCCAACTGATCAACGACATCCTCGACCTGTCGAAGGTCGAGGCGGGCAAGATGGACGTCTCGCCGACCCGGATCGCGCTGGTCCAGCTCGTCGACTACGTCGAGGCGACGTTCCGGCCGCTGACGGCCGAGAAGGGGCTGGACTTCTCCGTCCGGGTCTCCCCGGAGCTGCCCGCCACGCTGCACACCGACGAGCAGCGGCTCCTCCAGGTGCTGCGCAACCTGCTGTCCAACGCGGTGAAGTTCACCGACAGCGGCGCCGTCGAGCTGGTGATCCGGCCGGCCGGGGCGGACGTTCCGCTGGCCATCCGCGAGCAGTTGCTGGAGCACGGTTCGCTGCGCGACCCGGACGCCGCGATGATCGCCTTCTCGGTGACCGACACCGGCATCGGCATCGCGCCGAGCAAGATGCGGGTCATCTTCGAGGCGTTCAAGCAGGCGGACGGCACCACCAGCCGCAAGTACGGGGGCACCGGTCTGGGCCTGTCCATCAGCCGGGAGATCGCCCGCCTGTTGGGCGGCGAGATCCACGTCCAGAGCGAGCCCAACCGCGGCTCGACGTTCACCCTGTACCTGCCGCACAACCCGGGCGGGCTGCCGCCGCAGGGCTACCCCCAACTCGTCGCCGGCGGGCTGGCGATGGACGCCGAGGCGCGGGAGACCGAGGACGGCGTCCAGGAGGACGAGGAGCCGATGCACGAGCCGGGGGCCGGGAGCCTCAACCGGCGCCGCCGCAGGGCGGTTTCCGGCGGTGCGCGACGGATGGCGCTGCCCGGCCGGCCCGCCGCCGGTGCGCCGCAGCCGCCCGCATCCGCGCCGGCGTCCGCGCCGGTCGGCCAACAGCTGGAGGAGTCCTGGCTCGGCAACGGGCAGGATCTGGTCGACCCGGGCTTCGAGGGCGGCTTCCACGGCGAGAAGGTGCTGATCGTCGACGACGACATCCGCAACGTCTTCGCGCTCACCAGCGTCCTGGAGCAGCACGGACTGTCGGTGCTGTACGCGGAGAACGGCCGTGAGGGCATTGAGGTGTTGGAGCAGCACGACGACATCGTGCTGGTCCTGATGGACATCATGATGCCGGAGATGGACGGTTACGCGACCACCGCGGCGATCCGGCGGATGCCGCAGTTCGCCGGGCTGCCCATCATCGCGCTGACCGCGAAGGCGATGAAGGGCGACCGGGAGAAGAGCATCGACTCCGGGGCGTCGGACTACGTGACCAAGCCGGTGGACACCGATCATCTCCTGTCGGTCATGGAGCACTGGATGCACCAGAGGTGACGGGGCGTCCCTCGGGCGTCCACTATGGATGCCGAAAGAGGATCATCGCGTGCTGACTGAGTGTGGCCGTGGGCGTGTGGAAGCGCGGGATTCGGGGAACCTTCTCGTCTCTCGCTGCGTTTCCGCTACGTGCACAGTGACATCGCGGTGACAGGGTGTGGCGACAGGCGGGGTGCAGCTACCATGACCGGCACAAGGACGGGCGGCGTGACGGAGTCGTCCCCTGGGGCGGCGTCCGGTTCCATGCCGGGGCGAGGAGGACGGGCCATGGTGCAGAAGGCCAAGATCCTCCTGGTCGATGACCGGCCGGAGAATCTGCTGGCGCTGGAGGCGATCCTCTCCGCGCTCGATCAGACACTGGTGCGGGCATCGTCCGGGGAGGAAGCGCTCAAAGCACTGCTCACCGACGACTTCGCGGTGATTCTGCTCGACGTGCAGATGCCGGGGATGGACGGCTTCGAGACCGCCGCGCACATCAAGCGGCGGGAGCGCACCCGCGACATCCCGATCATCTTCCTCACGGCGATCAACCACGGCCCGCACCACACCTTCCGCGGCTACGCGGCCGGCGCGGTCGACTACATCTCCAAGCCGTTCGACCCGTGGGTGCTGCGCGCGAAGGTCTCGGTCTTCGTCGACCTGTACATGAAGAACTGCCAACTGCGCGAGCAGGCCGCGCTGCTGAGGCTCCAGCTTGAGGGCGGCCGGCAGGGCGTCGGTGAGACCAAGGAGTCGGCCGGGCTGCTCGCCGAGCTCTCCGCGCGGCTGGCCGCCGTCGAGGAGCAGGCCGAGGCGCTCTCCAAACAGCTCGACGAGTCCGCGGACGCCGCGGCGGTGGCCACCGCCGCGCATCTGGAGCGCAAACTCACCGGCCTGCGACGGGCCTTGGACGCCCTGGAGCCCGGTGCCGGGGCGCCCACCGGCTGACGGAGCCCGCACGGGCTTCTGACGGCCCCTCATGAACCCGGCGCGCGACACGAATGGGTGAAGCGCCGTGCGCTCGTGCCGTGCGCGCCGGCGCCTGTAATCTCGTCGGCATGGCTTCACGTACGTCCGGCAAGGGAACGCAGCGCACGGCGGGACCCTCGAAGCCGCGCGTCGGGCAGTCCGGGGGCGCAGCGAAGAAGGCCGCCGCCAAGAAGGTGCCCGCGAAGAAGGCGACCGCGAAGCGGCCGCCGGCCAACAAGGGCGCGGCGGCGAAGAAGGCTCCGGCCAAGAAGGCGCCGGCGCGGAGGGCACCCGCCAAGAAGGCCGCGCCGAGGCCGGCGCCGTCGCCGACCGGCGGCGTCTACCGCCTCGCGCGCGCCTGTTGGTTGGGTGCCGCGCACACCATCGGCGCGGTGTTCCGCGGTTTCGGCCGCGGCGCCAAGAACCTCCACCCGGCGCACCGCAAGGACGGGTTGGCGCTGCTGCTGCTCGGTCTGGCGCTGGTCGTCGCGGCGGGTACGTGGTCCAACCTCTCCGGCCCGGTCGGCAATCTCGTCGAGCTGTTGGTCACCGGCGCGTTCGGGCGGCTGGACCTGGTCGTGCCGATACTGCTCGGCGGGATCGCGGTGCGGCTCATCCGGCACCCGGAGCAGCCGGAGGCCAACGGCCGGATCCTCATCGGGCTCACGGCGCTGGTGGCCGGGGTGCTCGGGCAGGTGGCGATGGCCTGCGGGTCCCCGGGGCGGGGCGACGGGCTCGCCGCCGTACAGGACGCCGGTGGCTATGTCGGCTGGGCGGTGTCCAAGCCGTTGATCTTCACCGTCGGGCAGACCCTGGCGGTGGCGCTGCTGGTGCTGCTGACCGTCTTCGGGCTGCTGGTGGTCACCGCGACACCGGTGAACGCCATCCCGCAGCGGCTGCGGGCGCTGGGCGTCCGCCTCGGCCTGCTGGAGCCCGAGGAGGACGAACACTACGAAGAGGCGGCGGAGTACGGCGAGGAATGGCGCGAGCGGCCGGCCCGCCGGCCGCGGCGCACCGCGCCCGAGGACGATGACCCGGACGCGCTGGAGGAGGCCGCACTGGCCAAGCGGCGGCGGCCCCGGGCCCAGGATCGGCCGGCCGACCGGCCGATGGACGCGGTGGACGTCGCCGCCGCGGCCGCCGCCGCGCTGGACGGCGCGGTCATGCACGGCGTCCAGCCCTCGCCGCTGGTCGCCGAGCTCAGCGGGGGCATCTCCGGGGAGCGCCGGGAGCGCGACGCGGACACCGGGACGGAGAGCGGCTCGGTGCCGCCGGCGCGCGGCGCGGAGGCGCCCGCGGACCCGGCGCCCGCCGAGGCCAAGGGGAAGAAGCCGGCGCTGGACCTCACCAAGTCGCCGGTTCCGGACCTGACCAAGGCCCCGCCGGAGGCGACCGGTGACCTGCCGTCACGCGCCGAGCAGCTCCAGCTCTCCGGCGACATCACCTACGCGCTGCCGTCGCTGGACCTGCTCACCCGCGGCGGCCCGGGCAAGTCCCGCAGCGCCGCCAACGACGCCATAGTGGAGGCGCTGACCAACGTCTTCACCGAGTTCAAGGTCGACGCCTCGGTCACCGGCTTCACCCGCGGCCCGACGGTCACCCGATACGAGGTCGAGCTCGGCCCCGCGGTGAAGGTCGAGAAGATCACGGCGCTGGCCAAGAACATCGCCTACGCGGTGGCCTCCCCGGACGTGCGGATCATCTCGCCGATCCCCGGCAAGTCCGCGGTCGGCATCGAGATCCCGAACACCGACCGGGAGATGGTCAACGTCGGCGACGTGCTGCGCCTCGCGGACGCCGCCGAGGACGACCACCCGATGCTGGTGGCGCTCGGCAAGGACGTCGAGGGCGGCTACGTGATGGCGAACATGGCGAAGATGCCGCACATCCTCGTCGCCGGCGCGACCGGTTCGGGCAAGTCGTCCTGCATCAACTGCCTGATCACGTCGATCATGGCGCGGGCCACCCCCGAGGAGGTCCGCATGGTGCTCGTCGACCCCAAGCGCGTGGAGCTGACCGCGTACGAGGGCATCCCGCACCTGATCACGCCGATCATCACCAACCCCAAGCGGGCCGCCGAGGCGCTCCAGTGGGTGGTGCGCGAGATGGACCTGCGCTACGACGACCTCGCGGCGTTCGGCTACCGCCACATCGACGACTTCAACGAGGCCGTCCGCACGGGCAAGCTGAAGACCCCCGAGGGCAGTGAGCGGGAGCTGGCGCCGTACCCGTACCTGCTGGTGATCGTGGACGAGCTGGCGGACCTGATGATGGTCGCGCCGCGGGACGTCGAGGACTCCATCGTCCGCATCACGCAGTTGGCCCGCGCGGCCGGCATCCACCTGGTGCTGGCGACCCAGCGGCCGTCGGTCGATGTCGTCACCGGCCTCATCAAGGCCAACGTGCCGTCCCGGTTGGCGTTCGCGACCTCCTCGTTGGCCGACAGCCGGGTCATCCTCGACCAGCCCGGCGCCGAGAAGTTGATCGGCAAGGGCGACGGCCTCTTCATGCCGATGGGCGCCAACAAGCCGATCCGGATGCAGGGCGCGTTCGTCACCGAGGCGGAGGTGGCCGCCGTCGTCCAGCACTGCAAGGACCAGATGGCGCCCGTCTTCCGGAACGACGTCACCGTCGGCACGGCCAAGAAGAAGGAGATCGACGAGGACATCGGCGACGACCTCGACCTGCTGTGTCAGGCGGCCGAGCTGGTGGTCTCGACCCAGTTCGGCTCGACGTCGATGCTCCAGCGGAAGCTGCGGGTCGGGTTCGCCAAGGCGGGGCGGCTGATGGACCTGATGGAGTCGCGGAACATCGTCGGGCCGAGCGAGGGCTCCAAGGCGCGCGACGTGTTGGTGAAGCCGGACGAGTTGGACGGAGTGCTGGCGGTCATCCGCGGGGAGGCTCCGCAGTAGCACGCACGTGCGGGGGTCCTCCTCCGCGCGCGGAGGCAACCGTTTCCCTTGCTCGTACGTCAAGTTGAGGGAGGCGGGGATGGTCGGTCCCGGGGCGGCGCCACGGGGCGTTCTGATGGCGTACAAACCCCGCTCTCCCGCTTGCCCGACCCTTTCGCACCACCCCTAGACTGAACTTCCAGCAGGTGGCTACACGCTCGAAAGGCGCCCCCGTGTCCATCGGCAACTCCCCCAACTCCCCTGAAGAGGACCGGCCTTCCGCCGGTCCGGACCGGCCGTCGGTCGGTCGAGCCCTCCAGCAGGCCCGCATCAGCGCGGGACTGACCGTCGAAGAGGTCAGTACGGCGACGCGGGTGCGGATCCCGATCGTGCACGCGATCGAGCAGGACGACTTCTCGCGCTGCGGCGGTGACGTCTATGCGCGCGGACACATCAGAACGCTCGCCCGTGCCGTCTCCCTCGACCCCCAACCCCTGATCGCCCGCTACGACGCCGACCACGGTGGCCGACCCAGCCCGACCGTCGCCGCCCCGCTCTTCGAGGCCGAGCGGATCCGGCCGGAGCCGCGCCGCCCCAACTGGACCGCGGCGATGGTCGCGGCGATCGTGGCCGTCGTCGGCTTCGCCGGTTTCACGTTCTTCAGCAGCGGTGGCAAGCGCGAGGCCGCCCCGGTCGCCACCGACACCGCCAAGGCCGACAAGCCGGGTCCGGCCGCCAGCACCATCCGGCCCCGGGCGCCCCAGCCCAAGCCGGTACCCTCCGACGGCGCCATCGCCGGCCTGCCCAAGGACAAGGTCACGATCAAGGTGACCGCGAAGGACGGGCAGAGCTGGATCTCCGCCAAGGACGCCAACGGCAAACTCCTGCAGGACGGGCTGCTCAAGCAGGGGGAGTCGAAGACGTTCACCGACAACAAGCGGATCGATCTCGTCGTCGGCAACGCCGGGGCCGTACAGCTGTACGTCAACGGCAAGGAGGTCAAGAAGGTCGGCGACGAAGGCTCCGTGGAGCGGCTGAGCTACACGCCGGGAGACCCTCAGGCGGGCTGAGGAGCACCGCCCGACAGGTCTCCACCGCCCGCCCCGAAGTGGCTCGGGACGGGCGGTGGAGACCTGCGCGCCATGGGGGTGTCTGGGACGAAGTAGGCTGAGCCCTATGCCCGAACGCCGTACCGTCGCCCTTGTCACCCTTGGCTGCGCCCGTAACGAGGTGGACTCGGAGGAGCTCGCAGGCCGCCTGGCAGCGGACGGCTGGCAGCTCGTCGAGGACGCCACCGACGCGGATGTGGCCGTCGTCAACACCTGTGGCTTCGTCGAGGCCGCCAAGAAGGACTCCGTCGACGCCCTGCTGGAAGCCAACGATCTGAAGGATCACGGCCGCACCCAGGCCGTGGTCGCCGTCGGCTGCATGGCCGAGCGCTACGGCAAGGAGCTTGCCGACGCGCTGCCGGAGGCGGACGGGGTGCTCGGCTTCGACGACTACTCCAACATCTCCGACCGGCTCCAGACCATCCTCAACGGCGGCATCCACGCCTCGCACACCCCGCGCGACCGCCGCAAGCTGCTGCCGATCAGCCCGGCCGAGCGGCAGGACGCCGCCGGGGTCGCGCTGCCCGGCCACGCGCAGGAGCCGGCGGCCCCGCCCCAGGACCTCCCCGAGGGCGTCGCGCCGGCCTCCGGGCCGCGGGCGCCGCTCCGCCGTCGACTGGGCAACGACCCGGTCGCCTCGGTGAAGCTGGCCTCGGGGTGCGACCGCCGCTGTTCCTTCTGCGCCATCCCGTCGTTCCGCGGTTCGTTCATCTCCCGCCGGCCCTCCGACGTGCTGTCCGAGACGCGCTGGCTGGCCGAGCAGGGCGTCAAGGAGGTCATGCTGGTCTCCGAGAACAACACCTCGTACGGCAAGGACCTCGGCGACATCAGATTGCTGGAGACGCTGCTGCCGGAGCTGGCCGCGGTCGACGGCATCGAGCGGATCCGGGTCAGCTACCTCCAGCCCGCCGAGATGCGGCCGGGCCTGATCGACGTGCTGACCGGCACCGACAAGGTCGCGCCCTACTTCGACCTGTCCTTCCAGCACTCGGCGCCTGGTGTGCTGCGCGCGATGCGGCGGTTCGGTGACACCGACCGCTTCCTGGAGCTGCTGGAGACGATCCGCGGCAAGGCGCCGCAGGCCGGCGCGCGCTCCAACTTCATCGTCGGCTTCCCCGGCGAGTCCGAGGGCGATCTGGCGGAGCTGGAGCGGTTCCTGAGCGAGGCGCGGCTGGACGCCATCGGCGTCTTCGGCTACTCCGACGAGGACGGCACCGAGGCCGCCGGCTACGAGGACAAGCTGGACCCGGAGGTCGTCGCCGAGCGGCTGGCGCGGGTCTCCCGGCTGGCCGAGGAGCTGACCGCGCAGCGCGCTGCGGAGCGGGTCGGCGAGACCGTCCGGGTGCTGGTGGACCGGGTCGACGACGAGGACGACGGGATCGTCGGGCGGGCCGCGCACCAGGCGCCGGAGACCGACGGGGTCACGCTGCTCACGACCGACCAAGACCTGCGGCCCGGTCGTATGGTCGAAGCGAAGGTGGTCGCGAGCGAGGGTGTGGACCTCGTTGCGGAGGTGCTGTCGGTGGACGGTACGGGCTGTTCCGAGGAGGCGGGCAGATGAGCGGAGCCTCGGCTTCCGCCGCCGGGAGGCCGCGCACCGCGCCGGCCGTCCGGCAGGCCGGGCTGTGGAACATCGCCAACGTCCTGACGATGCTGCGGCTGCTGCTGGTCCCGGCGTTCGTGCTGCTGATGATGCACGACGGCGGGGCGAGCCCGGCCTGGCGGTCGTTCGCCTGGGCCGCCTTCGCCATCGCCATGATCACCGACATCTTCGACGGGCATCTGGCGCGCACCTACAACCTGGTCACCGACTTCGGCAAGATCGCCGACCCGATCGCGGACAAGGCGATCATGGGGGCCGCGCTGATCTGCCTGTCGGTGCTGGGGGATCTGCCCTGGTGGGTCACGGGCGTGATCCTCTTCCGGGAGCTGGGCATCACGCTGATGCGGTTCTGGGTGATCAAGCACGGGGTGATTCCGGCCAGTCGGGGCGGCAAGATCAAGACATTGGCACAGGGCATCGCGGTCGGCATGTACGTCCTGGTGCTGAGCGGGCCGCTGGCCACCTTGCGCTGGTGGGTGATGGCGGTGGCGGTGGTGCTGACGGTGGCGACCGGGCTCGACTACGTCCGGCAGGCCGTGGTGCTGCACCGGGCCGGGCTGGCCCGGGAGCGGGCCGCGTGGGGCGACGGGGACGACGGCCGGTGACCGCGCCGGGTTCTGTGGCGGCCGGGGCGCTGGCGGCGCTCGCCGAGCGGCGGCAGAGCCTGGCGGTGGCCGAGTCCCTCACCGGCGGGCTGGTCGCGGGCGAGCTGACCGGCGTCCCCGGGGCCTCCCGGGTGGTGCGCGGCGCGATCACCGCGTACGCGACCGACGTCAAGCGGGAACTGCTCGGTGTGGACGGTGCGCTGTTGGCGGACCGCGGGGCGGTGGACGGCGAGGTCGCGCGGCAGATGGCCCGCGGGGTGCGGCGGGTGCTCGGCGCCGACTGGGGCATCGCCACCACGGGCGTCGCCGGGCCCGAGCCGCAGGACGGACAGCCGGTGGGCACCGTCTACGTCGCCGTCCAGGGACCGGACGGCGAGGAACGGGTACGACGGCTGGCACTGACGGGGGATCGCGACCGGATCCGTCGGGACAGCGTCCAGGCCGTGCTCGCGCTGCTGCTGCGCGAACTCACGGAAAATGTGCGGGCACAGGATACGGAACAACACGGGGGGAATGGATGTTTGCAGCCCTGAGTGAACACGTACTCGCTCCCGGCACGGCTGCGGCCCGAGGCGGTACGGTGGGGCGAGAAGGATCCGCATCCGAGGTCCGAGGAGGGAGCCAGCGATGATTCTGCTTCGTCGCCTGCTGGGTGACGTGCTGCGCCGACAGCGTCAGCGCCAAGGCCGCACCCTGCGCGAGGTCTCGTCCTCCGCCCGGGTGTCGCTCGGCTACTTGTCCGAGGTCGAGAGGGGCCAGAAGGAGGCGTCCTCAGAGCTGCTCTCGGCGATCTGCGACGCGCTGGATGTGCGCATGTCCGAACTGATGCGGGAGGTCAGCGACGAGCTGGCACTCGCGGAGCTGGCCGCCTCCGCGGCCGCGACGGACACGGTGCCCGCACCGGTGCGGCCGAAGCTCAATTCGGTGTCCGTCGCGTCCCTGACCGGGGTGCCGGAGGAGCGCGTGACCATCAAGTCCCCGGCCGACGTCGTGGATGTTGTCGCGGCCTGACACCGCAATCCCCTTGCATGGCCTTCAAGCCCCGGCGGGCAGCAGCCCGCCGGGGCTTCTGCTGTGCCCGCGTGGTGTCCGGGCCGCTGCTCGGGCGGACCGGCCGGGCTGCTCGGAGCGGAGTTCTGGCCCGTACCATGGGGCTAAATCGGAATATTCGCCCGAATATCCTTGAATGCGCCTGAAGAGGAGTATCTGGATGTCTGTGGTCACAAGCACGCTGTCCGATGAAGCCCGTTCCGTCGTCGGCACCGCCCTCCAGGGCGCACTGGTCGACCTGGTGGATCTCTCCCTGGTCGCCAAGCAGGTGCACTGGAACGTCGTCGGTCCGCGCTTCCGTTCCGTACACCTCCAGCTCGACGAGGTCGTCGCCGTCGCGCGGCAGCACGCCGACACGGTGGCCGAGCGGGCCTCGGCGATCGGGGTCACGCCGGACGGCCGTTCCGCGACGGTCGCCAAGACCAGCGGCATCAGCGAGGCCCCGGACGGTTGGGTCAAGGACGGGGACGTCGTGAGGACCATGGTGGACGCGCTCGGCGCGGTCATCGCGCGGATGCGGGAGCGGATCGCCGTCACCGACAAGCCCGACCCGGTCACCCAGGACATCCTCATCGGCCTGACCGCCGACTTGGAGAAGCACCACTGGATGTTCCAGGCCGAGGCCCACTGAGCGCGGTCCGTTGCCCGTGGCCCGTTGGGCGACGCCCGCCGAGCGCGGCCCGTTGGCCGTGAGCCGTGGGCGGTCGCCTACCGGGTCCGTCGCTCGGGGTTCTGCGGGGCGCATCTTGCGCGCCGGGCGTGCGCCGGTGCGCCCCTGCCGCCGGGCGGCGGGCCCGGTCTAGCGTCGGCCCGAGGAGGCAGGCATGGCGAGGCGGGCGAGGTCCGTGCCAGTGCGATGGATATCCGCGGCGCTCGTCGGGGGGCTGTGGTGGTGGGCGGTGTGCCGGCTGGCGCTGTGGCCGGGGTCGGCGGGGCCGGTGGAGGGGGCGGTCGCGGCGGGGGGTTGGGGGCTCAGCCTGCTGCCGGTGCACTGCGTCCCGTGGACCGGGCGGCGCGAGGGGGGGGATCGTACGGGGCGGGAAGGTCCGGTGGCGGCCGTCGAGGCGTGGATCTCCGGGGTGTGGCGGGTCTGTCAGGGCAGTCGGGCGGGGCGGCTGGCCGAGGCGTGGTGGCGGCGTGCGGGCGGGGGTGACGGGGGGTGGGGGTGAGGTCGTTCGGTGGGGTGGGGTGGGTGTGGCTGGTGGGGTGTCAACGTGTGGGTGGGGATGGGGTGGTGGGGGATGACGGTTGGCACGTGGGGCACCAGTAGGTGACGCGTTCGTCGGCCGTGGGGCCCTGGTCGGCGGTGCGGATCGGAGTGCCGCAGCGCAGGCAGGGGCGGCCGGCGCGGCCGTAGACCCACAGGCGTCGGTCGCCGCGGGCGCTGGGGGTGGTGACCCGGGCCGGGCGGTGCTTGTTGGCCTCCAGGAGCTTCTTGGCGAGGGCCGGGGCGCGTTCGGGGGCGGTGAGGTGGCCGAACGGGAGCCAAGGGGAGGCGCCGAGCAGGAAGCACAGTTCGGACTTGTAGACATTGCCGATGCCGGCGAGGTTCCGCTGGTCGAGCAGGGCCTCGCCGAGCGGGCGGTCGGGGGCGGCGAGCAGGCGGCGCAGCGCCTCGGCCGGGTCCCAGTCCGGGCCGAGCAGGTCGGGGCCGAGGTGGCCGACGACCCGGAACTCGTCGGTGGTGCGCAGGAGTTCCAGGACGGGGAGGCGGTAGCCGACGGCGGTGTGCTCGGCGGTGCCGAGGACCGCGCGGATCTGGTGGGCTGGGCCGCCGCGCCAGCGTTCGGTCGGGGCGTAGAGCTTCCAGGCGCCGTCCATCCGCAGAGGGGAGTGGAGGGTGAGGCCGCCCTCGAAGCGGGTGAGCAGGTGCTTGCCGCGGGGCACCACGGCCAGCACCGCGCGGCCGGTGAGGTCGACCGTTGCGAGGCGGGGGACGCGCAGGTCGCAGCGGGTCAGCGGGCTGCCGGCCAGCGCCTGGTGGAGACGGTGCGCCAGCCGGAAGACGGTGTCGCCTTCGGGCATGGGGCCATCATGCACCGGCGGGCGGCTTGGCCGGGCGGTCCTCCCTCCCGTCGCTCGCCCGCCGCCCCTCAAGGGCGGGCCCCGCCCGGCCCTTCCAGCCCCGGCCGTCGGCCGGATCAGCCGCGCAGTCGCAGCCCCCGGGGCGTCGGATGGAAGCCCGCGGCCTCCAGGACGGGGGCGTAGGGGGAGGTGAGGGCGGCGGTGCCGTTGATGCGCTCGGTGGTGAGGGTGCCGACGGCGCCGGCCCGGGCCGCGTCGGTGAGGGCCTCGACGGCGGACCGCAGGCGGGGGTCGGCGGCGGCCTCGGCCGGATCGGGGCTCAGCGGCCACAACAGCAGGGTCTTGCCGCCGCGCTCCAGATAGAGCGCCAGCTCGCCGTCGACGAGGACCACCAGGGAACCGGCCTTGCGGCCCGGCTTGTGGGTGGCCCCCTCGGGCGGCTCGGGCCAGGACAGGGCGGCGCCGTACGCATTGGCGGGGTCGGCGGCGGCGAGGACCAGGGCGCGCGGGCCGCCGCGGCGGGGCTGCCCCGGGGCACCGTCCGGGAACGGGGCGTCGGTGCCGCGCTCCCGTTGGGCGCTGATCGCCCGCAGCCGGTCCACCGCGCCGTCCATCGCGAACTGGGCCGCGCCCAGGCCCTCGACGACATAGCCGCGGCGGGCCTGGCCGGACTCCTCGAAGACGGACAGGACGCGGTACGCCGCGGAGAAGCCGCCGGCGACCCCCTCGGCGGCGACCGCGCCGCGGGTGACGATGCCGTGCCGGTCCAGGAGCGTACGGGCCAGGGCGTGGGCGCGGTGGGTGGGGTCCGGCTCGGGGGTGGGGAGCAGGGACCAGCGGCCGCCGACCGTCGGCGGGCCGGAGCGGGAGGCGGTGGGGCGGGCGGCCGCGGTCAGCGTGCCGTATCTGCCTCGGGGGACGGCGCGGCGGGCGCGGTGGGCCGTGGAGCCGGCGGTGCGGCCGGAGCCCAGCAGGGCGCGCAGCGGGGCGAGGGTGTCGTTGGTGAGCCGGCCGGACCAGGCCAGATCCCAGACGGCGTCGGCGAGTTGCGGATCGGTGGCGTCCGGGTGGGTGGTGGCGCGGACCTGGTCGGCGATCTGGCGGAAGAACAGGCCGTAACCGGGGGCGAGGGCGGCGAGTACCGACTCGTGCAGCGCGGCCAGCTCCAGGGGGAGCGGGGGCGGCAGCAACAGGGGCGCGGCGTCGGCGAGATGGAGGGAGAGCCAGCCGTCCTTGCCGGGCAGCGCGCCGGCGCCGGCCCACAACACCTCACCGGTGGCGGTGAGTTCGTCCAACAGGGCCGGGGTGTAGCCGCCGACCCGGGACGGCAGGATCAGCTTCTCCAGGGCGGAGGCCGGCACCGGTGCGCCCTGGAGCTGCTCGACGGCGCGGACCAGGCCGTCGAGGCCGCGCAGCTTGGACGACGCGGCGGGGGGTGGCGCGGGCGCCCCGGGGGCGGGGGCCGGGCGGGGGGCGCCGACGTGCTGCCACTGGGGGAGGAAGGCGGCCAGCGCGGCGGGCGGCACCGGCTCCAACTCCTCGCGCAGCGCGGCCAGCGAGCGGCGGCGCAGCCGGCGCAGCACCTGGGCGTCGCACCATTCCTGGCCGATGCCGTGGAGGGGGGCAGCGCGTTGGGCTTCCGGGGAAGGGGGGTGGGCGACGGGTGGGCGGAACTCGCCCTGGACGAGGCGGCCGGTGGCGGTCAGGCGCTGCAGGGCGCCGTCGGTGACGGCGGTGCCGAGGCCGAAGCGGGCGGCGGCCTGCTCGGAGGTGAACGGGCCGTGGGTGCGGGCATAGCGGGACAGTAGATCGCCCAGCGGGTCCTTGACCGGTTCGGTGAACGACTCGGGGACGCCGACCGGGAGGGCGGTGCCCAGGGCGTCCCGGAGCCGGCCGGCGTCCTCGACGGCCGCCCAGTGCTCGGCGCCGGCGATCCGCACTCGGATGGCGCGCCGGGCCGCCGCCAGCTCGACGGGCCAGGCCGGGTCGGCGCCGCGCTCGACCAACTCGGTGTCGGTCAGCGGCCCCAGCAGCCGCAGCAGGTCGGCGACGCCCTCGGCGTCCTTGACGCGGCGGTCCTCGGTGCGCCACTGGAGCTCGCGCTCCAACTCCGCCAGCACCTCCGCGTCCAGCAGCTCGCGCAGCTCGGCCTGGCCCAACAGCTCGGCCAGCAGCCGGGAATCCAGGGACAGCACGGCGGCGCGGCGCTCGGCCAGCGGGGAGTCGCCCTCGTAGAGGAACTGGGCGACATACCCGAAGAGCAGCGAGCGGGCGAACGGGGACGGCTGGGGCGTCGTGACCTCCACCAGGCGGACCCGGCGGGCCTCGATGTCGGCCATCAGCTCCGTCAGGCCCGGGACGTCGAAGACGTCCTGGAGGCACTCGCGGACCGCCTCCAACACGATCGGGAACGAGCCGAACTCGCTCGCCACCTGGAGGAGTTGGGCGGCGCGCTGGCGCTGCTGCCACAGCGGGGTGCGCTTGCCGGGGCTGCGGCGGGGCAGCAGCAGGGCGCGCGCCGCGCACTCCCGGAAGCGGGCGGCGAACAGGGCGGAGCCGCCGACCTGGTCCGTCACGAGCTGATCGACCTCGCCGTGGTCGAAGACCACGTCGGTGGCGCCCACCGGGGACTGCTCGGGGTCGTACTCGGCGCGGTCCGCGGCGCCGAAGCCGCCGTCGCCGTCGAGGAGGTCCAGGCCCATCAGGTCGGCGTCCGGCAGCCGCAGCACGATGCCGTCGTCGGCGTGCATCACCTGGGCGTCCAGGCCGTAGCGCTCGGTGAGCCGGGCGCCCAGGGCCAGCGCCCAGGGGGCGTGCACCTGGGCACCGAACGGGGAGTGGATGACGACCCGCCAGTCGCCCAGTTCGTCCCGGAAGCGCTCGACGACGATGGTGCGGTCGTCCGGGACGTGGCCGCAGGACTGGCGCTGCTCGGCGAGATAGGACAGGACGTTGGAGACCGCCAGGTCGTCGAGGCCGGCGGCGGCCAGCCGGGCGCGGGCGTCCTCGGGGGAGAGCGAGCCGACCTCCCGGAGGAACGCGCCCAGCGCGCGGCCCAGTTCGAGCGGGCGGCCGAGCTGGTCGCCCTTCCAGAACGGCAGCCGGCCCGGCACCCCGGGGGCGGGGGTGACCAGCACCCGGTCGCGGGTGATGTCCTCGATGCGCCAGGAGGTCGTGCCCAGGGTGAAGACGTCGCCGACGCGGGACTCGTAGACCATCTCCTCGTCGAGCTCGCCCACCCGTCGCCCGCCGCCTTTGGCGGAGCTCTCGCCGGCCAGGAAGACGCCGAACAGGCCGCGGTCGGGGATCGTGCCGCCGGAGGTGACGGCCAGTCGCTGGGCGCCGGGGCGGCCGGTGACGGTCTGGGCGACGCGGTCCCAGACCAGGCGCGGGCGCAACTCCGCGAAGGCGTCGGACGGATAGCGGCCGGCGAGCATGTCCAGCACGGCGGTGAACGCGGACTCCGGGAGCGCGGCGAACGGGGCCGCCCGGCGGACCAGGGCCAGCAGCTCCTCGACGTCCCAGGTATCCATCGCGGCCATCGCGACGAGCTGTTGGGCCAGCACGTCCAGCGGATTGGCGGGCACCCGCAGCGCCTCGATGGCGCCCGACCGCATCCGCTCGGTGACCACCGCGGCCTGCACCAGATCGCCGCGGTACTTGGGGAAGACGATGCCCTTGGAGACCGCGCCGACCTGGTGGCCGGCCCGGCCCACCCGTTGGAGGCCGGAGGCCACCGACGGTGGCGACTCCACCTGGACGACCAGGTCGACCGCGCCCATGTCGATGCCCAACTCCAGGCTGGACGTGGCGACCACGGCCGGCAGCCGGCCGGCCTTGAGGTCCTCCTCCACCAGGGCGCGCTGCTCCTTGGAGACCGAGCCGTGGTGGGCCCGGGCCAGCAGCGGGGGCGCGCCCCGGGCGGCGCCGGCCTCGGCCATCAGCTCGGCGGGGGAGTGGTGCTCGGGCAGCGGCTCGCCGACCGCGCGCTCGTAGGCGATCTCGTTGAGGCGGTTGCACAACCGCTCGGCGAGGCGGCGGGAGTTGGCGAAGACGATGGTGGAGCGGTGGGCTTGGACGAGGTCGGCGATCCGCTCCTCGACCTGTGGCCAGATGGACGGCTTCTCGCCCGTCTCGCCCTCCTGGACGGGGGCGCTGCCGAGCTCACCCATGTCCTCGACCGGGACGACCACGGAGAGGTCGAACCGCTTGCCGGACGGCGGCTGGACGATCTCCACCCGACGCCGCGGCGAGAGATAGCGGGCCACCTCCTCCACCGGGCGGACCGTCGCGGACAGCCCGATCCGGCGCGCCGGCCGCTCCAAGAGCTCGTCGAGCCGCTCCAGGGAGAGCGCCAGGTGCGCCCCGCGCTTGGTGCCGGCGACCGCGTGCACCTCGTCCAGGATGACCGTCTCGACGCCGGCCAGCGCCTCCCGGGCCGAGGACGTCAGCATCAGGAACAGCGACTCGGGGGTGGTGATGAGGATGTCCGGCGGGCGGTTGGCCAGGGCGCGGCGCTCGGCGGCCGGGGTGTCCCCGGAGCGGATGCCGACCCGGATGTCGGGCTCCGGCAGCCCCAGGCGGACCGACTCCTGCCGGATGCCGGTCAGCGGGCTGCGCAGATTCCGCTCGACGTCGACCGCGAGGGCCTTCAGCGGCGAGACGTACAGCACCCGGCAGCGCTTCTTCGGCTCGGCCGGCGGCGGCGCGCTGGCCAGCGCGTCCAGCGACGCCAGGAACGCGGCCAGCGTCTTGCCGGAGCCCGTCGGCGCGACCACCAGGACGTCGGACCCCTCGCCGATCGCCCGCCAGGCGCCCTCCTGGGCGGCGGTGGGCGCGCTGAACGCCCCGGCGAACCAACCGCGGGTCGCGGGCGAGAACGAAGCGAGCGCTGCCTGGGTCATGTTCCCCATCGTGCACCGGACCACTGACAATCCGATCCGGAGCGGCCGCCGGGCCGATCCCGCGGACCCGCCCGCGGGCGTCCACGGTGCGGAACGCCCCGCCGCCCGGCGGCCGGGCGGACCCACAATGTGGCCATGGTCGTGATCGGCGAGGGCGGGGCGCAGGCGGCGCCGCGGACCGCCGGTGAGTGGGCGCGCCACTGGCGCTGCCCCGACCTGCCCGGCCTGGACCTGCTGCGGGCCCGCTACGTGCGCCACTCCTTCCCCCGCCACACCCACGACGGCTACGTCATCTGCGCGGTCACCTCCGGGATCGAGGCGGTCGGTCTCCGGGACGGCGTGGTGCGGGCCGGGCGCGGCGGCATCGTGATGATCAACCCCGAGGTGCCGCACACCGCGTGGGCCGGCGCCCCCGAGGGCTGGGCCTACGCCACGCTCTACCCGTCGACGGAGCTGGTGACCGGCATCGCCCGGGAGACCTCGGGGCTGCGGGGCACCGCCGGCTTCGTCCGGACCGTCGCCGACGAGCCCGGCGTCGGTCGGCTGATCGCCGGCGTCCACCGGGCCGCCGAGGCGGGCAACGCGCTGGCCGCCGACAGCCTGCTGCGGATCGTCGTGGCCCGGTTGCTGCGCGGCCACGGCGGCCCGCTGCCGCCCCGGGCGCCGCGCACGGCGGGCGCCCGTACGGCGGCCCGGGCCCGCGCCGTCCTGGAGGAGCGGATGACCGACCCGCCCACCCTGGAGGAGCTCGCCGGCGAGTTGGGCACCGGCCCGTTCGCGCTGCTGCGGGCCTTCCGGGCCGCGTACGGCATGCCGCCGCACGCCTGGCTCACCGACGCCCGGGTGCGGCGCGCCCGCCGGCTGCTGGAGGCCGGCGCCCCGCCCGCCGAGACGGCCGTGGCGGTGGGCTTCACCGACCAGCCGCACCTGAACCGGCACTTCACCCGGATCGTCGGGGTGCCACCGGGGGCGTACCGCCGGGAACGGAGCGCGGTGAGGCGGCCACCGGGACGTGACGGCGCGGGGCGCAAGAACGTACAAGACCGCGGGGCGGCCGGCCCCTAGGGTCCGGCGCGTGACAGATCAACCAGAACCCGCAGGGCCGACCGGGATATCCGAGTCGCGCGCGACATCCGTTGGGCGGCCCGATCGCGCCGTCATCAGGGACGCGTTGGGCGTCGGCGTCGCGGTCGGGCTCTCCGGCTTCGCCTTCGGCGTCACCTCCGCCGGCGCCGGGCTCGGCATCTGGCAGAGCTGCGCCCTGAGCCTCCTGGTCTTCACCGGCGCCTCGCAGTTCGCCCTGGTGGGCGCGCTCGCCGCGGGCGGCAATCCGTTGACCGCCGCGGCCGGCGCCTTCTTCCTCGGCGTCCGCAACGCCTTCTACGGGCTGCGGCTCTCCGCCGTCCTCGGTTACCGGGGCGCGGTCCGGCCGCTGGTCGCCCACTGGGTCATCGACGAGACCGCCGCCGTCACCCTGGCCCAACCCGGCCGGCGCAGCGCCCGGTTGGGCTTCACCGTCACCGGGGCGTCGCTGTACGTCCTGTGGAACCTCACCACCCTCGGCGGCGCGCTGGGGGCCCGGGCGCTGGGTGACACCACCGCCTGGGGCCTGGACGCGGCCGCGCCCGCGGTCTTCGTGGCGCTGCTGGCGCCGATGCTGCGGTCGGCGGTGGAGCGGTGCGCGGCCGGCCTCGCCGTCCTGCTGCTCCTGGTGTCGCTGCCGGTGCTGCCGGCCGGTGTCCCGGTGTTGCTGGCGGCGCTCGCCGCGCCCGCCGTCCTGGCCGTCCAGGGAGGGGCGCGACGCACGCCCGCGCCCGAGGGGGAGTCGACCGAGGTGCCGGCCCCACGGGAGGGGGCCGGCGCGGACCACGGCACTACGAGGGAGGGCCGGTCATGACCGTCTGGATCGCGATCGGCGTCACCGCCGTCGGCTGCTACCTGGTCAAGCTCCTCGGCCTCTCGGCGCCCGCCGGCGTCCTGGAACGTCCCCTGGTCAGGCGGTTGGCCGCGCTGCTCCCGGTGGCGCTGCTGGCCGCACTCACCGCCCAGCAGACCTTCAGCGACGGCCGGCACCTGGTGCTGGACGCCAAGGCCGCCGGGGTCGCCGCCGCGGCCGTCGCCCTCCTGCTGCGCGCCCCGTTCCTGGCGATCGTGGCGGTCGCGGTGGCCGTCACCGCTGGGGTGCGGGCCCTGGGTGGATGACCGCGCGGGCGGCCGCCACGGGGGCCGGCCGGCGACCGCCCGCCGGCGTCAGCCCAGCGGCCGCCCGTAGGCCCGGAGGGTGCGCAGCGCGTCGAGCGTCACCATCGGGCGGCTCTCCAACTCCGTGCCGGGCGCCCAGAGTCGCCAGGTGACGGGCCAGCCGCCGTCCTCCCCCTGGAGCGCGGACAGGTGGGTGAGGGCCCGGTCCATCTCCTGGTCGGTGAACCAGCCGCGGGCCAGTGAACGGGGCGCCGCGGCGAAGTCGTAGGCGAAGTGGTGCTCCCCCGGGGCGTAGCCCTGCGGTACCGGGGCCTCGGCCGCCCGCGCCGGGTCCAGCACCACCAGGCCCTGATCCCGCACCAGTCGGCCCAGCCGCTGCGCCGCGGCGGCCGCCCGGGGCCGGTCCGGGGCGCCGTCCAGGAAGGCCACCGCCGCGATGGCCTCGTAGGGATGGGTCTTCTCCAGGGACTCCACGGTCGCCCAGCAGTAGTCCGTGGCCCGGAACAGCCAGGCGTGCCATACCTGGTTGCGGTGCAGCCGCCCCACCACCGGGCCGGTCGCCAGCAGCGAGCTCGGCGGGTCGTCCACCACCGGGATCCAGGGCGCGGCCGGATAGCCGCGCAGCGAGGGGTGCACCGCAGGCAGCGCGCCGTCCGGGGTCGAGATCCGCGTCAGATAGCGGCAGATCCGCTCCACCCGGCGGCCGTCGCACCGCCCGATGCGGTCCAGGACCTCCAACGCGTGCGCGGTGTGCAGCGGTTGGCTGACGGGGCCGCGCAGATCGGGTTCCAGGGCGTGGCCGTAGCCGTCGTCGTCGTTGCGGTACGCGGTGAGCGCGGTCTCGACCGGGTCCGCGCCGCCGTCGAGGAAGTGGTACGCGAAGAGCCGCTGCTCCAGCACCCGGGCGGTCAGCCAGACGAAGCGCTCGGCACGCGCCAGAGGGGTCGCTGGGGGGCTTACGTTTTCGGCCATGGCCCGACCGTAGGGGCCAAATCCCCCGCCGGCACCGGCTCGCCGCCCGCTGCCCTCCGAGGGCGGGATCTTGGAGGCATCCGGTTGACGCGCCCCTCCTGGGAGCGCGGGGCGTCTCCAAGGGTGGGACGGGGATTGCGGGTTCGCGGCGCGCGTGCTGCAATTCCGCGCGTGATGGGTCAACTCCCGCTCCACCGGCGCCTGTTCCTGGACCTCATGCGGCTCGCGTCCGCGGGGTGTCGCCCCGTGGCCCACTGACCCTGCCCCACGCCTCCCGGGCGTCACCCGCCCGGGACGGCCGGGAGGCCGCGTCCGGCTGCCGCGCCACCGTGCGGGACCGGTCGCCCCGGATACCGGGAGCTTCCCGCGCCGCCCTCCCCGGGGCAGTGTCAGTCGACCGCCCCGGTAGGGAGGCGTATTCCGTGCCCGCCCGTCATACCGGCCCCGTCCGGCCGGGCGCCCCGCGTGTGCGCCGTCCCGCCTGCGCGCTCCCGCGCGCCCGAACCCCGGTGCGCGCCCGCCCCGTTCCCGCATCCTGGAGCCGATCCATGCCCCCTCGTAGCACCCGCGCCCGCGCCCTGGCGCTCGCCGCCGCCCTGACCGCCGTCCTCGGCACGGCGGGCCCCGCGCGGGCCGCGGCCCCGCCCGCCAACCCCCACCTCGCCGCCGGCGGGGCCGGCGCCATGCACGGCGACTCCGCCTCCTCCGACACCACGCCCCGCGGCGGCCCGGGGACCGGCCGGACCGTCAGCCACCGCACCGCGCTCCAGGCCGCCTGCCCGACCGTGCTGGCCGGCTCGGACGGCCTCCCGGTGGCCGTCTGCACCGGGATCTTCGACCGGGCACCGCACGTCCACCTGCTCGACCCGGCGACGGGCGCCTCGCTGACCGAGCTGACGCTGACCAAGTCCGGTGTCCTGGGCGGCATCTACAGCTATCTGGACGACCGCGACCGGCTCGTGGTCGTCGACGGTTCCGGCGACCTGCTGCGGATCGCCCACGCCCGGACCGTGGGCGGGAAATGGGAGCTGAAGGTCGTCGAGCGGACGCCGCTGACCGCCGCCGTGTCGGCCGGGGACGGCGTGGTCGGGCTCGCCCCGGACTGGCGGGGGCGGGTGTGGTTCGCCACCGGGCACGGCCGCGTCGGCACGGTGGACACCGCGACGAAGACGGTGCGGACGGTGGACCTCGGGGAAGGGGTGGCCAACTCGATCTCCACCGCGCCCGAGGGCACCGCGGTCGCCACCGACCACGCCCTGTACCTGCTGCGCGCCGGCGCGGACGGCGCGCCACGGGTGGTGTGGCGGCGGGCGTACGACCGCGGGCCGACCCGCAAGCCGGGGCAGCTCAGCCACGGAACGGGCGCGACCCCGACGTTCTTCGGACCGCGCACCGGCTCCGAATACCTGGCGATCACCGACAACGCCGCCCCTCAGGAGAACCTGATCGTGGTCTCCACCGAGGACGACCGCACGGTGTGCCGGATACCGGTCCTCGACCCCAACGGCAGCGGCACCGAGAACTCGCCCATAGGGGCCGGTAACAGCGTCTACGTGGCCAGCACCTACGGCTATCCGTACCCGGCGGTGCCGGACGGCGCGGGCCCCGCCCGGCCCGCGAGCGCGCCGTTCACCGGGGGCCTCACCCGGATCGACGTCAACCGGAACGGCCGCGGCTGCGGCGTCCGTTGGGAGACCCCGATCCGCTCGGCCGCCGTGCCCAAGCTGTCGCTCGCCGACGGCACGCTCTACACCGTGGAGCGCACCGGGGTCCTCGACCCGGCGCGGACCGGCATCCTGGACCGCTACGACTTCCTCGCCGTGGACGCCCGGACGGGCCGGGTGACGAGCCGTCACCACCTGGGCACCGGCTTCCTCTTCGACACGCTCCAGATGGCCGGCAACGCCACCGCCGGCCGGGTGTGGTGGCAGGGCACGGTCACCGGGGTGGTGCGGATCGCGACCGAGTGAGCCGGAGCGCGCCGGTGCCCGGCCGCCCCGAACGGGACGGCCGGGCACCGGTAGTTCACGCCGGGCGGCGGGTCACTCGTAGTCGTCGCCCTCGTAGTAGTTGTTGACGACGACCTCGGGCTCGTCGTCGCTGAACGCCTCGTTCAGCAGCGCACCGCCGACCAGGCCCGCGGCACCGGCACCGATCAGCGCGCCGGTGCCGAAGCGCCGGCCGCCGCCCTGCTGGTGGTCGGGATGCTGCGGGTAGCCCTGCTGCGGGTAACCACCCTGCGCCTGCTGCGGGTAACCGCCTTGCGCCTGCTGGGGGTAGCCGGCCTGGGCCTGCTGCGGATAGCCGGCCTGGGCCGGGGTGTAGAACGGCGGGGTGGTGGTCTGCACCCGCTGCGCGCAACCGCCACAGGTCTGGACCTGGCGCGGCACACCCCACTGCGGGGACCACATCACGGGCGTCATCCCGGGGCCGTGGCTGGGGTCGAAGAAGCAGGTCATGTCGGAACTTCCTGTCGTGTGCGGTGATGTGGTGGGGGCGAAGCCCGATCCGGCCGGCTCCACCCCGGCGGCGGCCGCCGCGGCCAGCGGTGCCACCGCTGCCGTGGGGGCCACTGGTGGGGTGGAGGGGCCGGTGGGCGCTGTGGGGGCGGGCGGCGCGGACGGCGCCGGGGCGGCCGCGGGGGCCGGCTCCGGGCGCAGCACGTCGACGCCGTAGTCCTGCGCGATGCCGGCGAGCCCGGAGGCGTAACCCTGGCCGATCGCGCGGAACTTCCAGTCCGTGCCGTGGCGGTACAGCTCGCCGAAGACCATCGCGGTCTCGGTGGCGGCCTGGCCGGCGAGGTCGAAGCGGGCCAGCTCGGTGCCGCCGGTCTGGTCGACCACGCGGATGTAGGCGCTGGTCAACTGGCCGAAATTCTGCCGGCGCTGCTCGGGCTCGTAGATCGAGACCGGGAAGACGATCTTGCTGACCGCGGACGGGACCGTGGCGAGGTCCACCTCGATCTGCTCGTTGTCCTCGCCGGTGGGGCGGCTGCCGGAGTGCCGCACCGCGCCGTCGGGACTGGTGAGGTTGTTGAAGAAGACGAAGTGCTGGTCGGAGAGGACCTTGCCGGACTCGCCGCACAGCAGCGCGCTGGCGTCCAGGTCGTGGCCGGCCCCGGAGGCGGCTCCCACCTGCCAGCCCAGCCCCACCCTGACGGCGGTCAGACCTGGGGCCTGTTTGCTGAGCGACACGTTGCCGCCCTTGGTCAGGGCCACGCCCATGAGCTTTCCTCCATAACGTTCCCGGCTTGCGGCGTCCGTCGGCTACAACGCCAAGGAAATCGGCAAGGTTCCCTGTCTTGCGCAATGCCTGAAGTATCCGGCTGATTGGTCGTCAAAGCGGCATCGGCACCGGGTACTGACGCCATCCTGTCGCCGTTCTGCCGCGGGGTGTCCGTCTCGTCACCGCCGTGTCACCGGGCGATGTCCCGTTTTGCCGCGGCCCAGTTCGTGTGCAGTCGGTCCAGGTAGGACTGCGCCTGGGCGCCGGGCGCGGTGCCGCGGGCGAAGGCGAGCATGTTGCCGGCGCCCGCGTTGTAGCCCAGCGCCAGCAGCTCGTCGCGCGAGTGCCCGGCGGGCCAGCGCGCGGGCAGTTGCCGGTCCAGGTCGTGCAGGTACCAGGCGGCCGCCTCGACGGCGAGGTTGCGGTCGTCGGGCAGCTCCTCCCATTTCCGGGCGGCGAAGTCCCGGCCGCGCTTGACCTCGTCGAAGGCGGCCCGGTGCATGTTGGCGACGCCGAACGCGGCATCGGGCTTGTAGCGCTGCCAGGCCCGCTCCAACGCCGGATCGTGCGGTTTGTACGCCTCGTTGTGGAGGATCGTCATGAGGAGCTGGGGGTGGACGCCGGCCGCCGCCGCGTACTTGCGCACCGCGGCGGCGCAGTCGACCGGTTCGTACGCCCCGTCGGGCCGCGCGGTCGTGGCGTCGTCATCGGGCGACGCGGACGGGGCGCCGTCCGGACTGGCGGAGGGGCGCGGTGCGGCGTCCGGAGCGGGGGTGTGACCCGTGTGCGCCACCACCCAGAGGGCCAGTGCGGCGCCCGGAAGGGCCAACCACCGCCACCGCATCCGGGATCCAGCCATGCTCCGCTCCCTCCGGCGCGCGCCGTCCCGATGCCGGAAGGGCGCCCTCCCGGCCCGTCGGCCGCTGCGCCGCTCAGCCTACGTTGACCCCGAAGTCCTGGGCGATGCCGCGCAGCCCGGAGGCGTAACCCTGGCCTATGGCGCGGAACTTCCACTCCGTGCCGTGGCGGTAGAGCTCGCCGAAGACCATGGCGGTCTCGGTGGAGGCGTCCTCGGTGAGGTCGTAACGGGCGATCTCCCGGCCGTCGGCCTGGTTGACCACCCGGATGAAGGCGTTGCGGACCTGGCCGAAGCTCTGGCCGCGCTGCTCCGCCTCGTAGATGGAGACCGGGAAGACGACCTTGGTGACCTGGGGCGGGACGCCGGTGAGATCGACCTGGATCTGCTCGTCGTCGCCGTGACTGCCGCCCGTGAGGTTGTCGCCGGAGTGGACCACGGAACCGTCGGGGCTGGTGAGGTTGTTGAAGAAGACGAAGTGCTGGTCGGAGACGACCTTTCCGGACTGCGCGCACAGCAGGGCCGAGGCGTCCAGGTCGTAGTCGGCGCCGGTGGTGGTGCGCACGGCCCATCCCAGGCCGATCGTCACCGAGCTGAGGCCCGGGGCCTCCTTGCTGAGCGAGACATTGCCGCCCTTGGCCAGGGTCACACCCATGAAAAACCCTCCAGCAGTCCTGAAAAACCCGTCTGTGCCGTCGCCCTGGAAAACGCGCGGAGCCCTGGCTTGGTTCCATGATTGCGCAATCTCTAAAATGTCCACGGTGGCGCCTACGGTGGCGCGACGGTGCACCGACGACCCATGGGGAGCGGCGGGATGTTCTTCGGTATCAGTACCCCCGACCTCCTCGTCATCGCGGTGCTCGCGGTGCTGCTCTTCGGGCCGGACAAGCTGCCGGAGTTCGTCCGCAGCGCCACCGCCCTGCTGCGCAAGGTGCGGGACTTCTCCGAACAGGCGAAGGCGGACGTGCGTGCCGAACTCGGCCCGGATTTCAAGGACTTCGAGTTCGAGGACCTGCACCCGCGGACCTTCGTCCGCAAACAGTTGCTCGGCAACGACGACCTGGGCATCGAAGAGATCCGCGACGGCATCGGCGAGATCCGGGACGCACTGGACCCGGGGCGGGAGACGCCGGCGCCCCAGGAGCCGCGGACCCCGGTCGACCTCCACAAGCGGCCCACGGCCGACGGCCCCTCAGCAGAGCGCCCGCCGTTCGACGCCGACGCGACCTGACGGGGCGCCGGGCACCGGCTGGGGCCTCAGCCGCCCAGGCGGCGCAGCGGTGCCGGTGCCGGGGGTGCGTTGCGGGCGGCGAGTTGGGTGACGAGGGTGCGCATCACGGCGACGGTTTCGGGGTCGTCGACGAAGTAGACGACGCGGCGGCCTT
>NZ_JBIVXW010000091.1:0-33024 GCF_044769405.1 Streptomyces sp. NPDC090442
CAGCACCGCCTACAACTGCACCCCGCAGCAGTACATGGTCCAGGACCCGCCCACCGCCCACAACTGGGCCATCGGCTGCACCGGCACCCTCATGACCGGCAGCGACGGCCAAGTCGAGTCAGGCGGCCGCCATATGGCCCCCACCAGCCTCTATGACCAGCAGCTCCAGGACCGCGGGGCAGCAGCCCGCAGCGTCCGTCACTGAGACCCCCACGCGAAAGCACGACTGATGAACATCAAGCGTCACGCCAAGCAGGCATTCATCACCGCGGCGCTGGCCGCATCGGCCGTCGGCAGCCTGGCCGTCACCCAGGCACAGGCCGCGACCGGCACCCACGAGGGCGGCCGCGGCCACGGCTCAAGCACCGAGGTGATCAACCCGGGTGAGGAGCACCTCCACTCCGGCAGTCGCGGCGGCGCCAGCGGCTCGGCCGACGAAGGCTTCCGCCCCTTCTCCGGCACCGGCCACCGGCTCGGCGGCGGCCACCGGGAAGCCGGTCAGCACAGCCACGGCGACTCCGGCACCGAGGCCCACCACGAGTCCCACGGCAGCCACGGCGGCCCTGAGTCCGGCGGTACGGGCAATCCCCGCTTCCCCGGCACCGGCCACCGGCTCGGCGACGGCAGCGGAAGCGAGGCACACACCAAGGACAGCCACACCAACGCGGAGAGCGACAAGGGCACGCAAGCGGGCGAGGACACGCACACCAACAAGGGCCACCACACCACCAAGAGCGCTCACGACTCCCACGACTCCCACGGCGCCAACAGCGACAAGCCCAGCAAGAGCACTCACAACAGCGACTCCACCGGCGAGAAGCAGAGTGGCCAGCACGGCAAGCACACCACCAACGCCGACAACAACGCCCACAGCAGCCACGCCCACGACAGCCACGACAACACCACCCCACACGAGGGCACCCACGAGGGCACCCATGACGGCACTCACGAGGGCACTCACGGCGGCGGCGCGGGCGAGGCGGGCGCGGGCATCGTCGGTGCCGGCGCCGGGGAAGCCGGCGTCGACACCGGCGTCGGCGCGGTCGGCGGCGCCATCGGCGCCGGTGTCGGCGCGGTCGGTTCCGCCATCGGTGGCCACGAAGGCGCCGGCCACACCCAAGCCGGCAACGGTGACGTCCACTACCACGGCAACGGCGACGTCATCCACAACGGCGACGGGAACGTCGTCCACCACGGCGACGGCAACGTCACGCACAACGGCAACGGTGACGTCGTCCACCACGGCAAGGGCAACGTCACGCACAACGGCAAGGGCAAGGTAACGCACAACGGCACCGGCGATGTGACGACCAACGGCAAGGGTGCCGACAACGTGGAGCACAACGGCACCGGCGACGTGAACGTCGGCCACGGCAGCGAAGGCGAGGTCACCGGGAACGTCACCCACAACGGCCGGGGCAACGTCAGCGTCGGGGACAACGCCAACGGCACGGTGCACGCCAACGTCGACCACAACGGCCGCGGTCACGTCACCGTCGGAAACGCCGACAACGGCCCGGCGCAGAGCCGGAGCACGGTACAGATCCACCACCGGGGCGAGGGCCACGTCGCCGTCGGCAACAGCTGGAGCGGCAACTACCACGGCCACGTCACCGACGGGGTGCCGTGGACGGGCAGCGTCAGCAGCAACCAGGGCCACGTCATCAGCAGCAGCTCCTTCAACACCCCGCCGACCACGACGTACCACCACAGCGACGGCACCACCAGCTCCGTCCCCGGTACGAACTCCGGCGCGGACAACGCCTCTTCCGGTACCACCAACCCCGGCACCGGCGCCATCGCCCAGGCCGCCGACCAGTTGGCCAATGTCTCCGGCGCCGCCGAGGCCATGACTCAGGGCATCAACACCCTCAACGGCCACGGCTGACAGAGCAGCAGGGCACGGGCCACCGGCCGGTTGCGGGCCTGCGCCCGCACCCGGCCGGTGGCCGCCGACGCGACGGCAGCACGACCCGAGGACGATGCACCGGCGGTGCCGGCGGCCTCGGTCGTGCTGCCCGCAGGTCGTCCGGCCGTTGTCGCCTCGGCACGGGCCCCGGATCCTGCCGACGTCGAGGCCGGGTCACCGAAGCCCTCCCACCGGTTCCGCGGTCGTAGGCCACACGCTCCGGAATCGGGCGGTGTCCCCAGTGATGGGCTCTCAGGTGCCCGCGTCGGCCGCCCGGGCGGAAGCGGTGTAGAAGGGCACCTGCTGGTAGAGGGGGAGCGAGGGGTCGTCAGGCGCGGGCCGCAGTGGCGCGTGGGGGAACAGCAACCAGGTGTTCCGCTTGCGCTCCTCGCGGGCGAGCCACTGCGCGTGCCAGAGCAGCCCACTGCCCGCTCCCGCCAGCGCGAGGCCCGCCGGGACGCCTGTAGTCGAGGCGACGAGCACGCCGAGCCCGAGACCGATCACCACCGGCACGACGAGCGTCCGGGAGACGACCTCGAAGGTGTTCTCCCGCGCGATCACCGGGGAACCCTGGGGCGCGGGAGTGGCCGCCTCCAGCCGGGTCCGGTACCAGGCGCGGCGCGCTATGGCGACCCAGGCGAACGGCACCCCGAAGAGCAGCACGGCCAGTACGGCGAGCACGGGTCCCCCAAGCCCCGCCGTGCCGCCCATCAGGGCGGCGAGGGAGGCTACCAGCCCCACCAGCAGCGCGATGGTTCCCAGAGCGCGGGTAGCGGCTACCGCTCCCACCAGAGACGGCCGAGTGTCCATGAAATTCCGATTCCCCCGGTTGATGTTCGATACGTCAGCCTATCGGCCCTTACGCGGTACTCCTCGCCAAGTGCGGGCGTGGCCGCAGACACAGCACAACGCCGAGTGGACCTGAACGGTAGTCATCCGGACCATCTGCGACTGACTGCCTTGACGGGGCTCTGGCTCCGCCCCACAACCGGGCCTCTGGATCCCACCCAATCCCAACGCCCGTCATCCGTCGCCATACATCGCCGGCTCGATCGCTGGGTTTGCGGCAATTCATTCCGCATTCATGTGGTTTGTCATCCCGGCGTGGCCGTTGGCGGTCGCACTCACCATGACGAGCGCGATCGCGGCAGTCGTTGGCCTCTTCGAGGCTCGACGCACAGGTACAGGCTGGGTGGCAGCATGGTGGGGCCTGGGCTTGCCCTGCACCGCTGTGGCGTCCGGCTGCCTCAACGTCTGGGATCTGATGGGCGAAATGGGCACAGCCTGACGCGCTGTCCGCCGCACCCGCCAGCAACCCGCGCATCTCCCTTGCCGGGTTCACTCATCCCGGCTGGACGGCCACCGCAACCTCCGCGGCCGGCGGGCGTGACGGCGACGATGGGGCGCCGTTTCCAGTGGGAACGGGCTCAAGTCGAAGGCGCTGTGGTGGCCTGCCCCGAGGTGTTCCGCCGGCAGCAACACGCACAACTCTTCGCCAGAGAGCGGCTGTTCACGTCCCCTGCCAGGCGCGACCCGCCTTCCGGTCGACCGTGGGGCACCAGTGTCTGGAGGAAGTGGCGCGCGCCCGTGGAGTACGTCGCCACGCCCCCGATGCGCTTGGGTACCGAATGAGGCTATTGGTCGAACAAATGGTAATGACTAGACAAAAGTCGGGCGTGCCGCGACGATGTCCTTCCAGGTCCGCGGGCGGCACGGGGGCGAGCCGCTCATGCACTCCACTCCGAATGTCCGCGCTGTCCCCGCACGTACAACGGAGGAACGCCTCGCCATGAGCTTCGGCGACCAGAACAACCCCTACGGGCAGCCGCCGGCCGCGCCCTACCCGCAGCAAGCGCCCCAGCCCGGCCAACCGTATGCCCCCTACCCGCAGCAGGCCGGGTACGCCAGCGGCCCCGCGGTGCCGGCGGTGATGCCGGGGCTCACCAAGGCCGCGCGGATCATGATGTACGCGATCGCCTCACTCCACATTCTCATCACCCTGGCCTTCGGCGCCGCGGTCACCCAGATCGACAAGGCGGTTGGCGAGGCCGGGGTCGGCGGCACGATCACGGCCGCCAACGGCCAAGACGTGGACGTGTCCACCGTCGCCAACGTCGGCAAGGGCGTCATCGGCTTCTTCATCCTGCTCGCCCTGATCTTCGCGGTCATCGGCTTCGTGCTCGCCGCGCGCTACGGCAAGGGCGGCAACGGAGTCCGCATCGGCTCGATCGTCTACGCCTCCTTCGGCGTCGTCAGTGGCTTCTTCAACATCGCCAACTGGGGCCTCGGCCTGGTGGTGTTGGTCCTGTCGATCCTGGTGATCGTCTTCTGCGCCAAGCGCGCCTCGGCCGAGTGGTTCCAGCGCCCTCGCCACTGAGAGCGCTCTCTTTCCCGGCCCCAAGGCCGCGCCACTGGCTACCCGAAGCCCCCTGAACAGGCACGTTGCTGCCTGGGCAGGGGGCTTCGGCGCGACCGTTGGTCACGCGGTTGGTCGCGGCGACGGGCGAAACCCGCATCGAACGCTCAGCCGGGCTGCTTGCGTCTTCTGGGAGCCCCGCTTGTTGTCCTGGGCTGTCTGCTGTTGGCACTGAAACTCACGTAGGGCGTCGCCTGCATGGCAGTTGCACTGCCAGCAGCCGTACTGCCGGTAGTGACGACCGGCTCGTCATCGACCAGCCGCCCGAACCGCTCGTGGACATCCCGCAGCCGCTGACGTTCGAGGACTTCGTGTCACCGAGGTCCCGAGACATCACAGCCACCGGCCAGCGGCAGGAGCCCAGCGCGGCGCGTCCGGGTGGTGCCGGTCTTCCCGTACCCACCCTCACGCACGCGACGTGACCACATGGTGGGCCCGGTCTCCTCACGGGTCGGTCGAAACCCTGCCGCAAGGGCTTCCCCGGCAGGGAGTCGCCCCAACGGTCAGGTCCGCTGCCACCGTTCGAGCATGCTCGCCAGTTCCTCCGCGGCGAATTCGGAGAAGTCGCGGAGCTTGGCCAGACGCGCGCCGGCCTCGCTGTCCTCGCCGCCGACCATCTCCACGCATTCCGCAGTGGTGTCAGCGAGAGAGCGCAGCCAGCGGTTCCGGAAGCCGAACATCTCGGCCCACAGGTCCTGCCCGAGTTCATAGCGGTCACGGCGGGTTCCCGGGACGGAACTGCGGTATACGAGCTCCACTTGCATGAGGTACTGCACCGCCTTGGACACCGTGGCAGGGCTTACCTGGAGTTGCTTCCCGATCTCCGCGGCGGTCAACGCGCCGTGCGGCGAGGTCAGTAGAGCCGCGTAGACCCTGGCCGACATCCGCGACATGCCGATCGCGGCGAACTGCGCCGCCAGGCGCTCGACCACGCGGTCGCCCCCGGCTGCGGAAGGTTCGCCGCCGGGCTCGGTGGGTTGTTCCGGCATCTACTCGCCTCTCCTGAGGGGCTGTTGTCGACCGAACTCCGTTGTTGACAGCGTACGCAAGTACTCGTACGTTTCCAATATTCGAAACGTTCGCATACTTGCTGCCGTAGCGCGAGGGCAAGCCCAGGCGCAAGCCATGCCATGAACACGGACTTGATCGAACGGAGCCGAGTGATGACCGAGCGGGTCGCTCTTACCGGAGTCGCTGAGACGATGCTGGCCACTCTGTACGGCAAGGCGCTGCAGAGCCGGGGCCCTTCCCCCCTGCTGCCCGACGAGCAGGCCGAGCGTGCGGTCGAGCGGATCGACTACGACTTCGCCAAGCTGAAGATCGACACGAAGACCGCGCTGGCGACGGCGCTCCGCGCCCTGTACCTGGACCGCTGGGCCGGGCAGGCCCTGAACGAGCGGCCGAACGCCGTCGTGCTGCACCTGGGTTGTGGGCTGGACAGCCGCTACCACCGGATCGCACCCGGGCCCGAGGTGAGTTGGTACGACGTGGACTACCCCGAGGTGATCGAGATCCGTCGACGCCTTTTCTCCGACGAACCCGGCTACCATCAGGTCGCCGCTTCGGTCGTCGACCCTGCCTGGTTGGCCGCGGTCCCCGCCGACCGCCCTGGGGTGATCGTCGCCGAGGGACTCGTCCAATACCTGACCAGGGATCAGATCTCCGTACTCCTCACACGTCTGGCCGCGCATTTCCCGTCGGGCGTGGTCATGTTCGACGCGTGGAACTCACTCGCCATGCGCAGCGGCACCCGCCAGAGGGCGATCAAGGCAGTCGGAGCCCAACTTGGCGGATTCGGCATCAACGACCCGCACGTCATCGAGGGCCTGGCCCCCGGCCTGCACTTCGACACCGAGCAGACCTTCCTGAACGTGCCCGAGCTGGCGCGCCTTTCCAAGCCCAGCCAGATGATGTTCAGGGCGATGGACCGCATCCCGGCCGTGCGCTCCATGGGCCGGCTGCTCCGCTACCGGTTCTGACCGGGCCGGGGCGAGGCAGACTCAGCGCTGTTGGGGCCCAGGGGCGTCGTCGCCGTGCCGAGCCTGTCAGCCCTACCGCCAGGGCGTCCTGCGCGATGGCGGGCCCGGCCTGATGGCCGTCCCGCCGGTCGCGCGCTGCACAACTGCCCCCAGGGATAGCCGGAGATGACGCCGGCGCAGCCCGGCCCGCTGCAGACCGCCTGGGTGGAGTTGGAAGAGCGAGCTCGCGTCAGTGACGACGACGTCGACCGAGTGCGCGGCTGCACACTCGGCCAACGTCGTCATCGCGCGCGGGCGGCGGAACGGGATGGTCACGGGTAACGCACCCGCGTGGACGGCGGGTTGGGCCCGGTCGAACGGGGTGTCCGACTGCCGCGACACGTCGTGTCGGTGCCTGGGCGCATCATGGTCTCCAAGGCCAAGGCGCGGTGGGGGAGGGGGCCCGGTGCAGTTCACTGCCGAGCACACCGAGTGGGGGCGGGTGGGCATCACCCTGGACGATCTGGGCTGCGGCCGGTCGTGGGAGGAGATCCACCGCGTGCGCAGCGTGGAACTGACCTGCCCGGAGTGCGGGGGTCAGGTCCGCGCCCGGGTGTCCAAACTGGGCACCCGGCACCTCTACCACCGCACGAAACCGCCGTCGTGCTCGCTGGCGAACGAGTCGCTGGAGCACCACCTCCTCAAGCTTCAGCTGGTGACCTGCGCCCGAGACGCGGGCTTCCGGGCTGAGCTGGAGGCCGTCGCGCCCACGGGGGAGTGGCGGGCGGACGTGATGGTCTTCAACCCGGACGGTACGCGGCTGATGGCCCTGGAGGCGCAGCTGTCGCCCATCACCGTGGAGGAGATCGCGGCGCGCACCGGTCTGTACGAGCGGGACGGGGTGGCCGTGTGCTGGTTCGGTCTCAAGCCGCGGCCGTGGGTGGGCACCGTGCCGACGCTCCTGGCCGAGGCTCCGGAGGTGCAGGGGGAGGTGTGGACGGTGACGGCTGGTCTGGCGCGTTTCTGCGACCGCACGGGCGTGGACCGGCAAGCGTGGCGGTATTTCCGGGCCATCGCCGAGATGTACTTCGACCTCCACCTGGTCTTCGGCGCTCCGGACGCGCGGTACGGCGACGGCCGGCCGGTGTACGAGCGCGGCGGGCCCGACGGCGAGGACTGGACGCTGGTGGGCGTGGCCTGCCCGGACCCGTGCCGGCTGCGTGTCTGGGCGGAGGAAGTGGCCCTGCTGGTGCCCTCCCATGCTGACCTCGACGTCCTCGCGGGTCGGGCTTGGGCGCCGTTCCAGGTCTACGTCTTCGATCCGTACACCGGCGAGATGGGCAAGGAGCGCATACCGCCGGCGTCCGTCAGCCCGTAGCCCGGTCGCGCGCAGACGCTGGCCCTACACCGAGCCGACCCTCCGCCCCAACTCGTGCACAGTCACTGTCGCTTGAGGCGAACGAAGCCAACTCGCTCGCCCAGTCCACGACCTCCTTGATGAGCACGCCACCCAGACCGTGGTCCCGCTCACCCGGTGTCACGTACACGCACTGCACGTCGCCCGACATCCGTTCGAAGGCACGCGGATGTGGCACGCGTTGTGTGATCGCCAGCCATGCCATACCGATGACCACCTCGCCGCGGACCAGCAGCGGGACGGCTTTCAACGCGCGGCCGTCCTGAGGGATGCGGGTCGCTTAGAACGTCTCCACCCGCACACCGAGGTCCGTGAGGGTGCCGGTGATGAACTCGGCAGTTGTTGCACAGCGACTGAGGTTGTCCCAGTCCGCGATGCGGACGGTGTCGCCGGCTCGCACGGCGCTCAGGAGCTTTCGCCAGCCGGGCCCAGGGGTGGCCGTGCTGATGACGAAGTCGTCGAAGACCTCGCTGCAACCCGAAGTGAACAGATCCCGGTCTAGATCATCGATCTTGAAACTACCGGAGCACACGTACCCGTACACGGCCATACCGGGAGCCTAAAGCGTCCCGGCAGTGGGAAGCGTTTCGAAACGAGGGGATGCATGTCTTGGCACGGCGGCAACCACCGCTCGCGCCCCCTGGCGGGCTGGTCGGTCCGTCGCCTGTCCGCGTTGAAGCGGGACGGGTTCCGGTGCGTGGGGGGCCTGCGGGATGCGGGGCGCGGTGTTCGGTGCTGGTCACGGGCGTGGACCGCGTCGCCCGAGGCGACGACCACGACTCGTTGACCCATCAGGCGGTGTGGGCGCGGCGTCCAGGGGCGGTGTCCAGGGCGGAGAGGGGCGGAAAGGCCGCGCCCTGGGAAGTTGTGACGTTGCGTCAGTCGCAGGTGTCGTCACTGGGAGTTTTTTTCTTCTCCCCGCCTCCCGGCACTGCATTCCGGGAGGCGGGGAGAACGCACCGGAGAAAATGCGTATGCGGCAAGCCTCGCCATAGGTGGCGCGCTCGGCAACTTCGAGTAGTGCTTTCGTGGACCGCTCGCAGGAAGGCGCAGTGGCCAGGCGGAGGCGGGTGTCGAGGCGGAGGCCGGCGGAGCGGTATCAGGGGGAGCTGATGTTGGCGGAGTAGGCCCTCAGCGGCACGCCTAGGAGCGGACAAGACTCCTAGACCAAGTTGGCTGGCGTTCCTCGGCGACTCGCTGACGCAGTAGGGCACGCGGAGGTAGCCCAGCAGGCCCTGCGATCTTCCGTCTTCGCCGTATGGGCCGTGCAGGTTGGAGCGGGCCACGTCGAAGCCGACGAGAGCGGCCCATTGCGGAGAAGCCTGCTGTCAGCGCAGTGCTCAGGCCTCCACTTCGCCCTCCGGAACAGGGCCGAACGCCCCTCTTCAGCGGCGGACAGTCACACTGAACAGCCTGACAATGTTGGCCGAAGGCCCCACGTCTGCAGGGCGTAGGGCCGTCCCTTCTCCTCACCCTCGATCAGCGGCGCGTCGAGGAGGCTGAAGCCCGCCTTGGTGGCCACGGCGACGCTGGCGGCGTTCTCGGCCTCCAGCTCCAGGATCACTTGGTCCACATCCAGTTGCTCGAAGGCATAGGCGGCCATCACCCGCACCGCTCGCGCGGCGAGTCCTTGGCCGCGATACGCCGGGCCGACCGCGTAGCCGATCTCTGTGCCCTCTGGAGCGCGCCGCAGCATCACTTCGCCGAGCGGCGCGCAGCCGTCAACGGTGATAGCGAGCAGAATGGTTGTGCCCTCCGCTCGCAACTGCCGGTCCCGGTCCAGCCGTGCGCGAGCGGCCGCCTCGTCGAAGGGCGAGACGATCGGCGTCCAGTACGCGACGTCGGGATGGTCGAACAGATCCGGCATCGCGGCCAGGTCTGCTTCCGTCCAGTCACGCAGGACGAGCCCTTCCTCTGTGAGCTTGATCTGATCGGGAAACGGCGACGTGCTGCTGCTCATGGTGCGGAACCTCTCTGGCCGTTGGGACGAGGCAGCATAACGGTGCAGGCATGGGCGCTCACCAGAATTTCTGGGTGGGCTCTCACACCTGAGCGCCCACCAGGCCATTACGCTCCTGTGGGCCATGCGCCAACCTGACTGGGCGCTGCTCGCAGGCGACGACCCTGCGGAGGCCCCAAGTCACCCCTTACAGGGGTCCGGCACACACCGTGCACCCCACACCGCCGTTGCTCCTGCGAGCTCGGCCGCGCGGGCGGTTGCCGCCGCCGAGCGACACAGCGCCTGCTCCCGAAGGTCTGGCACGCACAACCCAACGGGAGAGAACCGACCGGCTGCAGGAGCGGACCCGAGGGGACTCCGTACGCAGTGAGGGCCCGGTGGAGATTCCACCGGGCCCTCACCTTCAAGTAGCGGGGACAGGATTTGAACCTGCGACCTCTGGGTTATGAGCCCAGCGAGCTACCGAGCTGCTCCACCCCGCGTCGGCATGCTGAACTGTACGGCACTGTGCGGGATCGACCGAATCGGCGTCGGGAGAGGGGGACCAGCAGAGTTCGGGGTGACGCGGTGCCTGCCAGGGAACCAGCTTCGCCGCGGCACATCTGCGGGACCGTCAGGGCCGCGGCGATCCGTAGCGTCAGGAAGCCGAAGCCGAAGCCGAAGCCGAAGCCGAAGCCGAAGCCGAAGCCGAAGCCGAAGCCGAAGCCGAAGCCGGACCACGGGGCCGGGGGCCGGGCCCTGAGGGTAAGGGAGGTGAGGAAGAAGGAGGGGATGAGGATGCCCAGTGCCGCCGCCTTCGAACGTGCCGGACGACCGACGGCATACGCCGGACTGTGAAGGAGGCCCGAGGCCAGATAACCTGCGCTGCCCTCACATTCCGGCTTGGCGACGAGTGTTGCCCCCTCGGTCGCGCAGGATGGCACCGCCTTCGACGAGGATGCCGTGGACGAAGCCGTAGGAACGCCCCAGAGATGCGGCGATGGCTCGGATGGAAGCGCCGCCCTCGTATTCCTTCATGATTTCGGCGGCGAGCTTGTCGCGCGCCGCGCCGGTGATCCGCTTTCCCTTATCCATGACTTCATCCCCTTCGGCCTCTATGTGTAGAAGGCGATCATTACAGGAGATTGGTGCCTGCCGACGGGGTTTTGGCGCGAGTAGCAACGGCTCAGAGATGGAGCGAGTCGGATGGGCGACGCTCCTTTCCGCTCAACCTCGGGAAACGGGCTCAAGGCAAGGCAGCGACGGTGTGCCCGGTCTGAGGGGCGTCGTGTTGACTGCGCGGTGCGCAACTCCCCTCCGAGGGGCAGATTTTCAAGTGTCGGTGGTGAGGGCCTCCCGTGTTCTCTGTTCAGCCGGCAGGGCTCTCGTTGAGGAGTGGGGCGAGGCCGTCGAGGAGGCGCTGGAGGCCGAACTCGAAGAGGGCGTCGAGGTCGAGGTCGTAACCGGCGGTGGCGAGGCTGGAGAGCGCGGGAAACCGGCCGGTGCCCAGAATCGCCAGGAGCTCGGGCTCCTGGGTGTCCATCCACTCCTCGCTGTCGAGGCCGCTGTGCGCCTCGGCTTCTCGCTCCGCCTCCAGGTTGACGGCGATGCCGCGAGCGAAGTTGAACAGTGTGAGGTGCGCGGTGAAGGCGGACTGCAGGTCGAGTCCGTGCGCGTGCAGAGTGGCGAGCATCCACTCGCTGTACGGCAGTGCCGAGGCGATCATCTGAGGGCGGGTCACCGACAGGGCCGGTGCGAGCCACGGGTTGCGGCGGAACAGGCCCCAGAGCTGCCGGGCCGCCAGTTCGATCGCGTCCCGCCAGTCCGCCGGCCGGTCGGCGGGCAGCGGGTCCTCCGCCATGATGCTGTCCATCATCCGGATCAGCAGGTCGTCCTTGTCGGCCACGTGCCGGTACAGCGACATCGTCGCCACCCCGAGTTCGGCGGCCACCCGGCGCATCGAGACCGCGGCCAGCCCCTCCGTGTCGGCGACCGTGACGGCTGCACCGACGATCCGTCCGAGCGTGAGCGCCGTCTGGTGCGAGGACGCGTCGGACGCTCCGCCCGGTCGTTTGGTGGCAGCGGGTCGGGAGGTCCGCACTGGTCGGCTCGGGGCTGTCACGACCGTCCCGACGCCCGGGACGGCGCGGACCAGGCCCTCGCGGCGCAGTTCGGTGAGCACCTTGGTCGCGGTCGCCATGGCGACGCCCCACTGCCGGGTGATCTCGCGGGTCGAGGGCACGCGATCGCCCGGCGCCAGTTCGCCCGTCTCGATCCGCTGCCTCAGTTCGGCGACGATCTGGCTGTAGCGCGGTACCGCCTGTCCGCTCACCGACACCCCTCCGCACTAGAGCACCTGGACGGGCGCCATCCTAGCCGTCGACGTCGGGTGATCCCCCTGTGCGAGCACCTTTCTTGCCTACCTGTACTAGTGCAGCATCATCCAACACTACGTATATGCAGGAGTTTTTGTGCTTGCGCGCGACGCTGCGTACGCCGTATTTTCACCGCATGTCGAACAACGAGATACTCATCTGCGGTGCTGGCATCGCAGGACCCGCGTTGGCGTACTGGCTACGCAAGGGCGGCTTCACGGTCACGATCGTGGAGCGCGCGCCAGCGCCCCGGCCGGGCGGGCAGACCGTGGACCTGCGCGGCGCCGGCCGCACCGTGATCGAACGGATGGGCCTGATGGACCGGGCCAGGGCGGAGAGTGTGGACCAGCGCGGCCTCGCCCTCGTCGACACCGCAGGCCGGACCACCGCCCGACTACCCGCCGACAGCTTCGGCGGCGAGGGGATCGTCTCCGAGATCGAGATCCTCCGCGGCGACCTCGCCCGTCTGCTGTACGAGGCCACCCTGCCGGACACGGAGTACCTCTTCGACGACACCATCACCGGGATCGATCAGGACGCGGACGGGGTCACCGTCACCTTCGAGAGAGCCGCGCCGCGCCGGTTCGCGCTCGTCGTCGGCGCGGACGGACCACACTCCGTGGTACGCGCTCTCGCCTTCGGCCCGGAGCGGGAGTTCGTCCACCCGATCGGCCTCTACACCGCCTGGTTCACCGCCACCGACGACCTCGAACTCGACGGCTGGTACCTGATGCACAACGCGCCCGGCGGACTGGTCGCCTCCGCACGGCCCGGCCGCCTCCCCGGCGAGACCAAGGCCGGCCTCAGCTTCCGCTCGGCACCGATCGCCCACGACCGCCGCGACGTCGCCGCCCAACAGGAGCTCGTGGGAAGGCGCTTCGCCCACGTCGGCTGGGAGACCCCACGCCTGCTGCGGGCCATGCGCACCGCCTCGGACTTCTTCTTCGACTCCATGGGCCAGGTCCGCCTCGACAGTTGGTCGCGCGGCCGCGTGGTGCTGCTCGGCGACGCCGGATACTGCGCGACCCCGCTGACCGGCCTCGGGACCAGTCTCGCCCTGGTCGGCGCCTACGTCCTGGCCGGTGAACTCGCCGCCGCCGAGGGCGACCACCGTGTCGCCTTCCGCCGCTACGACACGGTACTGCGCCCGTACGTGAGCCAGGCACAGCAGCTGCCGCCCGGCGGAGCCGCCGGTTACGCGCCGTCGGGTCGGATCGGCATCCGACTGCGTGACCTCTCAATGCGGTCGATGACCCGCTGGCCGATGCGGAACCTGCTCGCCGCGCAGTTCGCCAAGGCCGGGGACATCGCACTCCCGGAGTACGGTCTCGCCGCGGACGTACGGGATCGGCCTCGGCCGCGGGTCAACGAACGTGGAGAAGACCGGGTCGGAGTGCATCGGACGGCCTTGACGCAGCTGCCTTGACGCACCCCACCAGATGAGCGTCAGAAGAGAGTGCTGACCGGGCGGGCGGCCCCGAGAGCCACAGACGGGCAATGCTTCCCGTCTCTTTCCGAGACGGTTTCGGCACGTTCGCAGTAGCTCGTCCAAGCGCTTCCTCCCGGGTGCCTTGGGACAGGAAGAGGGCTGAGACATGCGAACTGTTCCTCATGGTGGCGTCCGCGAAGTGGCCTTCCCTGACGCCGGAGTTGGGGGTGTAAGGCGCGGAAGGCGTAGCCGTCCCGTCACCGGCGCCGAGGAGGCCGCTGGCGATCACGTCGCACTGCGCTTGCGTGACGGACGGTGACTCGATCCGTGATTGCGTCGGGCGCGGGCCTGAAGTAGCGGCGGAGGTGCTCCGGGTTCTTGTGTTTTCGCCTGGGCCATCAGCACCAGCAAGCTGGCCCCGGTCCTAGGACCGTGTTGCTCTCGCGCACTCGTGCTCCGAGGACAAGCCCTCCCCGACCCGCGCGCTGCGGTCGTAGGGGTCGACCTCCGTGCCGGCCTCGTCCGCCCGGGGGTCCGTGTCGAACGGTGGGACGAAGTAGCCCGTGGGAGCGCCGCAGCCGCCGTTGGTCATGTCGTACTTGTTGGAAACGATCGAGAACGTGCCCGGCTCGGTGATCACCTTGTCGGGGTCGTCCCAGCTCAGGACCAGCTCGCGCCGGACGATCGTGCGCACGATCTCGCTGTCGCCACCCGCGTTCGCGCGGGTGACCGGGTAGACGAAGGTGACGTCGGCGGTCACCTGGAGCGCGCCGTGCTCGCCCTCTCGATAGGTGAGTCGGCCCCGGGTCTTCACGACGTCGCCGACCAGGCGGGTCCGGGAGGGTTGGGAGCGGCTGAAGAGGAGGAGGGGGTCGCTCTTCTCGCTCGGGGTTCGGAAAGCGGTCTTGAGAAAGTCTTGGACGTCCTGCTGGTGAGGGTTGATTAGTGTGATTGCCTTCTCGGGGTGTTCGCCGCGCAGCACCGCTTGGTCCAGGCTGGACGCGACGAGGAAGTCTCGGCTGTGGGCGAGGGCCCGCTCGACCTCGGCCGCGCTCATCCAACCCACTGCCCCGGCCTTCGGCACGGTGATCCCCGCCGCTCCGCTCGCCCAGCTCGCTGCCGGCGAGCCACGGAACGGCTCCTCCACGGTGGGGCGTTGGGTCGCCTCCGCCGAGGGTGCCTGGGTCGGGCGGGCGGTCTCGGCCGCCAGGGGCGGGGAGTCAGCGCCGGCGAACAGGTCCACTATTCGCCCGGGCGCGAGCGCCACCACCAGCAGCACCAGCGAGGCCAGCAGCCCGACCACGTACCATCCCGTGCGCCGCTTGGGCCGCGCGGGCGTGTAGCTGCGCCAGCCCTCCGGGCCGCGGCCGGGCTCCGCGCGCAGCCGCTTTGCCACGTCGCGGGCCCGCGCCGACGGCTCCTTGGGCGCGTCGGCGGTACCCGCCACGGACTCGCGCAGGAACTGCTCCCACTCGTCGTCAGACCTCGACGAGCCGTTCGGCTCCGTACCCGCGCCCATCCCCGTACTCCCTGGCAATCAGTAGCCCGCGTCCCATTCCCCTGAGACGCGTCCGAATGATTACACAGAGCACTGACAGCGAGGTCGGCACGCCCTGCGTCCGTCGCCGCCGACGTCCCGCACCGAGCCTTCACCTCCCCAAAGACAGCCGCGAATGAGCGCTCGCCGAAGCGCTCCTCGGGGAAATCGAACGGTGTCTGTCGACACTTTCCCAGGCAGGTGGAGGTGTTCCGGGACAGGGTTTCGGGGGCCGGTGACGATACGCCTGACGGTCCGAAGGCGCCGATGTGGGGTTGGTGTATTGCCCACGCCGTGTCTTCGTCGGGTCCGGACCGAGAACCGACGCTTGCGCTCCCCGTGACGATCCACCGCGGGCAGTACCGTCTGCGAGCGGTCCGGTGCGACGACCGGCTTCAGTATCTGTTGGCTTACCTATCGACGTGGCGGGGATATAACCGCGGCGTCAACTGGGCTCGTTTGGCCGGAGGCATCGGTGATTCGGTCAACTGATATTGGACGGGGGCGGGTTGTGTTCGCTGTTCTGGTGGAGGCCGTCCGAAACAGGGGGCCGCCGCGTGGTACGCGGACCGTCGCCCCATGGGGAGAGTCGGCATGACCGTCGAACAGCAGCAGGGCAGCAGCACCGCGCAGGGCGCCCTGGAGGGCCTGTACCGGGAGCTGGGAATCGCCGCACAGGAGGCAGGCGGCACGGTGAAGATCGCCGGGGCCGACCCCGTGACGCCCTCGGTGCATCGCATCGGCGACGCCGCGGCCGCCGCGCTGGCCGCACTCGGCAGCGAGGTTGCGGCCCTCCACCGAGAGCGCGGCGGAGCGGCGCAGGACGTCACCGTTTCCGTGGAGGCTGCGGTGCGCCAGCTGATGGGCGGTGTTCTACACCCGGATGCGGGGCGTCCCGGTCGTGCGGCTCCAGGAGGATCCCAACCTCCTTGGCAGCAGCGACTTCTACCGCGCCGGTGACGGTCGCTTCGTCTGCGTATTGCTCTCCTACGTACTGCTCTCCTACCCGCATCTGCGGGACATCGCCTGCCAGGTCCTTGACTGCCCGCCGGATCGAGAGCGGATCGTCGCAGCCGTTGCCCAGTGGGACGCACTTCGCCTGGAGGAGGCGATCTGCGAGCGTGGCGGCACCGCGATCGCGGTGCGCACCCAGGGGGAGTGGCGCACTCACCCGCAGGGCCGGCGACTGGCGAACGGGCCGCTGATCCACATCGAGAAGCTCGCGGAAAGCGCGCCGCAGCCGTTCCGGGCCGCGGACGGCGGCCTGCCGCTGGCCGGGGTGCGGGTGCTGGACAACACCCACGTGATCGCCGGACCGGTCGCCGCCCGGATCACCGCCGAACTGGGCGCCGATGTGCTGCACGTCTCCGCGCCCGGCCACCCCGACCCTCTCGGCATGATCGTCGAGACCGGCATCGGCAAGCGCGCCGCCTTCTGCGACCTCATCGACCCCGCCGAGGCCGCCGCCTTCTGGTCCACCTTGGCCGACGCCGACCTGTACGTCAGCAACTACCTGAACCTGGACAGCAAGGGCTTCGGCCCGAAGGACCTGGTCGAGCGGCGGCCCGGACTGGTCGTCCTCGACTTCCACGGCTGGGGTGTCGAAGGCTCCTGGGCGCGGCGCGGAGGTTTCGACCAACCGGCCTCCGCCGCCGACGGGTTCGCGGCCGAGGAAGGTTCCTTCGACGCGCCCCGGTTGCCTCCGACCTATCTGCTCAACGACTATCTCGCCGCCGTACTGGGCGCTGCAGGCGCCTTGGAAGCGCTGCGTCGTCGGGCCCGGGAGGGCGGCAGCCACCGCGTGCACGTCGATCTTGCGAAGGTGTGCGTGTGGGTGCAGGACCTCGGCCTGTTGCCCCGCGCGCAGGTGGCCCAGCTGCCCGCCCCCGACCCCGCGCAGGCGGGTGCCGAACTGGCCACCGTCAGCGGGCCGTTCGGCGAGGTCTGCTATCTGCCGACGCAGGTGGGCTACTCGTCGCTGACACCGAGTTTGGAGCGCACCGCAGAGCCGCTGGGCGCCTCACCGCTCGCCTGGTGACACCACGGCCCGGCACCCCTACGGCAGCGCTGCCTCCGACACGGACCGCGATGCACGCCGACGAGCCCACCGGATGCGCACCACACCCGCCCACGGTCGCTCCGCCGGTCCACCGCCGTCGTGTCCTGGATCTGCCGCGCGCTTCGCTGGGGCTGGCGGGGTGACTGTGATGGGGACCAGCAGCTGCGTGGTGGTTGGGTGCCGAGCCTCCTCGGTGCTCGTTCAGAACAGTGCCAGGCCCTCACCGTTGGTGTCCACGATGACTGGCCGCGGTTGGGCGGGGAGGTCGTCCAGGCGGTCGGGACCGGCCGCGGCGGCCACGGTAGGAGCGGTCTCGGCCAGCCAGTGGCGAAACCGCTCGACGGCTTCGCGGTAGGGGACTTGCGCCAGGAGACGGTGTTCGCCGGAGGGGCAGAAGTCGACGGCGACGGTGAGCAGGCAGGAACGGGGCGCCTGTTGACTGCCTGTCCAGGACACGCGGAGGACGCCGCACGGTTTGCGCCCGCGGGGGGCGCGGTGGGTCGGGCGTAGTGATTGGCAGGCTATGTGGGCGGTCCATGCGGCGAGGTGGGGCAGGGGCAGGGTGGTGCGGGCGCGGCAGCCGGGGCAGCGGTGCCAGTGGCGGAGCCAGTGGTCGGTGTCGGTGTCGAAGAGGCGCCGGTAGCGGTTCGCTACGCGGATGTCGTTGCTGTAGAGGTGGTCGGGGCGTTCTTGGGTGTTGCAGGACTGGCAGAGGGGGGCGCGGACGTAGTCGTGTTCGTGGCAGTGGTCCAGGACGGTGGCGGGTGCGGTGTGGCAGACGGCGCACGCCCATTGGGTTACCTTGCGGGAGGTGCCGGGCTTCCTGCTGAGCACCGAGTACAACTGGCCTTCCAGTTCTGCGTTGTACGGGCGCGGTGAGGTGGTGGGACCTTGACGGCTCGTCGGCTGCCGACCGTCGACGGCTGCTCGGGCCCGCCGGGGGTGGGAGGGAGGCTCGGCGACGTGCGCGTTCGCCTGACGGGTCCGCGCGGCGTGCACCCACTGCGTCTCGGCGTGCTCGGCCGCGTCCAGCAGTCTGACCACAGCGCGCGGCAGCCACCACGACCGTGTCCCGTCACGGTTCTGCTCCACGAGGATCCGCCGCCAGTCGACCCCTGCCAGATGGGAAGGTCGGCCGACCTCATGCCGTGCCGCCCGCTCGGAGCTGCCCAACTCCCGCAGTTCTCCTGCGATGCGCTGGCGCCAACGCAGCGGCGTCTCCTCGTCGCACTCCTGCCGTGGCGCCCCGCGAAACGGGCCGATGCGGACCAGGTCGTGGCGATCCATCCTCACCGCGTTCAGGTCCGCGGCCGCCCGGCGTACCTCGACCTCCCGAACGCTCCACTGATCGCCCCGTGCCCGCACCGTCGCCACTACAAGGCCGCCGAGCAGGACGTACCCCACCCGGGCATGGGCAGGAGAGCGGGTGAGTGCCTCAGAAGTCGTCGGCACAGCACCACCGGCCGTCAATGCGACCCACAAGGCGTCCGCGACATCCAGGGTGATCAGGCCGTCGGTGCGACCGGGCATGACACGCTCTGACATACCGACAGGCTAACGGCCGGCGACGGGGCAACGGGGCGCACTGGTGCAGTCCTGTTCGCCGCGGACACTGGCGTGCGACGGGAATCTCCCCCGCAATCCGCAATCAGCAATTCGTGCCGGAGCTGCCCCTACAGATGCGAGGACGAGGTGCGGGACGTCCAGGCCGGCCAGTTCAGCAGGAGGGCCGTGAATGTCTTGCGCCGGTCCGCCAGCCAGGCCAGCATGCGATCCCGGTGGTCCCAGGCAGTTGCCGGCCCAGGCCGGCCTGCTGCAGGCTGCAGGAGTGCTGTTGGCGGAACGAGCCCACATCGGCGACGACGAGGCCGGGCGCACGGCCGCCGGCACCACGGCGGCCCCGCCGCGCCGCCCTTGACACCTGACGGCTCCGCCTCACAGCCGACGTGCTTCCTGCACCGCCTCGCGTATCCGGCGGGCCTTCCGGGGGCGTTCCCGGGTCAGATGTGCCACCGCCCGGCCCAGCCAGTCCCCGTCGCCGAGTTTGTGTGCTTCGCCCTCGTTGATGGTCGATGCGAGCAGGGCCTGGAACAGCACGAGGTCGGTGAGGGTGTACCTGTGGGGATGGCCGTCGAAGGAGACCACCCAGTCCTCATACGGGTGGCGCAGCGTCAGATGCAGGTAGCCGCGGGCCCCGCCGAACAACGCCCGCACGCCGTAATGTCCCTTGGACGGGTACTTGGCCCCAACCGTGAGGCGGTTGAACGACATGAACCTGGCCCAGGGGATGACCTGTTCCTCGGCTTTCCGGGTGCGCTGGTACAGGCCGTCCGTGCGGAATTCGAGCCAGGCGCGCCCCGGTTGCGGGTAGTTGCCCGCCACCCAGTGACCGCCCACCTGTCCCAGAGGCCCCAAGAAAGCATCTATGTCGCCCATCCAGCTATTCGATCACGCCGTTCACAGAGTGGACGACTCCGAGGTGGCTCGGGCGCTGTACTCATGCCCGCTGCCGCGGCCTCATTTTGGAGTGGGCATCCGCCGCTGGGTGACGACGAACGCGTCGCCGTTTCAGTTCTGCGGCCAGCGAGTTGCGTGACGTCGTGTCGAGGAGGTGGAGCCGGAGAGAGTAGGTGATCTGGGTGGTGGGTCACACATTCTGCCGGCGCAGGACCCCAAGCTCGTTGAGCGCTATGCGGATTGGCGACCTGGTCGAGTTCGGTGACGACGTCTACGGCTGGTGGCTGAGCCTAAGTGGCTTTGCTGAGTCGGGAGTTGAAGGGGCACTCTGCCCGCTTCGCCGCGCAGGATCAGGAGTGTGCCGGTGGTGAAGACCACCAGGAACAGTGCGATCGATCCGACGGCCATCAGTACGGCGGGGGCGTGGAGAATCTGGTTGGTCAGGGCGAGGGCGACGGCCGGGATGCTACTTCCCGCGGACAGCAGCAGGATGGCGATGCTGATCGCGGAAGGTGACATCGTCTGGGTCTCGTCGGTGGCGACCTCCATTTTGGCGGGGCCGAGCTCCCACTTGAAGGTCAGTCCGGTGCTTTCCTTGAGTACGGCCGCGTCCGCGCGGTTGCTGGGTTCTTCCAAGCTGAGGTCGAGGTCTTTGGTGGCCATGTCTCGCCGTTCTCCCCTCAGCTGTCCTCCGTCTGGTAAACCGCTCACGCCCTGACGGTAGCGACCCTGTGTGAGGGGCATCAACGTGACATTCTCCGCCCTTACGTGACTGTTACTCAGTTCCGATACGGCGGTGACGAAATCAGGCAAGACGCATGCGCGTAGCACGTGTTGTGCATACATCATGCGCGCTTCATCCATACGATTGCTTGACAGTGTATGCGTGGCCTGGCAATGTGGATGCGTGGAGGCCCGGTCGCATCGGGCCGTTGACGGATCGGACGAAGGGGAGCCGGCAGATGTCCGCCATGCGCAAGGGTGCCGCCGCCGACGAGTGGCAGAGCGCCGGCCCGACTCGTATCACCGTCAACCTCGCCCCGAAGGCGGCCGCCGCACTGGATCAGGCCGTCAAGCTCACCGGCGACACGAAGACCGACACCATCAACCGGGCCTTGCAGATCTACGCCTACCTGGAGAGGGTCACCCAAGACGGCGGCACCTTGTACACCAGGTCGGCCGACAGCGACGAACTCGAACGCCTCTACTTCGTCTGACCAACGGAGCTGATGGCTCGCAAAGACCAGGCCACTTTCAAACGGTTGCGCTTCGGTTCGGCCGTGGGGGAACCATCGGCAGTGGTGATTTTCTGGTGACCACCTCCCGCCCCCCCCGTACCCGTCGCCCCGCGACCGTGCTGTCGGACGCTGTGTCAGCGCGCCTGTCCCGCAGGCCAGTTCCGAAGTCGTGCCAGCCGCGGAGCAGGCCGCGGCCGTGCTCGCAGTGCTGAAGACGGTGCCGGTCCAGGCCAACCTGCTGCCGACCGCCGCGGTGCTGTTGGAAGGCGGGGCCCGCGCCTGCGAGGGCGAGGCCGAGCGCGCGGCCGCCGGTACCACGGTGACTCTGCTGCACCGCGCACTCGACGGCCCACGCTGACCACCCGGCCCCACCGGGAGCCTGTCCAGTAGGTCGCATGATCGCCACCACTGTCGTCTTCCTCTGCCCGGCGGGGCACGCTTGGTGATCAGACAGTGATGTATGCCGCCGAGGTGCCCAGCCCACGGGGTTTCGAAAGGGCTCCGGACGAAGCGTCGTCGAAGCGGCCGGTGAGCTGATGCCACCGATAGGAGCCGGCCAGCGCCTCCTGCAGAGCCTCGACGAACCGTACCGACCCGGGCGGTACGGCCGTCGGAGCCTTGGCCAGGGTGTTGACCCGGGCGGTCAGCAGAGTATTGATGACGTCCGCGGCGCCACGCAGATTGAGCCCGAGACCCTTGCGGGCGACCTCCACGCCGTTGTTGTCGACTGTGCCCTCATCGACTTCCCGGTCGTAGGACACGATGTCGTTGTGCAGGCTGACGGCGTCCACGAACGCGTCCAGAGCGGTGCGGAACTCCCTGCTACGGTGCACGCTTTCAGGGAGCTCGGCCATACCGTGCTCCATGAGAACGGCGGTGAACTGTAGCCCGCCGAAGTCACGGCGGGCTCCCAGGTACTCGATCAGGTCGGTCACCGCATCGTCGACGTGTTCCAGCTCCCACAACACCCCGTTCAGGAAGCGCCGCACGCTGCTGGTGAACCGCTCGCGCCAGGCCAGGGTCATGGTGATGGCCGTGGCGGTCCACAGGTCGGCGAAGGCTCGCTCTACGGGATTGCTCGGGCTCAGCGGCCGGGGCAGGCCGTCCAACGGCAGGAAATGCATCAACCGTTCCACTTGAGCCTCAGCCGATGCCTGGTCGTGGTCGCGTCGGTAGAGCGGCAGAAACAGGTCGTCGACGAACCACAAGGCGACGTGCCAGGCGGTCACCACGTTCAATTCGTCGACATCGACGTCCGGGTGAGTCAAGGCGATGAACAACGGGAAGTCGGCCGCATCGAACTTCTTCTCGCTCCACCTCTGGGGCCACTCCAAGTACTCCCCATCGAACATACCCATCCGTCGGGCCCACGCCTTGACATGTGTGCGCGCCTGATCAGCGTGCGGGTTGAGGCGGTACTGGAACGGCATGTGGAACTGCGTTTGCGGAAGGGATCCCATGGACGGGATCGTTCCCAACTCAACCCTCACGATACCGAAGTTCACTCACGGGGTGCCGACCAGAGCTCCTTGAGTTGACCCTGATCTCCGCCAACTACGCATCAGAAGCGCGTGGTTACGCCTACGAAGCACTCAACTACGCGGCCGATGCCCGAGGAATTCGCGTACACGGCCGTGCAGTCACTGACACGCGTGATCGAATACGGTCAGCAGGCCACCGAGGGCGCCGCAGCGGCCGCCGCGGCAGCCGGCAGAGCCGAGGGCTATGCCAAGGAGAAGCACCCCGATTCCGCGCAGCGGGGAGCCGAACAGACCGAGCGCGGGGAAGCGAACAAGCAGGTCTCGACGGGCGCCGGAACCGGCGTCGACCGTGTCGCCTACGTCGCCTACGTCGTCGACAAGGTCACGGAGGCGGAACCGGCCAAGCAGCTCAACCAGTGCGACTACGTGTCCCAAGGCTGCACGGTGACGTACGGGTTGCACCTCGATGCCACAGTCAGCACTGGGCCCGCACTCACCCGAGCATGGGCCCGGTGCCCGGCACCCTGTCGACCGCGGACTGCGGGTTAGCGGATCACGTCGTCCAGGGGCGGTCCCGCGCCGAGCCACGTGGCGCAGTACGGGTGCGGGCGTGCAGGGTGCACCGGGGCTACTCATAGTGGGTAATTCGCCAACGGCAACTGGCGCTTCGGCGCCCCCGGCGAGCAGCTGATGTGCTGCGTCAGCCGGTGGTCCCTTCACCGGCCTCCTGAGCCTGGGCCTCGTCAGTCCCTGTGGCGGTCGTGGCCCACGCACGGGCGACGGTCAGGCTGTCCTCGTAGAAGCGGTAGCGAGTGATCTCGCCGTCTAGAACAGTCAGTTGGAGCACGAACCAGCTCTCCATGGCTGCACCGTTGGGTATGACTCGGCTCCGGAAGCGCCCCGAGACTGCCGCTTCCACACCATCCACAAGGGTCCGTTCGACAACGAATTCCTCCTTTGCGACGTATGTAGGGTGCGTCGTGAAGTAGTCGACAACCTCGGAACGCGTCGTACGGATGCCGAGCCAGGGGACCTCGGCGGCGCCGGGTACGTCCCAGTCCACTCGCTCGGCGAAGAGCGCCGCGACACCGTCAACGTCTCCTGTGGCGAGTCGGGCCAGGAAGTGTTCGACGGTCTCTCGCGTGCTCAGGACGGTCGATTCCGTTCGCATCACTTTGCACCTTCACTGTTGATCGTTTACGGATTGTTTTGAACAGTGTAGTCCAAAACTGGCAACTCGACGCGCCTCGCCGGAATGCGCCAAGAGGCCACCCTGCGCCTTCTGTTCTGCATCGGGAACCCACGCGATCGCCCGGTTCGGCGAGGCCGTCATCAAGCCGCCCTCCCGTATGCCGATCGACAAAGGCCGCCGAGGACAGCGAACGAAGCCAGCCGGGAGTGACCTCAAGCCCGGACTGCGCGGCACGGAGCATCCTCTGGTCTGCGTTCCCTGAACGCTGGCACGATGATCGCCCGTGAATGATCCCGATGCCCTGGTCTCGCAAGCCCTGGATCTGGTCAAGAGTCGCTTCCCGCATGCTTTGGGCGCCCTGCTCGGCGGATCGGCCGCGCAGGGCCGTGCCGTCGCGACCAGCGATCTGGTGCTCGGCCCAACTGGGCGCAGGCGCACGGAAACCACCCCGGCCTCTTGCTTCGACGGCGTCACGCTCGGGCCCGTTGCGCAAGTGGGGATGTCGGCCCAAAGGCGTGCCGTGCGGCAGATGCTGCTTCGCGTCAGGCCCTGGGGTGCGCTGTCTTGTGGGGGACCTCGGTGGTGAGCGGGAGGTTGCGGAGTGACAGAGCGCTTGGCGGGGGGAGGGGTCCGTTAGCCGATTCGGCGCGGAAGGACTGGAGTAGGTACGCCACCAGGCGTCGGGACGCTGCTCTGTCCTGCGGCAGTGCGGTGACCAGGCCGCAGTGGGACAACAGGGCCACGGCGAGGTCGGAGGGGTGGAAGTCGGCCCGCAGTGCGCCTGCTGCCTGGGCCCTGCGGACCAGGGTCATGAGGTCCCGCTCGGCCCGCTGTCTGGACTGGGCGTGTTCCGCCGTGCTGTCGGGGAAGGCCGCGACGAACGCGGCCGGGAACCCTCGTTCCTCCCGCTGAAGCTCGCAGGCTGTCTCGACCAGTCGCTGGAAGCCTCGCCAGGGGTCGGGGTCGGCCAACGCCTCGGCGAGGACTCGTGCGCAGGTCTCCATCTGCTGCGCGAACGCGGCCCGGACCAGGGCGTCCCGGGTCGGGAAACGCCGGTACAGCGTCGCTACGCCGACCCCGGCCCGTCGGGCCACGGTGGCCATGGGTGCATCGATCCCGTGCTCGGCGAAGACCGCACGAGCGGCGACGAGGATGCGCTCCCGGTTGCGCCGGGCATCGGACCGGAGCCCGTCCAGGCCCGCGATCCGAGAGGATTCCGCCTCCACTGTTTCTCACCTCCGGTCTAAACGGACTGTGCCGTCCACTTAAGAGCCTACGCTCGGTGCCAGATCCCCCGCACGGCCACTGATGGCGAAGGTGAGAACGATGGACGCGATGGACGACCGCACGATGAGAGCGGTACTTTTCGACCGCTACGGCGGCCCCGAAGTGCTGTACGTGGGACGGGTGCCACGGCCCGAGCCGGCGCCCGGCGAGGTACTCGTGCGGGTGCGCGCGTTCAGTGTCAACGGCGGTGAACTGACGGCCCGTTCCGGTGGGATCCGCCTCCTCACCGGACGGAAGTTCCCGCAGCGCGTGGGGTTGGACTTCACCGGCGAGGTCGCCGCGCTCGGTGTCGGCACGACGGGCATCGCCGTCGGCGACCGCGTGTGGGGCGTCGTGGGCCGTACCGGATTCCGCAGCGCCGCGCAGTACGTGGCAGTCCGGGCCGACCGGCTGGGCCGGGTCCCGGACGGACTGGATCTGGTGGACGCCGCCGCGCTGCCGGTGGCAACCACGGCCATCACGGCGCTGCGCGACAAAGCCAGGCTGCGCCCCGGTGAACGACTGCTCGTACGAGGCGCTGCCGGCGGCGTCGGCAATGCCGCCGTCCAACTCGGAGCGGCACACGGTGCCGAGGTCACGGCCCTGGCCCGCGCCGCCAACCTCGACTTCGTCCGCACGCTCGGCGCCCACCACGCCATCGACCACCGGGCCGTCCCGCCGAGCGAACTGGGCCGGTTCGACGTTGTCCTCGACACCGCGGGTACCGAACTGCGCTCCTTCCGGAGCCTGTTGGCGCCCGGTGGGCGCATGGTCACCATCGCCTTCGACCCGACGCGGTCCGCCGCCTTGCTCGGCTATATCGCCGCCAGCGCCGTACATGGACGCGGCCGGATGCGTTTCTTCAGCGGCAACCCCAAGCGGGCGCTCTTCGACGACCTCGCCCGTCAGGTGGCGGAGGGCGGACTGCGCCCTGCGGTGGATACCGTCTTCCCGTTGGAAGAGACAGCGGCGGCACACCGGGCGCTGGAAGCGGGTGGTGTGCGGGGCAAGTACGTGGTCAGGGTCGACTGAGGTCTGCTGCACTGCGTCGGCCACAGTCACTCGTTGATGGCGGCTACCAACAAGGTCGCTCTGTAGCGAACAGCGAGTTCGCCGTATCTCGTCGTAACTCGTCGCTACGCCCGGCGGTTTCAACTGGTCGCTCAGGCACCCGAGTTGGTGTCCTGGTCGGGCTCACGCCGGAGTAGCCGCTGAAGTGCCGCGACGTGTCGGCTGTAGCGGGTCTGACCCAGCGGGGTCATGCGGAACCAGGTGCGCGGACGCCGCCCGACCCCACCCTTGCGGATCTCGATGTAGCCCGCGTCCTCCAAGGCGTGGCTGTGCTTGGACACCATCGAATCGCTGAGCCCCGTCGCCTCCCGAACCGCGCGGAGACATCGTCCAGGCTCAGAAGCACCTGTTCGACGGTGCACAAGCCGGTGCTCATGGCGCGATCCCCTCACTCCCAGGCGGACTTCGGCCATCGTTCAGGAGTTCTACTCCGCCGTTATTTCGAACTGGTTGCCTGAGGTGGGCCAGGTTCCGGGATCGGCGGTCGCGACCACCGCGGCTGTCCTTCCCGGCCGTTGACCTCTGGAGGCACCCATGACCGGATCGTCGTCACCCTCGTTCCACTCCTGTCCGCGCCGGCATCTGCGCCGCATCTTGGCGGTGTTCGGAGCGGCAGGTGTCGTGACCACCCTGCTCTCCGTCCCCGCGGCGACCGCGGCCCCCTCCGTCAAGGCGGACTACCCGTGTGAGCGGTACCTGAAGGCATGGGCAGGCAAGACGGTGGTGTCGCGGTGGAAGTTCCACATCGACGCCAACGGGCGGCCGGACCGGGCGATCGCCGACTCGCTGTCGGCGGGGACCTCGCCCCGCAGTCAGTGCGAGACCACCGTGGGTGGCTGGGGAGGCGGCGGCTACGACGGCGGCCACCTGATAGCCAGCACCCTCAAGGGTGTCAGCAAGCGCATCAACCTCGTGCCGATGAAGGCTTCGATAAACCGCGGGATCTACAAGAAGGTCGAGGGAGCGGCGAAAAAGTGCCTCTCCACCTTGGGGAAGAAGGACAAGATCTCCTACAACGTCTCCGTCGGCTACCCCGATCCGAAGTCGGTCGTCCCGCGCGACATGACGGTCGCGATGACGGTGAAGAAGGGTACGGGGAAGAAGGACTTCAAGCTCACCATCCCCAACCAGAACATCTCCCCGCAGAAGGAAGCCGCGCTGAAGAAGCAGCTCAACAACGGCCTCAAGGCCGCCGGTTGTCCGACGGTCTGACGCGCGCGGCCCGAGCGGCCCCGGGAGCGGATCCGAGGGGACTCCGTACGTAGTGAGGGCCCGGTGGAAGAATCCACCGGGCCCTCACATCAAGTAGCGGGGACAGGATTTGAACCTGCGACCTCTGGGTTATGAGCCCAGCGAGCTACCGAGCTGCTCCACCCCGCGTCGGCATACTGAACTCTACGGCACTGTGCGGGATTGACCGAATCGGCAGTTCACGGCCAAGGCACACAGCGTCCCGGCACTGCCTGACACAGGCTCACCCGGCGCGCTGTCCGACACGGAGTTCGCTCAGATAACGGCGTGCTACGTGGTCGTCCATCCGCGTGCGGATGCGTTCGGCGATGGCATCGAGCAGGGGCTCTCGTACGTCGCGGTCGAGCTTGCGGTACAGCGATGTCGAGCGGAGGAGGTCGGCGAAGCCGTCCCCGTTGAACCACTGAACGGTCGGGTACCAGCGCACGATCGTCGGGCCGAAGAGGCCGCCGGGATCGTCGACGAGTCCCCAACCCTCGTTGGTGCTGCGCACGTCGTTCTCAAGCGGCGGATGGCCCCAACCAGGGTTCCCGGGGCAGAAACGCTCGTGGAGGTCGGCGGTCTCGGCGTATACCTCCGGCTCTCCCGGTCGGCGGACAACGACGTTGCCGAGCAGCGCCATCCAGCCTCCGGGACGGAGCACGTCGTGCGCTCGTCGCCAGCCGACCGACGGGTCGACCCAGTGCCACGAAGACGCGGCCACCAGGACGTCGAAGCGTCTGCCGCCGTCGTCCCATTCCTCGAAGGTCGACGTCTCGACTTCGACGTCGCGGAAACCGGCGAGCCGTTCGCGCGCGAGTGCGGCCATCTCCCTGCCTGACTCGACGGCGGTCACCGAGCATCCGAACGCTGCCAGCGAGCGCGTTGCCTGCCCGGTACCGCAACCCACCTCCAACACCGACGACCTTTCGCCCATGCCGGTAACGGTGCCGAGGTCCGCGAACAACTTGTCGGGGTACCCCGGCCGGACCTGGTCATAGAGTCCCGGCACCTCGTTGAACACCCGAGCGAGCTCACGTTGCTTCGGGTGCAGCTTCGGATCATCAGTCACGAGTGCACAAGCTATGCGGTGCATCCACGGGGCGGGTCGACCCGAGGCGAAGCCGAACCGATCAGGGGACGTGCGGGGCTGGCATCCACGCTAGCGTCCACGTGGCCCACAGTCGCACCGCGAACGGCACATGTGACTTCCCGCCATGCTCGAACTGAGGAGTTCCCATGCCCGCAGGAGCAGTTGAGGCTCGCGAAGCGGTCCTGCGCTCACCGCCCTCGCGCCGCTGCATCGGGACAATCACCCGGCGAACCTTCCTGACGAGCCCTGCTGGGTGAGCTTGTCGACCATGGCTTCGAGGTGGCGTTCTCCGTCGCGTGTGTGTGCGCCGGCGGCCAGTGCGGCCCGGGTGAGGCGGGCTGCGACGGGTTCGGTGAAGAGGCGGCCGAAGAGCTCGTTCGCCCTTTGCAGGCCATGAGTGGTGGACTCGGTCGCGGCGTCGACTGCGTCGACCGCTGCGCGAGCGACGCCGGGTGGCAGAGCGGCTATGCGGGCGGCGAGGGTGTCGACGACGTGGTCGAGCTCGGCGCTCGGCACGGCCCGGTTGACCCATCCGATCCGTTCCGCGGTCGCCGCATCGATCAACTGCCAGCCGAGGATGATCTCCAGGGCGCGTGCGCGGCCGACGAGACCGGGCAGGTATGCGGTGCCTCCCGCGCCAGGGATGATGCCCATCCCGCACTCTGTTTGCCCCAGACCGGCGTGCTCCAGCGACGCGAATCGCATGTCCATCGCGGACAGCAGTTCCGCACCGCCACCACGTGCCGGCCCGCGCAGCTTGGCGATGGTGACGTGCGGCAGCGAACGGATGCGCTCGTGAAGCCGCATCATCGGGTTCAGTGACTGGTCTTCCTCTGGCGCGATGGGTAGTTCTCCGAACGAGGCCGGATCGTCGGCCATCGTCATGTCGCCGTGTGCGACGAAGAAGTCCGGGTCCGCGCTGTCGAAGACGATCACCCGGACGTCATCGTTGCTGGACATGGAGTCCGCGAACCGGTCCAGATCAAGCGCTCAGTAGATATCTTTTGTATATCTCGTAGTGGTGATATACCTCAACGAAACCAGGTATCGCGAAGGGAACCGACATGGACGGGACGGAGCTCGATGGCGAGGGGCGTCGCCTGCTCGACCAGCTTTTCGACAAGTGGTCCCTGCTGGTGCTGCATGCGTTGTGCGATCGCCCCCGGCGCTTCAGTGAGCTTCGCCAGCACCTGCCCGCGGTCACGCCGAAGTCATTGACGACATGCCTGCGGCGGCTGGAGCGCAACGGCGTGGTGGAGAGGGTGGTGCTGTCCACGGAGCCGGTGGCGATCGAGTACCGCATCACCCGCCTCGGTCGGAGCCTTGAGTCACCACTGCGCGCCATGCTGGGGTGGGTCGTCGATCACCTCGACACGGTCGAGGCCGCTCGTGCCCACTATGACGAGCAGCGCGACCTCGTCTGACGCCCCGACAGATCGTTACGCAGGGCGGCGCGAGTGTCGCCGGCCATCCCCGCGGCCGTTCGGAACTCCGCAGGCGACGGTCTCACCGTCACCGCTCGCCTCGCCGCCCGCGACTCGGCCTTGCGCGACTCGCTGCGCTCTCTCACGCCCTGCTGCCCGCCGGGCCCGGTGCCGTCGTACCGCATCGCGGTTGGCGCACGCGTGGCAGCAGTAACGTTGTCGTCCGCCCCTGGTGAAGTCCGCGTACACGCGGCCGCATTCCGCCAGCGTGCAGCGGCCGAGGCGGTGCATACCCCGCCCGGTCAGGTGCAGGGCCGTGCCCACACTGACCACCGCCCGGAGCACGGCGCCCAGGCCGAGGCCGTCGTCACGGTAGTGGATGTGCCAACCCCCGTCGGCGTGGTCGGTCACGCGCGGGTGTGCGGAGGCGGAGGCCAGCAACGCGTTGAGCAGGACGGCCCGTTGCTCATCCGTGTCGGCGTCGGCCACGGCCAGCCAGTGCGGGATGAACTCCAGGATTTCCGTCAAGTCCCCCTCGCTCACGGGACGGTCGATGGCCATACCCGCCGCCAGGCATCGCTCGGCGAGTTCCTCGGGAGTGCGCGGCGGCGCGGTTGCGAGCTGGATCATCAGCCGCACGGGATCTTCTCCGTAAGGGTTCTGATGCATAAGGGCATTACAGCACTCTGGAGCGGAACCGCCCGTCGAGGAGGAGGACAGAATGAAGCACCCCGGAACAGCATCTGCAGTCGCAGCCACCACTACAGCTGCAACTGCAGATGCAACTGCAGATGCAACTGCCGCGCAGCGGACACGGACGGCCGTCTCTGTGATCGGACTCGGCGCTATGGGGCGGGAGTTGGCCCGCTGTTTGTTGGCGGCCGGCCATCCGACCACGGTATGGAACCGCACGCCCGCCAAGGCCGAACCGCTCGTCGCGCAGGGGGCGTTACGTGCCCGGACCGTCGCCGAAGCGGTGGCCGCGAGCCCACTGGTGATCGTGTGCGTCCTGGACTGCGATGCCGCCCTGCGGGTCCTGGAGCCGGTCGGGGTGGCGCTCTCCGGACGGGCGTTGGTCAACCTCACCTCAGACACCCCCGAGCGCAACCGTCAGGCAGCCGCATGGGCGGCCGGGCACGGCATCGCGTATCTCACCGGCGCGATGCTGGCGCCGCCCACCCTGCTCGGCAAACCCGAAGCGACCATCCTCTACAGCGGTTCGCGCCGCGCCCACGAAGAGTACGAGACCACGCTCCAGGTCCTGGCCGGCCGGGCCCCCTATCTCGGCCCGGACGCCGGAACCGCCACGGTCTACGACGTAGCCCTCCTCTGCCTCTACTACGCCGGCCTGGCCGGAATGGCCAACGCCTTCGCCCTGGCCGACGTGCAGGGCGTACCGGCCGAGGACCTCGCGCCGCACCTCGACGTCATCCTGGGCCAGTTCCCCTCCATCGGGGCGCGCATGGCCAGGGATGTCGATGCCAGGCACTACTCCAAGGACGCGGACGTCCTCGCGATCCACACCTCGGGCCTTGCCCACATCATCAAGACCTCCCAGGACCACGGCGTCAGCACGGATGTGCTCCGCGCGGTCAAGGGCTTCGTGGACCGGGCGATCGTGGCGGGGTACGGCGACACGGAGTTCGCCAGCGTGGTGGAGGTGCTGCGGGGGAGGGTGCCGGACGGGGCGCCGACCGACGGGCTGTGAGGGCAAGTGCCTGGTGGTCTGTCTGACGGGTAACCCGCTGCAACCCGCTACTCGTTCGTTGGGCGCACGCCTTGGAAGTAGGTCAGCCAGGGCCGGATGTCGCCGTGGCCCACGAGCTCGAAGCCGGCGTCCGTGAGGAGGTCCCCGAGGAGGTCCACTCCGGAGTGCTCCATGGCGTGACCCGCCAACACGTGGACGATGCCGCGGCCGAGACGGCCCGTGGGCGGCCTGAACTCGGCGATGAGCAGGCGTCCGCCCGGCCGCAGTACGCGGTACATCTCGGCCAGGGCTACCGAGCGCAGCTCCTCGGGGAGGTGGTGCAGCATGAGGCTGTTGACCACCACATCCATCGATGCGTCGGGCACGTCCAGTGACTCGGCGGTCCCTTCCCGGTACGTGACCGCGGCGGCGGTGATTCCCTGGTCGAGGCTCTTGCGGCGGGCGTAGGCGAGGACGGATGGCGAGGGGTCGATGCCGAGCATCGTCCCTTCCGCGCCGACGCGTTGGGCCATGGGTCGGGTCAGGCCGCCCGTGCCGCAGCCCACATCGAGGGCACGGTCGCCGGCCTGTGCGCCGCTCAGCGCGGCGAGTTGGGCGAAGGCGCGCCGCCGCCTGCCGGCGAAGCCGATGGCGCTGAACAGTTCGTAGGCGCGGGCCGGGCCGATGGTGACACCTGGGGTGTCGGACCGCGGCGTGCCGTGCAGGAATCTTCCGAGGGCCATGCCTCTCACCTTGCAACTTAGTGACGGCTAAGAATGTAGCTAACTTAGTCGTGACTAAGAAAGCTCGCAAGCCGGGTCGGGTCGGGCTGGGCCGGGCTGGCCTGGTCTGGGCGCGGTAGGTCTGGGACCGGCGGCGATGGCGGCCGCCAGGCCAGGAGTTGGGGTGCGGTGTGGTGGGATGTCAGAGGGTGTGGGAGCCTCGCGGGCGCAGGCGTATGGCGCGATGGCCGGCCGCCAGGCGGGAGAGCCGTGCCCTGATGCTCAACGCGGCGCACTCGTGCGTCATGACGCTGCATCAACTCGTGCTGGGGCCGGGACTGATCATCCAGTTAACCGTTGGATGGAGTCTCTATCGGCCTTGTAGGTTCCTGGCGTGACCTATGGCAGCAGCAAGGTGAGTATTCGACTTGCGGACGCGACGGACGCGGCGGTGATCGCGCGCATCCACATGACCTCTCGGGCTGCGACGATGCCGTACCTGCCTCCGCAGAAGCGCAGCCACGAGCAGGTGACCCGATGGATCGAGGACGTCCTGCTCAGGGAGTGTCGCACCTGGGTCGCGGTACATGGCCCGGAGGTCCTCGGGTACGCAGCCGTTGAGGGCGACATGCTCGAACACCTCTATCTGTGCCCGGACTTCCGCCGTCAAGGCATCGGCACGCTGCTTCTCAACGAGGCCAGGCGGCACAGCTCCGGCGGGTTGTCCCTGCACGTCTTCCAGCAGAACACCGAAGCTCGCGCGTTCTACCGGCATCACGGCTTCACCGTCCTCGACTCCAGTGACGGAAGCCGCAACATGGAGAACCTGCCCGACATGACCCTTCGCTGGCCCCGGACAGTACGCAGTGACCCGCGCCGGGGGAGAGCGCTGACCTGACTGATGCGGTGATGCCGCCTCGGATACCCCTGTTCCATCTCGGATGCCCCTGTTCAGTCTCGGATGCCCCTGTTCCGTCTAGGAGGTTGGATGCTCTCCCGACGAACAGGCATCTGCCGAAAAGGTGGGGATACTGATTTTGGCGTTTCGAGGTGAGTGGCTGGTTTGGGTGGCTGACTGGTAGTCAGTGGTGCGCTATGTCGTTGGTATGCGTTATACGGATGGG
>NZ_JBIVXW010000092.1:0-31980 GCF_044769405.1 Streptomyces sp. NPDC090442
AGCCTGATGAGTCATCACAACCCAGACAACTCATAGAAACCACTCCATGTCCCCAACCGTGAGCAAGATCATCAATCGTGGGGCGACCCGTAACGCGCTCGCTCATGTTGCCCCTCCCATTGGTGGTTGACCTGGAATCGGGGCCCCGCTCCTCGGTTCCCGATCACCGATCCCGGGTTCCGGAACGGGGCTCCACCACGTCAGACGCCCATCGGGAAGCGAGGTTGCCGCGACGACGGGGAGAGCGGGGCATGTCTGCCTGACGGCAGTAGCTACGCCTCTTCGGGTTCCTCGCCGCTCCTAGCCGCGCAGGCGCGCACCAGGCGTGTGCCCGAAGGCGCGGCGGAAGACGTCGATGAAGGCACTGGTCGAGGACCAGCCACAGCGGCGGGCGACTGCGCTGACCGGGACGCCCTCGCTGAGCAGCACCACCGCGTGGTAGAGCCGCAGTTGGGTCCGCCACTGGGGGAACGTCATCCCGAGCTCGGCGCGGAACAGCCTGCTCAGGGTGCGTTCGCTGGCGCCGACCTCGGCGCCGAAGGCGGCCAGCGTGCGGTCGTCCGCGGGGTCGCGGTGCAACAGGGCGCAGACCGCGGTGAGCCGGGGGTCGGTGGGGGCGGGCAGGTGCATCGGCTGCTGCGGTGAGGCGCGGAGCTGGTCGAGGAGCACGGCGCGCAGGCGGAGTCGCTCGGGTTCGCGCTCGGGTGCGGCGGCCACCTCGGCGGAGTCCGTCGCCCCGCGGGTGTACGCGACGATCAGCTCGCGCAGCAGTGGACTCACCGTCAGGGCCGTCGGAGCACGCAGGCCGAGCGGGTTGACGGAGGGCGGCAGGCCGATGGTGTGCAGGTCGAGGTCGCCGTGCGCGCGGGGGGAGTGGGCGGTGCCGGCCGGCACCCACAGGGCGCGGTTCCCGGGGGCGATCCAGGTGCCGGCGTCGGTGGTGACGGCGAGCACCCCGTGGCCCGCGTAGACGATCTGGTGCTCGTCGTGCTGATGGGCGTCGATGCCCTGGCCGGCGGTCAGTGGCCGGATCGCGGTGGTGGCCTTCGGAGTGTGGCGGATTTTCGACACACCACGGCATTTTATCGGAAGCGCGTTGGTCTCCCGGGCGGTGAGGATCGCATCATGCCGTCACCCACTCGTCTCCCGCACCCGCCTGAACGCTCGCCGAAACGGTCCGCCGCCCCGGCCGCGCCCGCGTCCCGGGCCCGGCGTCCGATCGCCGCCCTCTCCGTCGGTCACGCCTGCGTGGACGTGTACCAGGGGGCCGTCTCCGCCCTGGTGCCGTTCTTCGTGGCCGAGCGCCAGTACTCCTACGCGGCGGCCTCGGGCGTGGTGCTCGCCGCCTCGCTGCTCTCGTCGGTCGTCCAGCCCCTCTTCGGTGTCCTGACGGATCGTCAACGCATGCCGTGACTACTGCCGTTGAGCACCGCGGTGGCCGGAGTCGGCATCGCGCTGAGCGGAGTGAGCCGTTCCTATGCGCTGACCCTGGTGTTCGTCGCCCTCGCCGGAGTGGGCGTCGCCGCGTACCACCCGGAGTCCGCGCGGGTCGCGCGCCTCGCCAGCCGCGGCAGCCACACCGCGATGGGCTGGTTCTCGCTCGGCGGCAACGTGGGCTTCGCCCTGGCCCCGGTGTTGGTCACCCCGGTGATCGCGGCGGGTGGGCTGCGCGCCACACCCGTACTCGTCGTCCCCGCGGCGGTGGGCACGGTACTGGCCCTGCTCGCCCTCCGGCAGGGCGCATCCGAAACGGCCGGCGCCGGCAACGCGGCGCACTCCGCCGGGCCGGACGACCGCCGCTCCTTCCTCCGGCTGACGCTGGCCATCGTCTGCCGCTCGATCGTCTTCGTCGTGCTCGGCGGCTTCCTCTCGCTCTATGCCCGCCAGCGGACCGGGGGCGGCGCGACCGCGGGAGCGGTGGCGCTGTTCGTGCTCTACCTCGGCGGCGCGGTCGGCACCCTGCTGGGCAGCCGGCTGGCGGCGCGCTGGGACCGGGTGCGTGTCGTGCGCTGGTCGTACGTGGCGACGGTGTTCGCGGTGGCGGGCGTGGTCCTCGTGCCGGGCCCGGCCCTCTATCCCTTCGTGGCGCTGACCTCGGCGGGTCTCTACATCCCGTTCTCGCTCCAGGTCACGCTGGGCCAGGACTACCTGCCCTCGCGCGTCGGCACGGCCAGCGGGGTCGCCCTCGGGCTCGCGGTCAGCGTCGGCGGTGTCGCCAGCCCCCTCGTCGGCGCCCTCGCGGACGCCACCTCCCTGCACACCGCCCTCCTCCCCCTGGTCGCCCTCCCCGCCGTGGGGTGGCTCCTCACCCGACGCCTCCCCGAACCCCCTGCCCCGACCGGTATATGACGAGGCGTCAGCATCAGCAGAAAGCCAGGGGCGCTGCGTGAGTCCGCGCCCTCCGCGGTCCGCAGCGCCCCTGGCGCGACTCGATCCTCCTCCTCGTCACCCGTGGTCGGTTACGGGTTCCGCTCGTAGGTCGTCACCTGGCGTCCCCCGGCGTCCCCGGACGCGGCGGGGGTGAAGTGCTGGGCGAGGACGGCGAGTTTGGCCCGGTCCTGGGCAGTGGCGGCCACGGGGGCCGAGCCGCCGTCGCTGAGGACGATGATCCGCCGGTGGGTCAGCATCGCGGCCCGGATGTCCGCGGGCGCGGCCTCGGTGCCGTAGAGGGTGCCCGAGGGGCCCGCGGTCTCGGCCAGGGCGAGGTCATCGAGCCCGCGGAACGAGGAGGGGGTGACGAGGGCGGCGTCGCGCCGATGGGCGGGTATGAAGACGATGCCGTCGCCCGGGTGGGCAACCGTTGCGACCTTCGCCGCGGCCGCCCGCACGTCGTCCGTTCGGCTCTTGGGGGTGCGCAGGCTCAACTCCAGGGGGAGCAGCGCCAGGAGCGCGAACGTCACGATGACGGCGAGCAGCGCTTCGGCGCGGGGACGGCCGGGGCGTCGGGACCGGATCCGCGCGGCGAGTGTCCGTGTCACCCAGGCAAGGGCGGGGCCGGCGAGGAGCGACAGTCCTATGGACGCGAAGAGCACATAGCGGTCGACGTAGAGCGGCTTGACGAGCCAGGAAGCCAGTAGCAGCCCGAGGTGGGGGACGGCCAGGAGCGGCAGTCCCACCGCGACCGGCGAGCGGGGTCCGCGCGGCAGGCCAGGCACCCTGGTGCATGCCAGGGCGACGATCAGCATGGCCGCCACCCCCAACAGGCTGCCCACCGAGGGGGGTTGTATCCAGGCCACCTGGCCCGCCTGTCTGCTGCTGGCCACGATGAGCGGAAGCGTTCCGCCGGCTATCGCCACCGCGGCTGTCAACCACCATGCCAATAGGGGGCGTTGGCCGTTTCGTCCGGCTATCAGGACGGTCGCGCCGTGGGCCGCCAGCGCGAAGAGTGCGAGCCAGTTGAGCAGTGTGGTGGCGAGCATCACCGTCGCGTAGGCGGTCCAACGCAGGAGCTCCGTGGCCCGGCGTCGCTGCTTGGTGCGCGCGGCGGTGGATCCGGCCGGTCCCGTCAGGTCCAACGCGCCGGTCAGCAGCCAGGTCGCCACCGCCACGCCCGCGGCCACCAACGTGAACGAGCGCCCTTCCTGCCCGTACCGCTGCATCACCGGCAGTATGGCCAGTGTCAGGCCCGCCGCGACGCCCGCCAACGGGCCGGCGAGCCTGCGCGCCGTCGCCGCGGTGACCGCCACGGCAACCATGGCGCCGAGTACGGAGGGCAGCCGGAGTGCCGTCAGATGCGGTCCGAAGACCTCGAATATGGCGTGTATGAAGAGGTAGTAGAGGCCGTGGACGAGGTCCACGTGCCCGGTCATGTGCCAGATCTCGGGTATGGACCGCTCCGCCACGCCCCAAGTCGCGGCCTCGTCCCGCCATATGGCGCCCTGGCGGGAGAGCCCCCACAGTCCCAGTGCGAGGCTCAGTGCGGCGGGCAGGGCGGGAACCAACCAGGCCGGCCAGCGGTGTTCACCGGTGGGGGGCGGGGAGGTTGCGCGCCCCCTGCCCGCAAGTGTCGTGGAGGCAAGATCGAGAGACATGACGCGAACTATACTGCCCGTGTATACTCCCGATTTCGTCGCCATATCGCATGGCATTTTCCGCCAGTGTAGACGTACGGGTCAGGTCGCCGCCGAGGGTGCCTTCGTGGTCAATTCGGATGATCTTGGGCTGGGGTCGGTGCGGCGCCCTGGGGGGTCAACTCGGCTGTAGTTAGGAAAGTTTCCCACCAACTCCTGGACGGCCGGCGGTCGGAGCGCTAACTTCGCCGTTGTTTGGTCATGTACCTGCCCTGTGTTCGGCTGTGTGAACGCGGGGTGGAATCGGTGAGGGTCGGTCTTTCGCTCGGCCCGCGACTCCGAGGAGTGGCATGTCCCCGCTACCCCGTTCTCCGCTCCCCCGTCTCTCCGCCTCGTGGCGGTGCCTGTTGGCGGCGGGTGCCGCCCTCGCCGCGACCGCGTGCACCGGGGCATCGCTGCCGCCGGCCGCGGCCCTCCCCGGCCGAACCCCCGCGGTCCACGCGGGGACCTGGTCCGGGCAGTTCGGCGACTACGGCTCGGCGTCCTGGAAACGCGCCTGGGGCGTCGCGTCGAAGGGTGCCTGGGGCCAGTCCGACCTCAAGGGCGTCAGCGACTCGACGGCGCCGGGTGACGGCTCCGCGCTCCAAGTCACCTACGGCGCCGGCTCGTCGGCCAACTCCTGCTCGAACTGCCCCAACCCCGGAGGCGGCCAGTTCTACACCCAGCTCGACAAGATCGGCCGGTCCGATCTGGCGCGTTCGACCACGTTGGACCTCAAGTACAGCCTCAAGCTGCCCAGCGGCTTCGACTTCGGCAAGGGCGGCAAACTGCCCGGCCTCTACGGCGGCACCATCGGCCAGGAATCCGGCGGCAACCACGGCGACGGCTGGTCCACCCGCTATATGTTCCGCGCCAAGTCGCACCCCAACGAGGGCGAGGTCTACCTCTACACCCCCACCAACTCCGGCCCCACCGGCTATGGCGTGGACGTGGGCCTCGGCTCCTGGAAGTGGCTCGCCGACGGTGGTTGGCACACCGTGGAGCAGCTCGTCGACCGCGCCAACGGCGACGTCACCGTCTGGTACGACGGCAAGCAGGCACTCCAGTCCAAGGGGGCCGCCACCGGCATCGCGGACATCCCGTTCAGCGGGGTGTTCTTCTCCACCTTCTTCGGCGGCCACGACACCAGTTGGGGCCCGAAGGCAACGGAGCGGGCCGAGTTCGCGGACTTCTCCCTGTCGGCGACGGCCCAGCACTGACCGGGCCGGAGGCCCTTCGCCGGACCGCTTGCGCCGCTGCCCTCCGCTGTGCCGTCGCGTCGGCCCCAGTCGCCGGGCCAGGAGGTCGGAGCAAGGCGGAGATCAGCCCACGTCGCCGGGCCGAGGTGTCGGATCAAGGCGTCAGTTGTGCGGCGCGCTCTGTCTGGGCTCTGTGTCTTTGCGTCCGAGTGTCGCGGGGGAGGGGATTCCCTCCTCGTGCGACGCGCGATTGTTCGACTGTAGTGGAACATACGGACGGTGGGTAGAGGGGCCACGCGGTCGTCCGCTGGGGACCGGTTGCAGAGGGGAGGTTGGTTCGGCCCTTCTTGTAGGGTCGGACCATGCCCGCTGCGCTGTTCCACCCCACCCGAGAGCAGATGCACCTGGAGCACGTACTGGAGGCGCTGGCCAACCCCATGCGGCTCCGCGTCGTCCGCACGCTCGCGGAGGAGGCGGAGTCGACGTGCGGCGCGATCCTCCCGGACGTCTCCAAGTCGACGGCCAGTCATCACTGGCGGGTGCTGCGCGAGAGCGGACTGGTGCACCAGCGGCGCGAGGGCCGCCACCTCCATATGCGGCTGCGGCGCGAGGACTTGGACCGTCGATTCCCGGGCCTGCTCGACTCCGTGCTCAAGAGCCTGGAGCAGCAGGAGCGTGACGGGAGCGACGCGTCGTAGCGGTGCCTGGCCTCGTCGCCGCGGGCTACGGTGGCGACTTGAGGTCGGGCAGCTCGGATCCCGGAGGTGGGAGCGGTGGCGGTTGGGGCGTGCTTGGACGAGACCGAGGGCGGCGACGCCTGGGCGGGGGTGGACGGTGACGCCCTGGAGCGGGCCGTCCGGCGGCAGGCGGACCGGCCGGTCCCGGGCGTCGAGGACATGGCCACCTACCTCGCGGCGCAAGTGGCCGACGCCTCCCACCGCGAGGTGCTCGGGCCGCTGTTGGACGGGGGCGGGCCCAGCGGGGTGATCGCGCGTCGGGGGCGGGTCGTGGCGTCCTGGGGTGACCCGCACCGCGCGGAGATGGCGTTCAGCGCGACCAAGAGCGTGCTGTCGTTGGTGGCGGGCATTGCCTTCGACGACGGGTTGCTCGGGCTGGACGAGCCGGTCCACGAGTCCGTCCGGCTACCGCAGTTCGCGCACGAGCACGGGCGCGGCATCACCTGGCGACACCTGCTGGACCAGACCAGCCAGTGGGAGGGGGCGCTGTGGTCCAAGCCGACCGGCGTGGACGCCCAGAGCACGCGCGAGGGCACCGAGTCCCCGGGCGGGGCGCCGGGGGAGGGGTGGGCCTACAACGACGTCCGCGTCAACCTCTCCGCGCTGGCGCTCACCGCGCTGCTCGCACGCCCGCTTCCGGAGGTCCTGCGCACCCGGGTGATGGAGCCGATCGGAGCCTCCGCGTCGTGGGCGTGGCACGGCTACCGCAACGCGTACGTCGACCTCGACGACGGCACCCGGGTGCCGGTCGTCTCCGGCGGGGCGCACTGGGGCGGCGGACTGTGGATCGGCGCCCTCGACCTCGCCCGCATCGGGCACCTGTGTCTGCGGGGCGGACACCATGCCAACGGCCGGATTCTGTCCCGTAGTTGGATCGACGCGTTGTGGACGCCCTGTCGCGTCAAGCCCGACTACGGACTGTCCTGGTGGCTGAACGACGACCGGACGGTGTGGCCCACGGCACCGGCGACCGGTCGGTGCGCCCGGGGCAACGGCGGTGCGCACCTGTTGTGGGTCGACCCGGCGCGCGATCTCGTCATCAGTTCCCGTTGGGGAGCCGGGGTGGAGAGCCTGATCGCCGAGGTCGCGGAGGCGGTACGGCCGGGGTGAGCGGGGCCGGAAGCGGCGTCCTGGTGGGGGAGGCCGTTGGTGCGGGTGCGGCTTGTTCGCCGTGGCCGGCGGCGGTTCTTTGGCGAACGCGACGGTCGCGCCCGGCCGGTGTGCCCGGTCATGATGGAGGTGAGAACGGAGGAGACGGAAGTAGACGGGGGAGACGGAGGGGACAGTCATGACCAAGCTCACCGTTTTCCGATCGACGCAGGCAACGCCCGGTGAGCGCGGGCGCGTGCTCGGCCGGGCCTTTCCGGACCGCATGCGCCGCACCAGCGCCTTCTACGACCGGCTGTTCGCCGCCGTCGGCATCGACCAGCGGGACGTCGTGGCATGGAGCCGGGATGCCTTCGCGCACGTCGGCGCCCGGGCCCCCGAACTGGCCGAGGAAATGGAGGGCATGGCGCGCGGCGCGGACCTGCCCCTGTGGCGGATCGCCGCGCTCAACGCGCGCACGGAGATCCTCGGACGGTTCGGTGCGCTGCCCGAGCCGGAGTGCTCGACGCTGGTCCACGCCCCGGCCGACGGCCGCCCGCCGGTCACCGCGCAGACCTGGGACTGGCACGACGGCATGCGCGACGGCTGGTTCGTCTGGAACATCGAGCACCCCGACGGCCGCGTGGTCCGCACCGTGACCGAGTACGGCATCGTCGGCAAGATCGGGGTCAATGCGGCCGGTGTGGGGGTGCACTTCAACATCCTCGGCCACGCGTCCGACAAGTCGGTCTCGGGTGAGGGGAGTTGGGTGCCGGTGCACGTCCTGTCCCGTGCCGTGCTCGACACCTGTACGACCGTCGGCGAGGCCGCCGAACTGGCCGTGACGACGCCGGTGGCGGCGTCCAGTTCGCTCACTCTGGCCGGGTACGCGCACGGGCGCGCCACCGCCGCCGCCATCGAACTCAGCCCGGTCGGCTCGGCCTGTCTGCCGCCCGGAGCCGACGGCTATGTGGTGCGGACCAACCACTTCGTCGCCCCCGTCCTCGCCGAGGGCGAGGCGAGGGGAACCGCCGACCCGGGGACCTACCATCGCCTGGCCGCCCTCCAGGAACGGACCGCGAAGCTGGGCCACGCACCCGACCGGGCGGCGCTCCTCTCCGCCCTCACCTGCCATGCGGAGGACGGGGCGGAGGTGTGCTGCCACCCGCAGCCGGAAGCGGCGTTCGGTACGCGGTGGGAGACCCTGGCCACCGTCTCCCTGGATGTCGTCGGGGGTTCCCTCGCGGTCCATCCGGGCCGGCCGTGCTCGCTGGCGGACGTTGGTGCCTGGCCGGTGGTGGGCTGAAGTCCCCAGCCGGTAGGGCTGGTTGAGGCATGGGACGCGTCCGTGCTGCCGGGAATCCCGCTCCACTGTCCCGGCAGGCGGCCTCCACCGTTGTGCCGTTCTCCGCCGTGCCTCGGCGGGCCGTGGGCCGTGATCCGCGAAAAAGTGAAATGGATTGCAAGTTTAGAATCCGCTGTGCTTTTATCTGGGCATGAGCTCCCCAGTCATTCGAACCCGGGGTCTGACCCGGACGTTTCCACTCAAGAGCGGCCCCGTGCACGCCGTCCGCGGCATCGACCTGACCGTCGGCCGCGGTGAGATCCTCGGCTTCCTCGGGCCCAACGGGGCCGGCAAGACCACCACGTTGCGTATGCTCACCACCCTGCTGCCGCCCAGTGGCGGGGAGGCGGAGGTCGCCGGATGCGATCTGCTCCGGGACCCGGCCGGCGTGCGCCGACGGATCGGTTACGTCGCCCAGTCGGGCGGGCTCGACCCCGCCTGCGCGGTGCGCGAGGAACTCCTCACTCAAGGCAGGCTGCACCGGCTGTCCAAGCGGGAGGTTCGGGAACGGGCCGACGAACTCGCCCGGGATCTGGACCTGTTGGCGCTGATGGAGCGGCCGACCGGCGCGCTCTCCGGCGGTCAGCGCCGACGCCTGGAGATCGCCCTCGGCCTGGTCAACCGGCCCGAGGTGCTCTTCCTCGACGAGCCGACGACCGGACTGGACCCGGGCAGTCGCGCCGAACTGTGGGACCTCGTCCGGCGCATCCGCGTCGAGCAGGGCACCACCGTCTTCCTCACCACGCACTACCTGGACGAGGCCGATGCGCTCGCCGACCGCATCGTGGTGGTGGACGCGGGAACCGTCGTCGCCGAGGGGACCGCCGCCGCGCTGAAGAGCCGGTACGCCGGCGGCGCCGCGGCCAGTCTCCAGGACGCCTTCCTGGCCATCACCGGTCGGAGTGCGACCGAGGAGCCCCTCGCCGTCTGACCGCCGTGACAACCATCCCCATCACAACCGCCGTTGGAACGGGCGCGGCAGACGGCCCCGACGGCCCAGCCAGTCAACCCATGCATCAGACCAACCAAGGCCCTCCCATGACGCTTCTTGCCGACACCGGCATCATCTTCGGCCGCTACCTGCGCGCGACGCTGCGGTCGAAGACCTCCCTCTTCTTCGGCATGCTCCAACCGTTGCTCTTCCTGGCCCTCTTCGGCCCCCTGTTGACCAGGCTGGACCTGGGGACCCGGGGTTCGTCCTGGCAGACGCTGGTACCGGGCGTGCTCATCCAGCTTGCGCTGCTGGGCGGTTCCTATGTCGGGCTCGGCCTGCTGATGGACCGCAACCTCGGGGTGATCGACCGGATGCGGGTCACCCCGGTGAGCCCGATGGCGCTACTGCTCGGTCGGACCCTGCGCGATGTCGTCCAACTGGTGGCGCAGTCCGTCGTGCTGGTGCTGTTGGGGTTCGTCCTCGGGCTGCGGGCGCCGCTCGTCGGCGTGCTGATCGGCCTGTTGTTCGTCGCCGTGTTGTCGGGGGCGCTGTCGGCGCTCTCCTACGGGCTGGCCATGAACGTGCGGACGCCGCCGGAGTTCGCGGCCATCGCCAACACGGCGGGTATGCCGTTGATGTTGCTCTCGGGTCTGCTGCTGCCGATGACGCTGGCGCCGGGATGGTTGGACGGTGTCTCGCGGGTCGTGCCGTTCCGCTACACCGTAGAAGCCGTGCGCCAGGCGTTCCTCGGGCACTACGCCAACGGTGCGGTCGCGGTCGGGGCCGCGGTCACCGTGGGGCTGGCGGCGCTCTGCCTGCTGCTCGGGACCCGGATGTTCGCCCGGGTGCGGTCCTGATGGCGTGAACGGTCGGTAAGCGGAGGGGGTTGGGGGCCGGACCCGACCGGGCAGCCGGGCACCGGTACGGTGCGATCATGACCGATTCCGCGTGGGACATCCTCCTCCTCGGCGGCGCTTCCGGCGTGGGCAAGAGCCGCGCCGCCGCTCAACTCGCCGGCGAACGGGGTGCGTTCGTGGTCGAGTTCGACGACGTGGTGAGCGCGCTGCAACGCTTCACCGACGCCGGGCAGCACCCCGCACTGCACCACTTCGCCGGCATCCCCGACACCTCGGTGCTCGACGTCGACCACGTGGTGGAGCTCCAGGTCGCCACCGCCGAGGCGCTGGCGCCCGCCCTCCTCGGCGTCGTGGACAACCGCCGCACCGTCGACGTCCCCGCCGTCATCGAGGGCGACTACCTGGACCCGGCGGCCGTCGCCCGGGCCGTGGCGGAGGGTGCGGTGGGCGGCCTCCGGGTGCGTGCGGTGTTCCTGCACGAGGCCGATCCCGCGCGGATCGTCGCCAACTACGCGGCCCGCGAGCCGGATGGCGGTCGGCAGACCCACCGCGCGCAGGTCAGCGCCCGGTACGCGGACCGGCTCGCCGAGGAGGCCGCGCGGCATGGGCTGCCGGTGGTGGCGGCCCGCCCCTGGCACGAGGTGTCGACGCGCATCGAGCGGGCCCTCGCCGACTGACCCCGCCCGGTCACCGCCCCCGCGCTCGGGACCGTTGCCGCCGCCGCGGTTGCCGTCACCCGGCGCACCGCTCCCGCTCCCGCGTTGCTCGGGCCAACTCGCCGAAGTCGACCCCGGTCGGCCCGTTCTATGGTGGATCAACAGCCCACGGGGGAGAGGCCGGGGCGGCCCGCGTTGGTTGGCCGCGCCCGACGGCCGACGGTGGGACGAGGGCACAACCGACTTCGAGGTGAACGGACTTGACGACTACGCAGCGGACGGCGGCGACGGCCGGAGAGGGTACAGGGGAAGAGGGGAGCGCCGGGCGCCGGCGGGTGTTCCTGCTCCTGTTGGTGGCGGGTCTGGTCTATGCGGTGGACCTGGTCAGCAAGGTGCTCGTGGTCAAGAAGTTGGAGAACCACGACCCCGTACCGGTGATCGGGAACTGGCTGGAGATCCGGGTGATCCGCAACTCCGGCGCGGCGTTCGGACTGGGCGGGGCGATGACCCTGGTGTTCACGCTCATCGCGGCGGCCGTCGCCGTCGCGATCGTCCGGCTGGCGCGCAGGCTCTACAGCGTTCCCTGGGCGATCGCCCTGGGCCTGTTGCTCGGCGGCGCACTGGGCAACCTCTCGGACCGGGTCTTCCGCGCCCCGGGCGGCCTGCAAGGCGCGGTCGTGGACTTCCTCTCCGTCCGCGGGTTCAGCGTGATGAACTTCGCCGACTGGGCCATTGTCTGTGGGGGAGTGCTGATCGTGTTCTTCTCGCTCCGGGGTTGGGAGTTGAGCCAGGGGCGGGCCGGTGTCGCCGCCAGGGCAACCGGTGGGTAATGTCGCGGCAGCACACCGGGCCGGAGGCACCGGGCGCCTTGGGGCGGACGGCGCCAGCCGGCCCGTCCCGAGCCGTCATCGATCACGAAACGGTGGTGTCCCATGGCAGATCATGACCTGACCGGCTTCGACCGCGAGACCTTCACCCACGACGGCGTGCGGCGCCGGATCCTTCGGCGCGGTACGGGACCCGCGGTGATCGTGATGGCGGAGGTCCCGGGCATCACGCCCAAGGTGCTGGAGTTCGCGGAGCGGGTGGCCGACATCGGCTGCACCGTCGTGCTGCCGGTGCTGTTCGGCACGCCCGGCCGGGACGCCGATCCGAACCATGTCGGTCGGCTGAACGCCGCGCGGTATGCGGGCTCGATCATGCGAAAGGTCTGTGTGCGCAAGGAGTTCACCACGCTGGCCACCGGTAAGTCCTCTCCCGTGGTGACCTGGTTGCGGGCGCTGGCCGCGCACGAACACGAGCGCTGCGGAGGGCCGGGGGTCGGGGCCGTCGGCATGTGCCTGACCGGCGGGTTCGCGCTGGCCATGGCCGTGGACGACAGGTTGCTGGCCCCGGTGCTGTCCCAGCCGTCGCTGCCGCTGCCGATCACCAGGCGCCGGGCCGCCGGCATCGACATCTCAGCCGACGAACTCGCCGTCGTGCGGGGCCGTTGCGAGCGGGACGGCCTTCAGGTGATGGGGTTGCGGTTCCGCAGCGACCGGCTGGTGCCGGACGACCGGTTCGCCTTCCTCCGCCGGGAGTTGGGCGACGCGTTCACCGCCGTCGAGCTGTCGGACGAGGACGCCAACCCCCAGGCCGCGATGGCGCCGCACGCCGTGCTGACCGAGCACCTCATCGACGAGCCCGGCCAGCCGACGCGTGCGGCGCTGGACGAGGTGCTCGACCTGTTCCGCCGGCGCCTGCTCGTGGGAGACCAGGCAACGGGACAGGTGACGGCCCGGGCAACGGAGGCGTAGGCGGCGCCGGTCCCGCACGGCGGGAGCGAACGGAGGGGCGGGGCGCGGGTGCGCCCCGCCCCGTTGGGTATCCGCTCCGACCCGCATTCCTGGCGCCAACGGCCCTTACCGGGTGGGGTGTTGGCACAGGCCGCGCCACCTCCGGTCACGACGGGGCGCTGACGTGCGGTAACGTCGGCTCCGGCGTGGGGCGCGCCCGATGCCTGATCGGCCGGAGCCGCCTGACTGGCACCATCCGGCCGGGAACGAGCGCCTGATCCCGGACTCCGGATCCCGAACCCCAGGGATCCCGGACGCCGTGGAAGAGGAAACGCAGGAATGACGGAGAGAAACACATGACCCAGGCACCGCCCCCGAACACCCCGCCGTACGGCCCCGGTTACGCCATGCCGGCCCCGCTGCCCAGCGGCCAGGCGACGGCCTCGATGGTGCTCGGCATCCTCGGACTGCTGATGATCCCCATCGTGCTGCCGATCACCGCGCTGTGCCTGGGTATATCCGCACGGCGCAAGGCCGACCGCGGTGAGGCGGGCGGCCGCAACATGGCGGTCGCCGGCATCGTGCTGGGCAGCGTCGGCTGTGGCCTCGCCGCGCTCGGCGTCATCGTCGCGGTGGTGCAGTTCGCGAGCTCCGGCAGCCTCTGAGCCGCGAACGGGGCCGAAGCCGGCCGGATGACGAGGATGGGCCCGCGCCGAGCACGGCGCGGGTCTATTCATCTGTGATGAACTGGGGATCGCTGGCAAGTACGGTGCTGGGGGCCGTGATTGGTATCGCCTCGACGCTGCTGGCCGATCGGGCCAGGGCGCGGCGCAGCCGGGAGGAGGGCGACCAGGCGGCGCGGCGGCAGTTGTACGGCGACTACCTCGCCGCGTTGGCCCGGACGCGGAACCACCTGCGGATCGCCGCCCGGTCCGCGGACACGCCCGCCGAGGAACGGGCGGGCGCGGCGCTGGAGGCGTTCCGGGACGGGAACGCCTACGAGTTGCGCTATCAGGTGGCCGTCGTGGCGCCGGAGTCGGTCGTCGACGCCTCCACCGCGGCGTTCCGTGCGCTGCGGGATCTCCGCGACCTGGTGGGGGGCGGTGCGGTGCACACCGAGGAGGGCTATCTGGAGCTGCGGGACCGCTGGGAGGACGCGTTCGGGGAACTCCGCGCCGCGATGCGGAGCGATGTGGAGCGCGGGCGGGAGAGGGGCCGCCGGCCGGTGGTTCGCGGGTGACGATCCGATTGCGGTGGGCCGCGTCGCCGGTTCCTCACCGGAAGTGCCCTCGTTGGCCGGGCATGAGGTCTTTCGTCTCCGGACCGGAGAATGCGGGTACACCGCGGCTACGCGGGGCCTATTGGCTGGATCAGCCGCGTATCAGAGCGGACCGCTGTTGTTCGTGGTGCGTGCCGCGGGAGGTGCCGTCGGTGCCGTGCGTGAATCGCGGGGTGATCGCCGTCGCGGCAGCGGTGGTGGCCGGCCTGCTCGTGCTGACCGTCGTGGTGGCGATGGCCTACTTGCCGTGAGCGCGGTATTTCCGTCGCGGACCGGGCAGGGGATACACGTCGTCGGCCGCGGTGATCGGCCGCTGGCGCAGGTCCAGATAGGCCCGGACGGAGACGCCGGGGCGGCCCGGTGTGTGCCAGGGGGCGGACGGGCCGCTGGAACGCCACAAGCGCCCCAGCTCGGCGGCGGCAAGGGTGGCGGTGGCTTCGTCGGCGGCGGTCACGTCGATGACGATCATGCCGGGCTCGCTGACATGTTCCTCGTGGATATGCACAGTTCTGTATGGCCTATTTCGCATCGCGAGGTGAGAAGAAGTCGGCGGGTTTCATCCGAACGTGGCTTGCCGTGGGCGGGAGTTGACGGGTGAGTGTGGCCCTGCGCTTGACCTTGGCCCGAGGTGGCGGGCGGGGGTCCATGGAGGTAACGGGGGCGAGGCGCTTCCCGAAGGCTCATGTGGTGGGTGCGGTCGGGGATGGGAGGTGGACGGCCGTGGTGAGGAGGGGATGAGTGGAGTGCCAGCGGCCGGTGAGAGTGGTGAGGCGATGGCCGGCCAGATCGGGGCCGGGGACCAGGAGGCGGGCGGCGAACGTGCCGTCGGACGGGTCGATGGTGATCTCGGCCTCGGTGAAGTCCAGTTCGCGGTGGCTGAGCGGGTGCCACGCCTTGAAGACGCTCTCCTTGGCGCTGAACAGCAGCCGGTCCCAGTGGACATCGGGGCGGTGGGCCGCGAGGGCCACCAGGTGAGGGCGCTCGGAGGGGAGGCTGACGGCGTCCAGGATGCCGTCGGGCAGGGCCGCGTTCGGCTCCGCGTCGATGCCGACGGTGGCCGAGAGGCGGGTCGGGGAGACCGCGGCGGCGCGGTAGCCCGCGCAGTGCGTCAGGCTGCCGACGATGCCGGGCGGCCACTGCGGGACGCCGCGTCGGTTGGGGAGGATGGGCGCATCGGGGTGGCCGAGCCGGCGCAGGGCGCGGCGGGCCAGATGGCGGACGGTGGTGAACTCGCGCTGCCGCGGCGCCACGGCGGTGGCGATGACCTCGCGTTCCGGCGGCAGGAGCCGGTCTCCGGGGCGGGGGCGGTCATCGTAGGCCGCCTCGGTGGCGACCACGGAGGGCAGGATCAGTTCGATCAACGGACGCCTCCGGCCGCCGCGGGGCTGTGGGCGCGGGCCGCGTGGAGGCGGGCGTAGAGGCCCCTGGCGCGCAGCAGTTCGTCGTGCGTGCCCCGCTCGACGATGCGGCCGGCGTCCATCACCACGATCAGGTCCGCATCGCGGATGGTGGTCAGGCGGTGCGCGATCACGAAGCTGGTGCGGCCCGCCCGCAGGGAGTTCATGGCGCGTTGGATCAGCACCTCGGTACGGGTGTCGACGGAACTGGTGGCCTCGTCCAGGACGAGGACGGCCGGTCTGGCGAGGAACGCCCGGGCCACCGTGAGCAGTTGCTTCTCCCCGGCGCTGACGGCGGCGGACTCGTCGTCCAGGACGGTGTCGTAGCCCTGCGGCAGGGTGCGGATGAAGCGGTCGGCGCAGGTCGCCCGGGCCGCCGCCACCACGTCCGCGCGGGACGCGTCGGGCGTGCCGTAGGCGATGTTCTCGGCGATCGTGCCGCCGAACAGCCAGGTGTCCTGGAGCACCAGCCCGAAGCGGGACCGCAGGTCGTCGCGGGTCATCGCGGAGGTGTCGGTGCCGTCCAGGAGGATGCGGCCGGAGTCGGGTTCGTAGAAGCGCAGCAGGAGATTGCCCAGGGTGGTCTTGCCGGCGCCGGTGGGGCCGACGATCGCCACCGTGCTGCCCGGCTCCACGACGAGCGAGAGGTCCTCGATGAGCGGGGTGTCGGGGACGTAGCGGAAGGAGACGTTCTCGAACACGACCCGGCCCTCGGCGCGGACGGGGGTGCGCGCGGGGTGCGGGTCGGGGGTCTGCTCGGGGGCGTCGAGGAGGGTGAAGACGCGCTGGGCGGAGGCGATGCCGGACTGCAACCGGCCCGCCACGGACGCGATCTCCACGATCGGCTGGCCGAATTGGCGGGCGTAGAGGATGAACGCCTGGACGTCGCCGAGGGTCAGGGAACCGCTGACGATCTTCCAGGCACCGACCACGGCGACCAGGACGTATCCGAGGTTCGCCACGAACATCATCACGGGCTCCATGGCGCCGGAGGCGAACTGCGCCTTGGCGGCGGCCCGGTAGACCGCGTCGTTGCGGGCGTCGAAGCGCTCCTCGGCCGCCGCCCGCCGGTCGAACGCCTTGATCAGCGCATGGCCGGTGCACACCTCCTCCACATGGGCGTTGAGGGAGCCGTTGGCCGACCACTGTGCGGCGTAGTGGGGTTGGGCGCGCTTGCTGATCCGGGCCGCCAGCAGTGCGGACACCGGCACGCTCAGCAGCATCACCGCGGCCAGCGACGGCGAGAGCACCAGCATCAGCACCAGCATGGTCAGCAGCGAGAAGACCGCGGTGATCAGCTCGGCGAGGGTCTGCTGGAGAGTCTGCTGGAGGTTGTCGATGTCGTTGGTGGTCCGGCCGAGCACCTCGCCGGCCGGGTGCCGGTCGAAGTACGGCACCGGCAGCCGGGTCAGCTTCTCCCGGGCGCTGCGCCGCAGTTCGTGGATGGTGCGCCAGACCGCGGACGCCACCAGCCGGCCCTGCGCCAGCAGGAACAGCGATCCCACGACGTAGAGCGCCAGCAGGGCCAGCAGCAGCCGGCCGACCGCGGCGAAGTCGACACCGGGCGCGGGCGCGGGGCCGCGGCCGAGCACACCGTCGGCGATCAGATCGGTGATCCGGCCCAGCAGCAGCGGCCCGAACGCGTTGAGCACGATGCCGCCGACGCCCATCAGCACCGCGAGCGCCACGGTGCGACGGTGCGGCCGCAGCAGGCCGACGAGCCGGCGCGCCGGCCGGGGCGCGGCCCGCTCCTCCTCAGGGACGTCCGGCGAGGCCATCGGCGGCTTCCTCCTCGGTGAGCTGCGAGAGGGCGATCTCGCGGTAGGTGGGGCTGGTGCGCAGCAGCGCCTCATGGGTGCCCTGGGCGACGACGCGGCCGCCGTCCAGGACGACGATCCGGTCCGCGTCGCGGGCGGCGGAGACCCGCTGCGCGACGGTGATCACCGTCGCGCCCGCGGTGTGCGGCACCAACGCCGCCCGCAGCGCGGCCTCGGTCGCCTGGTCGAGCGCCGAGAAGCAGTCGTCGAAGAGATAGACGGCCGGGCGACGCAGCAACGCCCGGGCGAGGGACAGCCGTTGACGCTGCCCACCGGAGACGTTGCCGCCGCCCTGGGTCAGCTCCGCGTCCAGGCCGCCCGGCATCCGCTCGACGAAGTCGGCCGCCTGGGCGACCCGCAGTGCCTGCCACAGCTCCTCGTCGGTGGCGTCCGGCCGCCCGAAGCGCAGATTGCTCGCCACCGTGCCGGAGAACAGGTACGGCCGCTGGGGCACGAACCCGATGGCGGCGGCGAGCACGTCCGTGGCCAGCGACCGGACGTCCGTGCCGCCGACCCGGACGGTGCCGTCGGTCGCGTCGGACAGCCGCAGTACCAGATTGAGCAGGGTCGTCTTGCCGCTGCCGGTGCTGCCGAGCACCGCGATCCGCTCACCGGGCTCGACCATCAGGTCGACGTCCCGCAGGACCGCCTCCTCGGCGCCCGGGTAGCGGAACCCGGCGCCGCACAGTTCGACGCGGCCGGCGGGTCCGTGCATCGGTTGGGGCGCGGCCGGCGGCGCCACGCTCGTCCCGGTGTCGAGGACCTCCGCGATCCGGCCGGCGCAGACCCGGGCGCGCGGCACCGACAGGAACACGAAGGCGAGCATCACCACGGACATCAGGATCAGCGAGAGGTAGCTCAGGAAGGCGCTGAGCGAGCCGATCGGCATCCGGCCCGCGTCGATCCGCCGGGACCCGGCCCACAGCAGGGCGACGGTGAAACCGTTCATGATCAGCAGCACGACCGGCAACATGGTCGCGATCAGCCGGCCCACCCGCTGCGACAGGTCCAGGAAGGCGTCGTTGGTGTGCGCGAAGCGCTGCCGCTCGTGGTCGTCGCGGACGAAGGACCGCACCACCCGCACCCCCGTGATCGCCTCCCGCAACAGCTGTCCCAAACGGTCCAACGTCACCTGCATCCGCGCGTACAGGGTCCCCATCCGGGCCAGTAGCAGACCGAAGCAGACCGCCACCACCAGCACCAGACCCACCAACAGCAGTGCCAACGGGACATCTTGACGCAGCGCCAGCACCACGCTGCCCAGACACATCAGCGGCGCGCAGACCACGATGCCGAAGCCGGACTGGGCGAGGTTCTGCACCTGCTGCACGTCGTTCACCGACCGGGTCAGCAACGACGGGGTGCCGAACTGCCCGACCTCGCGGGCGGAGAAGTCCAGTACGCGGCGGAAGACCGCGGACCGCAGATCGCGGCCCATCGCCGTCGAGGTCCGGGCGGCCAGCGCCGCCGCCCCGAGCGCCGCCACGATCTGCACCAGGGCCACCGCCACCATCACCGCGCCCAACTCCGTGATGCGGCCGCGGTCGGCGCGCACCACGCCCTCGTCGATCAGTGCGGCACCCAACGTGGGCAACAGCAACGTTCCCAGGATTTGGACGAGTTGGAGCGCGACGAGGGCGCCGGTGGCCCAGGCATAGGGGCGCAACTGTGCCCGCAGGAGTCTCAACAGCACGCAGGAACACCCCGGTTGACCGCGGCGCCAAGGCCGCACGGTGGACGGAGTCGGCCGGCCCGCCGACTTGGCCATTGCAGCGCAACCGGCACCTGAATTTCACTAGTCCTGGCCGCCTCAACGCCTTTTTGACGGCCCGCGCCGGGCCCGGCACTTGGGAATTCCCTAGAAAGCCCGGGATGCGTTGACAGTGTCTTCCGCGGCTTGCGAGCGTGCGGGTGTCCAACGTCCGGACTGCGTATTCGACGCCAGGTGGTGGCCGAGCCCAAGCGTTTGGACGGTCTCTTTCGTGATCGAGAAGGGTCTGCCATGTCCAAGCGAGCGCTGATCACCGGAATCACCGGTCAGGACGGCTCCTACCTCGCCGAGCACCTGCTGTCCCAGGGCTATCAGGTGTGGGGCCTGATCCGCGGCCAGGCCAACCCCCGCAAGTCCCGCGTCAGCCGGCTGGCCAGCGAACTGAACTTCGTCGACGGCGACCTGATGGACCAGGCCAGCCTGGTCTCCGCGGTCGACACCGTGCAGCCCGACGAGGTCTACAACCTCGGCGCCATCTCCTTCGTGCCGATGTCCTGGCAACAGGCCGAACTGGTCACCGAGGTCAACGGCATGGGCGTGCTGCGCATGCTGGAGGCCATCCGCATGGTCAGCGGCTTCAGCACCTCCCGCACCGCCGACCCGCGCGGCCAGATCCGCTTCTACCAGGCGTCCTCCTCCGAGATGTTCGGCAAGGCCGCCGAGACCCCGCAGCGCGAGACCACGCTCTTCCACCCGCGCAGCCCCTACGGCGCGGCCAAGGCGTACGGCCACTACATCACCCGCAACTACCGCGAGTCCTTCGGCATGTACGCGGTGTCCGGGATGCTGTTCAACCACGAATCGCCGCGCCGCGGCCAGGAGTTCGTCACCCGCAAGATCACCCTCGCGGTCGCCCGCATCAAGCACGGCCTCCAGGACAAGCTGGCGCTCGGCAACCTCGACGCGGTCCGCGACTGGGGCTACGCCGGCGACTACGTCCGCGCCATGCACCTGATGCTCCAACAGGACGCCGGCGACGACTACGTCATCGGCACCGGCCAGATGCACTCGGTGCGCGACGCGGTCCGCATCGCCTTCGAACACATCGGCCTGGACTGGCAGGACCACGTCGTCATCGACCCCGCCCTGGTGCGTCCCGCCGAGGTCGAGGTGCTGTGCGCCGACAGCTCGAAGGCCCAGGACCGCCTCGGCTGGAAGCCGGACGTCGACTTCGCCGGCCTCATGCACATGATGGTCGATTCCGACCTGGCGCAGGTTTCCCGTGAAAACCAATACGGGGACCTGCTGTTGGCCGCCAACTGGTAGCGGCCCCGCGCTTTCGAACACTAGGGAATTCCCGCCGGAATTCCGACGACACTCGCCACATGGATTCCGCCGGTGAGTGGCGAATCCAGGTGGCGATCCGAACGTACCGCCCGCGCGGCGTGGAGAAGTCGGACGCCATTCACGTGCGGCCGTCGGCTGTCGAGATGGGTTGAGTTGAGATGGACAACGAACAAAAACTCCGGGATTACCTCAAGCTGGCGACGACCGACCTCCGACGCACCCGGCGGCGGGTCAGCGAGCTGGAATCGGCGGCCCAGGAGCCGGTGGCCATCATCGGCATGACCTGTCGCTACCCCGGGGGCGTTCGGAGCCCCGAGGACCTCTGGCGGATGGTGGAGGCCGGCGAACACGGCGTCAGCCCGTTCCCCACCGACCGCGGCTGGGACCCGGAGGCGCTGTCCAGCACGTCGACCGCGGCCGGCGGATTCCTGCACGACGCACCCGACTTCGACGCCGACTTCTTCGGCATCTCGCCGCGCGAGGCGGTCGCCATGGACCCGCAGCAGCGCGTGGTCCTGGAATCCGCCTGGGAGGCGTTCGAACGCGCCGGCATCGACCCGACGTCCGTGAAGGGCAGCCGCACCGGTGTCTTCATCGGCGCCATGGCCCAGGACTACCGCGTCGGCCCCGCCGACGGCGCGGAGGGCTTCCAACTCACCGGCAATACCGGCAGCGTGCTGTCCGGCCGCATCTCCTACACCTTCGGCACGGTCGGCCCCGCCGTCACCGTGGACACCGCCTGCTCCTCCTCCCTCGTCGCCATCCACCTCGCCACCCAGGCACTGCGGTCCGGCGAGTGCACCCTCGCCCTCGCCGGCGGCGTCACCATCATGTCCGGGCCCGGCACCTTCATCGAGATGGGCCGCCAGGGCGGGCTCTCCGTCGACGGCCGCTGCCGCTCCTTCGGCGACACCGCCGACGGTACCGGCTGGGCCGAGGGCGTCGGCATCCTCGTCCTGGAACGCCTCTCCGACGCCGTCCGCAACGGCCACCACATCCTCGCCGTGGTGCGCGGTTCCGCCGTCAACCAGGACGGCGCCTCCAACGGCCTGACCGCCCCCAACGGCCCCTCCCAGCAACAGGTCATCCAGCAGGCCCTGGTCAACGCCCGGCTGTCGGCCGGCGACATCGACGCCGTCGAGGCGCACGGCACCGGCACCACGCTCGGCGACCCCGTCGAGGCCCAGGCGCTGCTCGCCACCTACGGCCAACACCGCCCGGACGAGCGGCCGTTGCTGCTCGGCTCGGTCAAGTCCAACCTCAGCCACACCCAGGCCGCCGCCGGCGTCGCCGGCGTCATCAAGATGGTCATGGCGATGCGGCACGGCGTCCTGCCCCGCACCCTCCTCGCCGAGGAGCCCACCCGGCACGTCGACTGGACGCAGGGCGCCGTACGGCTGCTCACCGACACCACCGACTGGCCGGCCACCGGGGCACCCCGCCGCGCCGCCGTCTCCTCCTTCGGCATCAGCGGCACCAACGCCCACACCATCCTCGAACAGGCCCCCGAGCCCCAGGCGGAGGACCCCGACGACGCCCCGGAGACCGCCCCCGCCGCGGTAGCCGGCGTCGTCCCCGTCCTGCTCTCCGGCCGCACCCCGGACGCCCTCCGCGGCCAGGCCGCGGCCCTGCGCGTCGCCCTCACCACCCACCCGCACTCCGCCCTGGTGGACCTCGGCCACTCCCTCGCCACCACCCGCGCCGGCCTCGAACACCGCGCGGTCCTGCTCACCACCGACCCCTCGGAACTGGCCGACGGCCTCACCGCACTCGCCGACGCCGACGCCCCGGCCACCGCCCCCGCCTGGATCGCCGGCACCACACACCCCGAGACCCGGATCGCCGTCCTCCTCACCGGCCAGGGCGCCCAACGCCTCGGCACCGGACGCGAACTCGCCACCCGCTTCCCGGCGTTCGCCGCCGCCCTCGACGCGGCACTCGACGCCTTCGCCCCGCACCTCGACCGCCCCCTGCGCGAGGTGCTGTGGGGCACCGACGCGGCCCTCCTCGACCGCACCGAATACGCCCAACCCGCCCTCTTCGCCGTCGAAGTGGCGCTCTACCGGCTCGTCGAGTCCCTCGGCGTCCGCCCCGACCACCTCGCCGGCCACTCCGTCGGCGAGATCGCCGCCGCCCACCTCGCCGGCGTCCTCTCCCTCGCCGACGCCGCGACCCTCGTCGCCGCCCGCGGCCGCCTGATGCAGGCCCTGCCCGAAGGCGGCGCGATGATCGCCGTCCAGGCACCGGAGGCCACCGTCGCCCCGCTGCTCGCCGGCCACGAGGACCGCGTCTCGCTGGCCGCCGTCAACGGCCCCAGCGCCGTCGTCCTCTCCGGCGACGAGGCCACCGTCACCGCACTCGCCGAGCGGCTCGCCGCCGACGGCCACAAGACCAGCCGGCTGCGGGTCTCGCACGCCTTCCACTCGCCGCTGATGGCACCGATGCTCGAAGCCTTCCGCGCGGTCGTCGCCGGCCTCACCCTCCACCCCCCGCTGCTGCCGGTCGTCTCGAACCTCACCGGCAAGCCCGCCACCGTCGCCCAACTCACCTCCCCCGACTACTGGGTCGACCACGTCCGGCACGCCGTCCGCTTCGCCGACGCCATCGACTGGCTCACCGAGCACGGCACCACCGCCTTCCTCGAACTCGGCCCCGACGGCGTGCTGACCGCCATGGCCCGCACCTGCCTGGACGCCACCGACGCGGACGCCGTCACCCTGCCCGCGCTGCGCGCCGACCGGCCGGAGGAACGCACCCTCGCCACCGCCCTCGCCGGCCTGCACGTCCACGGCGCCCCGGTCGACTGGTCCGCCTACTTCGCCGGTACCGACGCCCGCCGCACCGACCTGCCCACCTACGCCTTCCAACGCCGCCGCTACTGGCCCAAGGCCCCCCAGGGCAGCGCCGCCGACCTGCGCTCCGCCGGCCTCGGCGCCGCCCACCACCCGCTGCTCTCCGCCGCCGTCTCCCTCGCCGACGCGGGCGGCGCCCTCCTCACCGGCCGCCTCTCCCGGCACACCCACCCCTGGCTCGCCGACCACACCGTCCGCGGCACCACCCTGCTGCCCGGCACCGCCTTCCTCGAACTCGCCGTCCGTGCCGGCGACGAGGTGGGCTGCGACCGCGTCGAGGAGCTCACCCTCGCCGCGCCCCTGCTTCTGCCCGAACAGGGCGGCGTCCAGGTCCAGTTGTGGATCGGTAGCCCCGACGCCGCCGGCCGCCGCGCCCTCACCCTCCACGCCCGCCCCGACACCGGCGACGACACCTCCTGGACCGCCCACGCCACCGGCGTCCTCGCCAGCACCGATCCGACCCCCGGCACCGCCCCGGGCGCCGTCCTCGACGCGACCGCCTGGCCCCCGGCCGGCGCCGAACCGCTGTCCCTGGACGACCACTACGACCGGCTCGCCGACGCCGGCTTCGCCTACGGCCCCCTCTTCCAGGGCCTGCGCGCCGCCTGGCGGCACGCCGACGGCGTCTACGCCGAGGTCGCCCTGCCGGAGGCCGGCCGGTCCGACGCCGAGGCGTTCGGCATCCACCCGGCCCTGCTCGACGCCGTGTTGCACGCCGCGCCCCTTACCGCCCTCGGCGAACGCGGCCGCGGCGGCCTCCCGTTCTCCTGGGAAGGCGTCACCCTCCACGCCACCGGCGCCACCACCCTCCGCGTCCGCCTGACCCCGGTGGCCGACGACGCGCTCGCCCTCACCGTCGTCGACGGCACCGGCGAACCCGTGCTCAGCGTCGACTCGCTCGTGCTGCGCTCGATGGACTCCCACCGGCTCGACACCGCGGCCGCGTTGGCCCGCGACGCCCTCTTCCGCCTCGACTGGATCCCCGTACACCCGGCCGCCACCGACGCCGGCACCATGGCGCTCGTCGGCACCGACGCGTTCGGGCTCGCGACCCACCCCGCGCTCCGCGACGCCGTCCGTCACCCGGACCTCGCCGCCCTCGCCGCCGCGGACGGTCCGGTCCCGAGCACCGTTCTGCTGCCGCTGGCCGGGTCCGACGAGCGCGGGTCCGACGGCTCGGCCGATGTTCCGGCGACCGTGCACGAGCTGACCCGGCGCGCCCTGGCACTGGTGCAGGCCCGGCTGGAGCAACCGGCCTTCGCGGACGCCAGGTTCGTCTTCGTGACCCGAGGCGCGACGAGCGGCGCTGACGTGGCTGCGGCCGCGGTGTGGGGCCTGGTGCGCTCGGCGCAGTCGGAGAACCCCGGCTGCTTCGCCCTGCTCGACCTCGACCCCGACACCGACCCCGCGGTCCTTCCGCCGACCGCCCTCACCTCCGACGAGCCGCAGCTCGCCGTGCGCGGCGACGCGCTGCGGGCGGCCCGCCTGGTCCGCCGGACCCCCGAGGGCGACCGTGCGGCCGGTGTGACGTTCGCCGGTGCGGGCTCGGTTCTGATCACCGGTGGTACGGGTGGTCTGGGTGCGGTGGTGGCTCGGCATGTGGTGGCCGAGCACGGGGTGCGGGACGTGCTGCTGGTCAGCCGTCGCGGTGAACGTGCCGAGGGTGCAGCTGAGTTGGTGGCGGAGTTGGTGGCGGCGGGTGCGCGGGCGAGGGTCGTCGCGTGCGATGTGACCGACCGGTCCGCCGTTGCGGAGCTGGTCGCCGCGCATGCGGTGTCGTCGGTGATTCACGCGGCGGGTGTGCTGGACGACGGGATGGTCGGCGCGCTGACTCCCGAGCGTCTGGCCGCGGTGCTGCGGCCGAAGGTGGATGCCGCCTGGCATCTGCACGAGGCGACCCGTGGCCTCGACCTGGACGCGTTCGTCGTCTTCTCCTCCGTCGCGGGCGTCTTCGGCAGCCCCGGCCAGGCCAACTACGCGGCCGGGAACGCCTTCCTGGACGCGCTCATGGTCCGGCGGCAGGCCGAGGGCCTGCCCGCTCTGTCGCTGGCCTGGGGCCCCTGGGAGCAGACCGGCGGTATGACCGGCACCCTGACGGATGCCGAGGCCGACCGGTTCACCCGCTCCGGCGTCCCGCCGCTCTCCGTGCCGCAGGGCCTCGCCCTCTTCGACGCGGCCCTGACCGGCGCCGACGCCACCTGCGTCCCGGTCCGCCTGGACCTGCCCGCCCTCCGCGCGCGGGGTGAAATCCCGCCGCTGCTGCGCTCGTTGATCCGGGCCCGCGCGCGCCGCGCCGCTGTCGCCGGCTCCGCCACCGCCGGCAACCTCGCCCAGCGCCTCGGCCGACTCGACCAGGACGGTCGCGACGAGCTGGTCCTGGACCTCGTGCGCGGCCAGGTCGCCCTGGTCCTCGGCCATGCGACCGGCGGCGACGTCGACGCCGGCCGCGCCTTCCGCGACCTCGGCTTCGACTCGCTCACCGCCGTCGAGCTGCGCAACCGCCTGAACACCGTCACCGGCCTGCGGCTGCCCGCAACCCTGGTCTTCGACTATCCGACCGTCCGCCACCTCGCCACCTACGTCCTCGACGAACTGCTGGGCACGGACGCCGAAATGGCGGCGGTGACGCGGGTCGCCACGGCAGTCGCGGACGACCCGATCGTGATCGTCGGCATGGCCTGCCGCTACCCCGGCGGCGTCACCTCGCCCGAGGACCTGTGGCGCCTGCTCACCGAGGGCAGCGACGCCGTCTCCGGCTTCCCCACCAACCGCGGTTGGGACGTCGAGTCGCTCTACCACCCGGACCCCGACCACCCCGGCACGTCCTATACCCGTTCCGGTGGGTTCCTGCACGAGGCGGGGGAGTTCGACCCCGATTTCTTCGGGATGAGTCCGCGGGAGGCGTTGGCGACGGACTCGCAGCAGCGTTTGCTGTTGGAGTCGTCGTGGGAGGCGGTGGAGCGGGCCGGAATCGATCCGGTGTCGTTGCGTGGTAGTCAGACGGGTGTTTTTGCCGGTGTGATGTACAGCGATTACAGCGCGATGTTGGCGAGTCCGGAGTTCGAGGGCTTCCAGGGCAGTGGCAGTTCGCCGAGTCTGGCGTCGGGTCGGGTGGCCTACACCCTGGGCCTGGAGGGCCCGGCGGTGACGGTGGACACGGCGTGTTCGTCGTCGTTGGTGGCGATGCACTGGGCGATGCAGGCGCTGCGCAGTGGTGAGTGTTCGTTGGCGTTGGCCGGTGGTGTGACGGTGATGTCGACGCCGGCGGTGTTCGTGGACTTCGCCCGGCAGCGCGGACTGTCGCCCGACGGGCGTTGCAAGGCGTTCGCGGACGCGGCCGACGGGGTCGGCTGGGCCGAGGGCGTGGGCATGCTGGTGCTGGAGCGCCAGTCGGATGCCGTGCGCAACGGTCATCAGGTCCTGGCCGTGGTGCGTGGTTCGGCGGTCAACCAGGACGGTGCGTCCAACGGCCTGACGGCTCCCAACGGACCGTCCCAACAGCGGGTCATTCGCCAGGCGTTGGCGAGTGGCGGGCTGTCTGTGGGTGATGTGGATGTGGTCGAGGCGCACGGTACGGGTACGACGTTGGGCGACCCGATCGAGGCGCAGGCGTTGCTGGCGACCTACGGCCAGGAGCGGGACGCCGAGCGGCCGTTGCTGTTGGGGTCGGTGAAGTCCAACCTCGGGCACACGCAGGCCGCGGCCGGTGTCGCCGGAGTGATCAAGATGGTCATGGCGATGCGGCACGGTGTGCTGCCGCGGACCCTGCACGTGGACGCGCCGTCGTCGCACGTGGAGTGGTCCGAGGGCGCGGTGGAGCTGCTGACCGAGGAGACCGCCTGGCCGGAGACGGGGAGGGCTCGGCGGGCCGGTGTCTCCTCGTTCGGCATCAGCGGCACCAACGTCCACGTCATCGTCGAGCAGGCACCGCGGGCGGCGGCGCCCGCGACGACGGTGCCGCAACGCACGCCCGGCGCCGTACCGTTGCTGCTCTCCGGGCGCAGCCGGGACGCGCTGCGGGGCCAGGCCGCGCGTCTGCTGGCGCACCTCCAGGGGCAGCCGGAGGCGGCGCTCGTCGACGTGGCCCTCTCCCTCGCGACCACCCGGTCCCGCTTCGAGCAGCGGGCCGCCGTCGTGGCGCAGGACCGTGCGCAGTTGCTCGCCTCGCTGGGCGCGCTCGCCACCGGCCGGCCCGATCCGGCCGTCGTCGAGGGCGAGGCCGTCGGGCGCGGCAAGACCGCGGTGCTGTTCACCGGCCAGGGCAGCCAGCGCGCCGCCATGGGCCGTGAACTCTACGACGCCCAGCCGGAGTTCGCCGCGGCGTTCGACGCGGTGTGCGCCGTGCTCGACCCGCTGCTCGAACGGCCGCTGCGCGAGGTGGTGTTCGCCGCCGCGGGCAGCGACGAGGCGGCGCTGTTGGACGAGACCGGGTGGACACAGCCGGCCCTGTTCGCGATCGAGGTCGCGCTGTACCGGCTGGTGGAACGCTGGGGCGTCCGCGTCGACCTCGTGGCCGGGCACTCCATCGGTGAGATCGCCGCGGCGCACGTCGCCGGGGTGTTGACACTGGAGGACGCCTGCCGTCTGGTGGCGGCGCGCGCGTCGCTGATGCAGGCGCTGCCGACCGGCGGCGCGATGGTCGCCGTCCAGGCGACCGAGGACGAGGTGCGCCCGCACCTCACCGACGCGGTGGCGATCGCCGCCGTCAACGGGCCCGCGTCGGTGGTCGTCTCCGGCGACCGGGACGCGGTCGAGGAGATCGCGGCGGACTTCGCCGCGCGCGGGCGGAAGACCAAGCGGCTGCGGGTGAGCCATGCCTTCCACTCGCCGCACATGGACGGCATGGTGGACGGCTTCCGTGCCGTCGCTGACGGGTTGACGTACCGGGCGCCGAGGATTCCGCTGGTGTCCGACCTCACCGGGGAACGGGCAGACGAGGCGCTGCTGTGCACCGCGGAATACTGGGTGCGGCACGTCCGCGAGGCGGTGCGGTTCGCCGACTGCGTGCGGACCCTGCGGGACGCCGGCGTCACCACGTTCCTGGAGCTGGGCCCCGACGGGCTGCTCACCGCGATGGCCCAGGACACCCTCGGCGACGACACGGACGCCGAGTTGGTGCCGTTCCTGCGCGCCGACCGGTCCGAGGAGTCGGCCGCCGTCACCGCCGTGGCCCGCCTCCAGGTGCACGGCGTGGACGTGGACTGGACCGGGTACTTCGCCGGGACCGGTGCCCGCCGCACCGACCTGCCGACCTACGCCTTCCAACACGCCCACTACTGGCCGCAGTTGCCCGCCCCGACCGCATCCGGCGCCGTCGACCCCGCCGACCAGGAGCTCTGGGCCGCCGTGGAGCGCGGCGACGCCCGCGAACTGGCCGACATCCTCGGGCTGGGCGAGGGCGACCTCACCCCGCTGGACTCCCTGCTGCCCGCGCTCACGTCGTGGCGCCGCGGCAACCAGGAGAAGCACCTGCTCGACACCCTCCGCTACCGGGTGGAGTGGACCCGGCTGAGCAAGCCGGCCGCCCCCGTCCTCGACGGCACCTGGCTGCTGGTCGCCTCCGAGACCACCGCCGACGGCGAGGCCGCCCTGCTGGACGGCCTGGCCGACGCGCTCGGCACGCACGGCGCGCGGGTCAAGCGCCTGGTCCTGGACGCGGCCTGCACGGACCGCGCGGTACTGGCCGAACGGCTGGCCCAGGCCGACGGGGTGGACGCCAACACCCACCTGCTGTCCGTGCTGCCGCTCGACGAACGGGCCGCCGACGGCCACCCGTCGCTCACCCGGGGACTGGCACTGACCCTGGCACTGGTCCAGGCCCTCGTCGACACCGGTGCGCAGGGCCGGCTGTGGACCGCGACCCGCGGTGCCGTCTCCACCGGCCCCGCCGACCCCGTGACCCGCCCGCTCCAGGCCGCCGCCTGGGGGCTGGGCCGGGGAGTGGCCCTGGAACACCCGCGGTTGTGGGGCGGCCTGGTGGACCTGCCGGACGCCTTCGACGAACGGGCCGGACAGCGCCTCGCCGGGGTCCTCGCCGTCAAGGACGTACCCGACGGCGAGGACCAGGTGGCGCTGCGGGCGACCGGAGTGGCCGGCCGCCGACTGGTTCGGCACACCGTCGAGACGCTGCCCGCGGCCGGGGAGTTCACCGCCTCCGGCACCGTCCTGATCACCGGCGGCACCGGCGGCCTGGGCGCCGAGGTCGCCCGGTGGCTGGCCCGCGCCGGCGCCCAGCACCTCGTCCTGACCAGCCGCCGCGGGCCGCAGGCGCCCGGCGCCGCCGAACTCCGCGCCGAGCTCGCGGAGTTCGGACCGACGGTCACCGTCGTCGGCTGCGACGCCGCCGACCGCGACGCGCTCGCCGCGGTCCTCGCCGGCCTGCCCGAGGACCTGCCGCTGACCGGCGTGGTGCACACCGCCGGCGTCGGCCACTACGGGCCCGTCGACGCCCTGACCACCGCCGACCTCGCCGATCTCACCGCCGCGAAGCTCGCCGGCGCCGCCCACCTCGACGCCCTGCTCGGCGACCGCGAACTGGACTTCTTCGTCCTCTTCGGCTCCATCGCCGGAGTCTGGGGCAGCGGCCACCAGAGCGCCTACGGCGCCGCCAACGCCTACCTCGACGCCCTCGCCCTGCACCGCCGCGCCCGCGGCCTGGCCGCCACCTCCGTCGCCTGGGGCCCGTGGGCCGAGGCCGGCATGGCCGCCGACGACACCGTCTCGGCGACCCTGCGCCGCCAGGGCCTCGGCCTCCTCGACCCGGCCCCCGCCCTGACCGAACTGCGCCGGGCCGTGCTCCAGCAGGACGTCACCGTCACCGTCGCCGACGTGGAATGGCAGCGCTACGCGCCGCTGTTCACCTCCGCCCGGCCCAGCGCCCTGCTCTTTGACCTGCCCGAGGTGCGGGCGCTCACCGCCGACGCATCCACCGGCCCGGATACCGCCGATGCCTCCGAACTCGTCACCCGCGTCCGCGCCCTCGACGAGCCCGCCCAACTCCGCCTGCTCACCGACCTGGTCCGCACCGAGTCCGCCACCGTCCTCGGGCACGCCTCCGCCGACGCCGTCGCCGAGGGCCGCGCCTTCCGCGACCTCGGCTTCGACTCGCTGACCGCCGTCGAGCTCCGCAAGCGCCTGGCCGCCGCGACCGGCCTGGCCCTGCCCAGCACCATGGTGTTCGACTACCCGACGCCCCTCGAACTCGCCCAGTACTTGCGAGCGGAGGCCCTCGGCGCGGTCCTGGACGTCGCCGGCCCCGTCGCCACCGGCACCGCCGACGACGAGCCGATCGCCATCATCGGCATGGCCTGCCGCTTCCCCGGCGGCGTCAGCTCCCCCGAACACCTGTGGGAGCTGGTCGCCTCCGGCACCGACGCGATCAGCGACTTCCCCGTCAACCGCGGCTGGCGCACCGAGCACCTCTACGACCCCGACCCCGACCGGCCCGGCACCACCTACTCCACCCAGGGCGGCTTCCTCCACGACGCCGACGCCTTCGACCCCACCTTCTTCGGCATCTCGCCCCGCGAGGCCCTGGTCATGGACCCGCAGCAACGCCTGCTGCTGGAGACCACCTGGGAGTCCTTCGAACGCGCCGGCATCCGCCCGGAGTCCGTCCGCGCCAGCCTGACGGGCACGTTCGTCGGCTCCAGCTACCAGGAGTACGGCCTCGGCGCGGGCGACGGAGCCGAGGGCCACATGGTCACCGGCAGCAGCCCCAGCGTGCTCTCCGGCCGCCTGGCGTACGTCTTCGGCCTCGAAGGCCCGGCCGTCACCGTCGACACCGCCTGCTCCTCCTCGCTGGTCGCCCTGCACCTGGCCTGCCAGTCCCTGCGCAACGGCGAGTCCACGCTCGCCGTCGCCGGCGGCGCCACGGTCATGACCACGCCCAACCCGTTCATCGCCTTCAGCCGGCAGCGTGCCCTCGCCAAGGACGGCCGCTGCAAGGCGTTCTCCGACGCCGCCGACGGCATGACCCTCGCCGAGGGCGTCGGCGTCGTCCTCGTCGAACGGCTCTCCGACGCCCGCCGCAACGGGCACCCGGTCCTCGCCGTGATCCGCGGCTCCGCCGTCAACCAGGACGGCGCCTCCAACGGCCTGACCGCCCCCAACGGCCCCTCCCAACAACGCGTCATCCGCCAGGCACTCGCCAACGCCCGCCTGGCCCCCGGCGACATCGACGCGCTGGAGGCCCACGGCACCGGCACCCCGCTCGGCGACCCCATCGAGGCCCAGGCGCTCCAGGCCACCTACGGCCGCGGCCGGGACGCCGAACACGCCCTGCTGCTCGGCTCGGTCAAGTCCAACATCGGCCACACCCAGTCGGCCGCCGGCATCGCGAGCGTCATCAAGATGGTGATGGCGCTGCGCCACGGCCGACTGCCGGGGACCCTGCACGCCGAGGAGCCTTCCTCGCACGTGGACTGGTCGGCGGGGACGGTGCGGCTGCTCACCGAGGCCCGGGAGTGGCCGGCGACCGGTCGTCCGCGGCGGGCCGCGGTCTCCTCGTTCGGCATCAGTGGTACCAACGCCCACGCCCTGCTGGAGCAGGCACCGGAGCCCACCGACGACGCGGCCGTCGCCGCACCGGTGCCGCCCGTCGGCGGCGCCGTCCCGTGGGTGGTCACCGCCCGCACCGCCGCCGCCCTGCGCGGCCAGGCCGATCGCCTGCTCTCCCACACCGAGGCGGCCCAACCGGCCGCCCGCCCGCACGACATCGGCCACTCCCTGGTCGCGGCACGCGCCCGCTTCACACACCGGGCCGTGATCGTCCCGCCCGCCGACACCGACCCGTTGACGGCGCTGCGCGCCGTCGCCACCGACGGGCCCTCGCCCGTGGTCGCCCGCGGCGTGGCGGATGTCGAGGGTCGGACGGTGTTCGTCTTCCCCGGTCAGGGTTCGCAGTGGGTGGGGATGGGTGCGCGGTTGTTGGACGAGGC
>NZ_JBIVXW010000093.1:0-31618 GCF_044769405.1 Streptomyces sp. NPDC090442
TGCACACCTACAATCACCACCGCGGACACACCGCGCTCAAGGGACAACCACCCGCCAGCCGCGTCCCCAACCTCACAGGGCAATACACCTAGCGCTCGATGAGCGCGAACAGGCCCTCCCAGCGGCCCACGATCTCGTCGGTGGAGAACCGCTGGATGTTCTCCCGGGCCGCGACGCCCATCCGGTCCCGCAGCTCCTTGTCCGACATCAACGCGTCCAAGTGCCGGGCGAATTCGGTGATGTTGCCCGGAGGAGCCAGGAAGCCGTCGGTGCCGTCGGTGATGATCTCGCGGACGCCCGGCGCCACGTCGAACGCCACGCACGGCACCGCGGTGGCCATCGCCTCCATGGGGGCGAGCGGGAAGCCCTCGCCGCGCGAGCTCAGGGCGAAGACCGCGCTCTCCCGCAGCGCCCCGGCCACATCGCTGGTCCGCCCCATCCACTCGACCGAACTCTCCACCCCGAGCTCCGCGGACAGCTTGCGCAGCGCCTCGGCCTCCTCACCGGAGCCGTAGATCCGCAGCGTCCAGTCCGGGTGCTGCGGGGCGACCCGCGCCCACGCCTCCAGGAGCAGGTCGACGCCCTTCTCCTCGTGCAGCCGGCCGATGCTGGAGACGACCTTCTGCGCGCGCTCGGAGGGGACCTCGGGGAAGAACGGCAGCGGGTTCGGCATGAAGCCGACGTTGTCCATCCGCTGCCGGATCCACTTGTCGGCGTCCTCCCGGGTGAGCGGCAGCATCCGGTCGACGTCCTGGTAGAACCGCTTGACGCGGCCGAACCGGGACGACTTGCGGCAGGTCTCGAAGGACTCGTGGCTCATGCCGATGACCGGCAGCCCGGCGGTGTCCGCCAGCGCCACCCACTCCATCGCCCACACCTGGGTGACGATCACCACGCCGCCCGGCCGCGCGGCCCGGAACAGCGCGCTCATCTTGGCGGCCTGTTCGTGCATCCCGGCCTCGCGGGCGGCCCGGCGGCGCTGCTCGACGACGTTCAGCCGGTCCTTCAGGCCGCGCACCGGGCGGACGCTCGGCGGGTGCACGTCGTAGAGCGTGGTGGTCCGGTACGGCAGGTCCGGGCCGAGCTCGTGGACCCGGCCCTCGGGGGGCGGCACGATCCCGACGACGTGCACCCGGTGGCCCCGCTCCGCGAACAGTCGCGCCATCTGGTGTGACCAACTGGTGATGCCACCCAGCTCGTTGACGCTGTTGGAGACGAAGAAGATGTCCCGCGGCTCGGCTGCGTTCGGCTTGGTCATCAACGGCTCCACTGCGCAAAGAACTGGTCGACGATGCTCTGTGCGGCGTCGCCCTGGTCGTATTCCCCGAACTTGGCGACGAATTCCCCGCGGTCCTTGGCGTATTCCTGCTGCTGGGACGCGAAAGACTGCATGGTCTCGAAGAAATCTTCCTCGGTGCGCACTACCGGGCCCGGCGCGTGTTCCAGCAGATCGAAGTACGTTCCGCGACCCTCGTGCACATATTCGTCGTAGTCGTAGGTGAAGAACACCAACGGTCGGTCGAGCAGCGCGTAGTCGAACATCACCGACGAATAGTCCGTGACCAGGCCGTCGGCCAGCTCCAGGATCGGGGTGATGTCGTGGCGCGCCGAGACGTCGATGACCCGGCCCTGCACGGTCGGCGGCAGCACCACGTGGTTGAGGTAGTGCGAGCGCACCAGCAGGACGTAGCGGTCGCCGAACTCGTCGGCGAAGCGCTCCACGTCGAAGGGGAGCGCGAACCGGCCGTGCCGGCCGCCCGCCTTGCGGAACGTCGGCGCGTACAGCAGCACCTTCTTGTCGGCCGGAATGCCCAGCTCCGCCGCCAGCGGGCCGCGCTCGCGGTGGCCGGACCCGGCCTCCTTCAGCCGGGCCCGCACCAGGGCGTCGTTGCGCGGGTAGCCGACCCGCAGCAGGGTCTTCTCCTTCAGGCGGAACGCCTTGGCCAGGGTGCGCGCGTCGTGCTCGGTGCGGCACAGGAACCGGTCGAAGCGGTCCAACGAGCTCTGTTGCTCGGCCTGTTGCTGGCGGGTCTGGGCCTTGAGCGAGGGCTGGTCGAAGCCCATGTTCTTCAGCGCCGAGCCGTGCCAGGTCTGGATGTAGGTGGTCTCGGGGCGCTTGGTCAGCTTTAGCGGGTAGCTCTGGTTGTCCACCCAGAACTCGGCCTGGGCCAGCGCCTTGAGGTACGGCAGCGACCAGCGCTTGACCAGGGTGGCGTCCTTGGGGAAGTCCTTGGGGGACCCGGCGTACGCCCAGATCGCCTCGAACTTCAGGCCCTGCCGGCGCATCTCCTCGTAGATGGCGCGCGGGCTGTCGCTGTACTGCTTGCCCAGGTGGCTCTCGAAGACCACCGTGCGCTTCTTGATCGGCAGCCGGCTGAACACCTCGTGGTACGCCCGGAGTTTGGTGTCCCCGGAGGTGAGCGTCTTGCGCAGCGCCTTGGCCTTGCGGTAACCGGCCTTGGCCAGCGTCCCGGGCTTGCCGTGGACGCCCCTGGCGATGAACTCCTGCACCCGCTCGGCGCTCTGGCTCTCGCTGATCAGGCGGAACGCCAGGTGGCCCTTGGAGGAGATGTGCGGCTCGATGTGGTCGGCGACCATCCGGGTCAGCCGCGGGCGGACCGGCAGCGGCCCGCCGGCCAGCTCGGTGTCGGCGACGGTGAGTCGGGACGTGGTGAGCGCCCCGTCCGCCTTCAGGCGCAGCCGGACGTCCCAGATGGAGTCGACGATGCCGAGCGGGCGCAGCGTGCCGGTGACGTCCGCGTCGGTTTCCCAGACCACCGCGTCGCCCTCGTGGCGCACCGAGCGCACCGGGAAGGTGAAGGACTGCAGGCTGCGGCGGCGGGCGCTGAACTCCAGCTCGGCGGAGAGCTTGGCACCCTCGGGGATCACGCCGAGCGGGTTGGTGATCCGGCCGGCCAGCGAGACGGTGCTGCCGGACTCGGCGAACCGGGTCAACTGGTTACGCAGGAACAGCTGGTTGACCGGCTTCTCGTGGTAGCCGATCTCGGTCACGTCCAGCACCTCGCGGCCGAACGCGTCGTCGAAGTGCCCACCGCACCAGTAGATCCGGCCGTCGTGCTGGGCGAGCGGCGAGGAGAGCTTGTCGCGGTTGATGAGGGTGTCGACCGCCGGGATGAGGTTGTCCCAGTCGCCCTTCTGGAGCAGGTACGCGCAGATGGCCTGTATCGGCAGGACCCGCTCGTACGCCTCCGGGGCGATGCTGGCGAGGTACTCGCGGGAGAGGTCGGCGAACTCCCGGCGGTACGCCTCGTCCCGGAAGGGCAGGTCCCGCAGGTGCAGCACCAGGTCGTGCTTGAGGAACTTGACGTCCTTGGCGAGCTTCATCTCGGAGAGCCCGCGCTCCAGCAGCGCGGCGTCGATCCGCCGGTGGACCTCCAGCCGGTGGATGTAATTGGTCATCTCGTGCCGTCGGTTCGTCACCGACTTCACGGCGGCCTTCTCGAAGACGTTCCAGAAGTAGACCTGATTGGGAATCAGCGTGATGCGGTTCGCCGCGAGGTAAGCGTCGGCGATAAACATCAGGTCCTCGTAGAACATCCCCTTGGGGAAGCGGAGGTCATTCTCGATGAGGAATTCGCGGCGGTAGCACTTGTTGGTGGAGAGGGTGTCCCACACAAAAAGGTCCGGCAATTCCGTGACCGACTCCAGGGTGCGGGTCGTGGAATACAGCCAGGCGTACCACTCGTCGCGCTTCTGGTTCCGGGTGTCCCGGTGGATGCGCACGCAGAGGCCGGAGACGATGTCCGCCTCGGTTTCCTCGGCGGCCTCCAGCAAATTGCGGCAGGCGTTGTGCTCCAGGACGTCATCACTGTCCAGGAACATGACGTACCGTCCGCGCGTGTGCTGAATGCCGGCGTTCCGCGGCTCGCCGCCGGCGCCGCTGTTCTCCGGCAGTTGGAAGGCTCTGACGCGGCCGGGGTGGGCGGCCGCGAGCTCCTGCGCGACGTCGAAAGAACGGTCGGTGCTGCAGTCGTCGACGATCACCACCTCGACGTCCCGGAGCGTCTGGTCCAGGACGGACTGGACCGCGGTCGGCAACCGGTCGGCGTCGTTGTAGACAATGACGACTACGGAGACGTCAGGCACAGGCACCTCAACCCTCTTTCGCTGCTGTTTCCGGCCAGAATAGCCCCATCTACACACGGGGTTTACGACCACCCGCACCCGGACTGCTACACGTGGTGACGGAGTGCCACCCGAGGAAGGGCAGGTTCCGGCTAGCAGGTATGACGACGACGATGGTCAATCGGTTGCACGTCAGCGGGTGCGGTCGGACTCTTTATCGGATTCCGATCATGCCGGTGACCCCGGCCTCTCGGAGTTGACGGGGTGGGGAAATGTCGTTCGAGAGCGAGGGGAAAAGATCGATTACCCGGATTTTGTCCGGACGATCCGGCGGGCCGTTCCCGCCGCCCGGCCGCCCCGGAGTGGCACATGACACAGCGACAGGCGGGCGGGTGGAGTGACGAAGGCGACGCCGTCGCGTAGGAAGGGCGTGAAGACGGGCACCTTCGTACGGCGTCGAGCGTCCTCCAGGAAGAGGACGTGTCGTCCGCGGCGCGGGGGAAGATCCTGCCCAAGGACGAGAGACGTGTCTTTGCCAAGCCATTACGCTTGCGGGCAAGGCCGCGCAGGGCGGCCATGGAGGAGTGAGATGAGGAGCAGCAACCCGGTCTTCTCGCGACGGGGGTTCAGCCGAGGCACCGGCTACGCGGGCTTCAACGCGCCGCCGCAGGCCGGGGGCCCCGCCGCCAACCCCTACGCCGGAGCCAACCCGTACGCGGGGACCAACCCGTACGCCACCGAGGCGCCGCAGTACGCGCCGCAGCACACCCCGCAGACCCGCCCGATGACGATGGACGACGTCGTCACCCGCACCGGCCTGACGCTCGGCACGGTCGTCGTCGGCGCCACCGTCGGCTGGCTCTTCCTCACCGGGCAGCTCGGCTTCGCGATCGGGGCCGGCCTGGCCGCGACGGTGCTGGGCTTCATCCAGTCCTTCATGCGCAAGCCGGTCCCGGCGCTGATCCTGGGCTACGCGGCGCTGGAGGGCGTCTTCCTGGGCGCGCTCAGCGGCTACCTCAACAGCCTGCCGAAGCTCAGCGGCGCGCCGATGCAGGCGGTGCTGGGCACGATGGCGGTCTTCGTCGCCATGCTGATCGCCTACAAGACCCGGATCGTCCGGGTCACCGAGCGGTTCACCCGCTTCGTGATGATCGCCGCGCTGGGCTTCGTGCTGCTGTCGCTGGTGAACCTGCTGTTCATGGTGTTCGGCGGGGGTGACGGCCTCGGCTTCCGCAGCGGCGGCCTGGGCATCCTCTTCGGCATCGTCGGCATCTGCCTCGGCGCGGCCTTCCTCGCCATGGACTTCAAGCAGGTCGAGGACGGCATCGCCTACGGCGCGCCGCGCGAGGAGTCCTGGCTGGCCGCGTTCGGCCTGACCCTGACCCTGGTGTGGATCTACTGGGAGATGCTGCGGCTGATCTCGATCCTGCGCGGCGACTGACGCGGATCGGCACCCCACCGCACGAGACGGACGAGGGGCCCGTGGGCGACTGCCCGCGGGCCCCTCGCGCGTTGTGGTCGGGGTGCGTCGCTACGGTCAGAACTTGCGGGCGGCGCGCCGGAGATCGTGCTCATGGACGATCGCCTTGGCGTGGCCGTAGGAGAGGTCGTGCGCGCCGCGCAGCCAGCTCACCTTTTCGTCGAAGCGGATGAGGGCGGGGCCTTCGTCGACGGTGCGGAGCCATTCTGAGATATCCCTGCCGGTGCAGTGCGGGATACGGGAGAGCATGTTCCGGTGGGTCTCTTCGGAGAAGGACTGAGACATCGGCGCCTCCGGACGCGGTCGATGCTGGTTCTTCCGCTCACCGTGCCTGAGCGTTCGGGCGTTGGCAACCACCCGTGAGTTGCGCTTAGGCTCACGACGTGCTTGACGTGACGCCTTTGCAGACCGCCGTGGACGCGCTCGCCGACCGCCTCAGGGCGCTGCCGCAGAGCGCCCTGCGCCGCGGTGCCGCCGCCGAAGGGCTCGCGCTGGCGCGGGAGTTGGCGAACCGCGCGCAGCGTATCGAACGCCCCGGACAGCGGCCCGGGGAACTCCCGGACGCCGGGATGTTCGCGGTCGGCGACCAGTTGGCGGTGGCCGGCCACGACCTCGTCGAGGCGCTGCGGGCCGCCGCGGCGGGCGGGGAAGCTGACGCGAATGCGGCCCCCGCCGAGGAGTTGGCGGGGGCCGTGCGGCGGGTGCGGGAGGTCGCTCAGAGCGAGGCGATGACCCGGTCGGCCAGGATGTAGACGTTCTCGTCGCGGCGCTCGCCCCAGGAGAACGTCAGCGCGTAGGCGCCGGAGATGCCCGAGCCGCCGAGCAACACCGGGGCGTGGCCGTCGCGCAGCGCCTCGGCGACGCTCTCGGCGGTCTCGCGGTGTCCGGGGGTCAGGCAGAGCGTGGTGCCGTCGGCGAAGACGTAGACGTCCAGGGTGCCCAGCGGGCCGGGGCGGACGTCGGAGAGCGGGGTGCCCTCGTCGGCCAGTTCGGCCAGGCGCGCGACGGTGCGCTCGTGGTCGCCGACGGCGGGGACGGGGGAGAAGTCCGGGTGCGAGGGGTGGCGCCGGCGGGCGGCGGCCAGCTCGGCGGACTCGGTCTCCTCGGCCAGCTCGAACTCCGGCGCGTCCAGGGCCTCGACGGACTCCAACGCCTCCAGCGACTCCACCGATTCCAGCGCCTCGACGGGCTCCAGCGCGGGCAGCGGCTCCAGGATCTCCGGGCCCAGCAGCGACTCCAGTCCGGCCAGATCGGCCTGGCGCGGCACGAACGGATGGCCGCCCTCGCCGTTCAGGTCCAGCCGCTCGGTGTGCTCCCGGCGGCCCTCGCGGCCGTCGAGGGGGCCGTCGTCGAAGCTGGGCAGCGGGCCGGACAGCGACGGCGCGTCCGCCGCGTCCCGGGCCTCCTGGGCGGCCCAGAAGGCGCGCGCCTCGGCCAGTTCCCGCTCCCGCTCCTCGGCCAGCGCGTCCGCGACGGCGGCGCGTATGTCCGCGAGCGGGGTCTCGACGGCCGGCACGCCACGGGCCGCCGGGACCGCCGCGGCGGTCGTGCCGGCGGCCTCCGCGCGCACGGCGACGAGCTCGGCGTGCAGCGCGGTGAGCTGGCGGCGCAGCGCCCGGGCGGTGTGCAGGGCGGCGGCGCCCAGCACCACGCCGACCGCCGCGGCCAGCAGCAGGACGAGGGTGGTGACAGTCATGCCGAAACCTCGCTTCGCTCAAGCCCCGCACTCACGAGGCGCGCACCTTTCGGTGGTTCGCTCACTTCCGGGCATACGCACACACTCTCGCGGACCGGTCACCGGCGTACTCCCGATAGCAGATTGTTCTCCGACTTCCTACAACAGCGTGACCCAGGTCGGCGACCGTTCGCAGGGTGGTATGTCCTGAAATGGGGCGCAGTTAGGGGCTCGTGAGGTGTGGCGCCCCATGGCTGAGCTGCAAGAACGTGGTTCCGTCGGGATGTTGGTCACAATCCTGGGGACGATTGGGTCGCGATCTTGTCACCGAGTGGCCCGGGTCACGCGCCGTCGCGGAGGGTGTCCGGGCGAGCGCGAAGGGTGCGCGGGGAACGGGAGTTGGTCCGTTTCCCACGCACCCCTCGGTGCGCGCGCCCCCGTCGCCACGGCCCGGCTCGGCCGCTCGTGCCCGTGATCGCGCCGAGCCGCGCCTCCGTCGCGCTACGGCTCAGCTCAGCCGCTCGATCACCATCGCCATGCCCTGGCCGCCGCCGACGCACATGGTCTCCAGGCCGAACTGCTTGTCGTGCCACTGGAGGGAGTTGATGAGGGTGGTGGTGATCCGGGCGCCGGTCATGCCGAAGGGGTGGCCGACGGCGATCGCGCCGCCGTTGACGTTCAGCCGGTCCAGGTCGATGCCCAGGTCGCGGTAGGAGGGGATCACCTGGGCGGCGAACGCCTCGTTGATCTCCACCAGGTCGATGTCGGAGACCGACAGGCCGGCGCGCCCAAGGGCCTGCTTGCTGGCCTCGACCGGGCCGTAGCCCATGATCTCGGGGGAGAGCGCGGAGACGCCGGTGGAGACGATCCGGGCCAGCGGGGTCAGGCCCAGCTCGCGGGCCTTGGTGTCGGACATGATCACCAGCGCCGCGGCGCCGTCGTTCAGCGGGCAGCAGTTGCCGGCGGTGACCAGGCCGTCGGGGCGGAACACCGGCTTCAGGCCCTGCACGCCCTCCATGGTGACGCCGGCCCGGGGACCGTCGTCCTTGGCCACGACCGTGCCGTCGGGGAGCGTGACCGGGGTGATCTCCCGCTCCCAGAAGCCGGCCTTGATCGCCTGCTCGGCGAGGTTCTGCGACCGGACGCCGAACTCGTCCATCTCCTGGCGGGTGATGCCCTTGAAGCGGGCGAGGTTCTCCGCGGTCTGACCCATCGCGATGTACGCGTCCGGGACCAGACCGTCCTCGCGCGGGTCGTGCCAGTCGGTGCCCTCCTGCTCGGCGCGGGCCGCGGTCCTGGCCTCGGCGTCCGCGAAGAGCGGGTTGTGGGTGTCGGGCTGGCCGTCGGAGCTGCCCTTGACGCTGCGTGAGACGGTCTCGACGCCCGCCGAGAGGAAGACGTCGCCCTCGCCGGCCTTGATGGCGTGCAGCGCCATCCGCGTCGTCTGAAGCGAGGAGGAGCAGTAACGGGTGACGGTGCAGCCCGGGAGGTGGTCCATCCCCATCTGGACGGCCACGATGCGGCCGAGGTTGTGGCCCTGCTCGCCGCCGGGCAGACCGCAGCCGAGCATCAGGTCGTCGATGTCGGTCGGGTCGAGCTCGGGGACCTTGGCGAGGGCGGCCTGGATGACCGCGGCGGTGAGGTCGTCCGGGCGCAGGTCCTTGAGCGAGCCCTTGAAGGCGCGGCCGATCGGGGAGCGGGCGGCTGAGACGATCACGGCTTCGGGCATCACGGCTCCAAGGGGTGAGTAGGTGCGGCGTCCGGTGCCCCGTCCCGCGGCGGCGGTCGGCGACGGGGCGCGAACAGGGCGGACCGTCTGGGAAGTTACCTGCACGTAGTGCGAGAGGTCACGGGGTGCGCGCTGTGATGCGGGCCTCTTTTCTAAGCGGGCGCTTATGGGAACGGCGGGAGCGGTCGGGCTATTCCCCTGGTGCCCGGACGCCGCGCCCCTCCCGTCACCCCGTGACGGACGGCCGTTCCTCCTCGGCCTCGGCCGGTGCCGGGAGTTGACGGCGCCGGCGGTGCTTGAGCAGGGCCCAGGGGGCGCGGGAGGCGGTGACCTCGGTGCCGCCCTCGGAGGCGGCCCGGGCGGCGGCCTGCTCGACCGGGAGGATGCCCTCCCGCCGGGCCGGCTCCGGCCGCTCCTCCTCGGGCCACAGCCCGAGCGCCGCACACACCGTCGGGAACACGGCCATCGCGGCGGTGGCGTAGCCCTCGGCCGAGGGGTGGTAGTTGTCCGGGCCGAACAGCTCCCTGGGGCGCGCCTCGAACTCCGGGCCCAGCAGCGCGCCGAGCGAGACCGTCCGGCCGCCGTTCTCCACCACGCCGATGGTCTGCGCGGCCGCCAACTGCCGGGAGAGCCGGCGCGCCACCCAGCGCAGCGGCTGGTTGACCGGCTCGATGGTGCCCAGGTCGGGGCAGGTGCCGACGACGACCTCGCAGCCCGCCGCGCGCAGCGTCCGCACCGCCTCGGACAGGTGCCGCACCGAGTCGGCGGGCGGCAGCCGGCGGGTGACGTCATTGGCGCCGATCATGACGACGCAGACGTCGGGAGTCTCCCCGCCGTCCGCCAGCAGCAGCTCGACCTGGCGGGGCAGGTCGTCGGAACGGGCGCCGGGCAGCGCGACGTTGCGCAGGTCGACGGGGAGTTCGGCGAGCGCGGCGAGGCCGGAGGCGAGCAGCGCGCCGGGGGTCTGGGAGCGGCGGTGGACGCCCTGGCCGGCCGCGGTGGAGTCGCCGAGGAAGCCCAGGCGCAGCGGGGGACGGTCGGTGCGGTGGCTGAACGCGGCGCCGTAGCGGCCGTCGGCGCACGGCGGGATGTCGCTGGAGCCGCCGACCGTGCGGCGGGCGAGCCGGACCTCGGTCAGCAGCAGTCCGACGCCGGCCACCCCCAGCAGCCCGATCCCGCCGCCGCCGAACGCGGCCGCGGTGGCGATCCGTCGCGCCACCCTCGCCCTGGACCCCGTCATCACCGTCGTCACCATCGGCCGGAACCTCCCCGTGCAGCGCGGGCGCGCCGCGGCGTGGGGGCCGGACGCGCTCGGATGAGGCAAGAACTCCTTCACCAGGTTGGTGCCCGTTCCGGGCCGCCGCGCAACGCTCCGGGCCCCCGATGGAGCCCCCGGTATGCGCCCGTGGGCCCAAGGTCCACTAGGGCAATAGGCTGGCTGTACGGGCGCGGCGCAGGAGAGCGTGCCCCCGACCGCGGAGACCACCGTGCAGTTTTACGATTCGATGATTGAGCTCGTCGGCAACACCCCGCTCGTGCGGCTCAACAACGTTACTCAAGGCATCCAGGCGACCGTCCTGGTGAAGGTCGAGTACTTCAACCCCGGGGGGTCGGTCAAGGACCGGATCGCCGTGCGGATGATTGAGGCGGCCGAGGAGTCCGGTGAGTTGCAGCCGGGCGGCACCATCGTGGAGCCGACCTCCGGCAACACGGGCGTGGGGCTGGCGATCGTGGCCCAACAGAAGGGCTACAAGTGCATCTTCGTCTGCCCTGACAAGGTCTCGACGGACAAGATCAACGTGTTGCGGGCCTACGGTGCCGAGGTGGTGGTCTGCCCGACGGCGGTCGACCCCGAGCACCCCGACTCGTACTACAACGTCTCCGACCGGCTGGTGCGCGAGACGCCCGGCGCGTGGAAGCCCGACCAGTACAGCAACCCCAACAACCCGCGCTCGCACTACGAGAGCACCGGGCCGGAGCTGTGGGAGCAGACCGACGGGCGGATCACCCACTTCGTGGCCGGCGTCGGCACCGGCGGCACCATCAGCGGCACCGGCCGCTACCTGAAGGACGTCAGTGACGGCAGGGTCAAGGTCATCGGCGCCGACCCGGAGGGCTCCGTCTACAGCGGCGGCTCCGGCCGGCCGTACCTGATCGAGGGCGTCGGCGAGGACTTCTGGCCGACCGCCTACGACCGCACGGTCGCCGACGAGATCGTGGCGGTCTCGGACAAGGACGCCTTCCAGATGACCCGGCGGCTGGCCAAGGAGGAGGGCCTACTGGTCGGCGGCTCCTGCGGGATGGCCGTGGTGGCCGGCCTGCGGGTCGCCGAGCGGCTCGGGCCGGACGACGTGCTCGTCATCCTGCTCCCGGACAGCGGCCGCGGTTACCTCTCGAAGATCTTCAACGACGAGTGGATGGCCGACTACGGCTTCCTGGAGGAGGGCGGCACCGCCGCCCGGGTCGGCGAGGTCCTCCAGCGCAAGGAGGGCGAACTGCCCTCCCTGGTGCACATGCACCCCGAGGAGACCGTCGGCGAGGCCATCGAGGTGCTGCGCGAGTACGGCGTCTCGCAGATGCCGATCGTCAAGCCGGGCGCCGGGCACCCCGACGTGATGGCCGCCGAGGTCGTCGGCTCGGTCGTCGAACGGGAGCTGCTGGACGCGCTGTTCGCCCAGCGTGCCTCGCTGACCGACCCGCTGGAGAAGCACATGTGCCCGCCGCTGCCGCAGGTCGGCTCGGGCGAGCCGGTCGCCGACCTGATGGCGGTGTTGGAGAGCGCCGACGCGGCGATCGTCCTCGTCGAGGGCAAGCCCAAGGGCGTGGTGAGCCGGCAGGACCTGCTGGCGTTCCTGGCGCGCGGCGCGGGCAAGTAGCCGCGGGTGCCGGGGCGGTGACCCCGTCCCGGCGTCAAGTGTCCGTCAGGAAACGCCCCGTCGCCGCAAGATGTACGTATGCGTCACGTCCTGGCAGCACGCGCTTAACACTTCTGCGGCACATTGGTGTGCAGGCGATGCGGACCTCCGGAGCGGCTCCCGGACCTCCACGATCGCCAGGATGCGAGGACCGGCCCTGAACCCGGATCGCGTCTCGTGCGGGGACCGCCGCCGTCCCGCCCCCGGCTCCGGCCGGGGGGCGGCGGTCCCCGCGATCTTCTTCTCCGGCTTCCGCCCGCCGGCCGGCCCGTCGGCCCGCGTCAATCCCCTCTCGCGCGGGGTCAGTCCAGGTGCTCGTCGCGCTGCCCGATCCGGTGCAGCAGCACCGCCCGCAGCCCCAGGCTGTGCACGGCGTTGACGCCGACGACGCCCGCCCAGCACACCACCAGGCCGACCAGCCCCGCGTTGACCACCGCGATCGCGGACAGCGGGATGGCCAGCACCAGGGAGACCACGGCGACCGCGAACCGCTGCCAGAACTCGGTGCCGGCGTCCGCCCGGCGCGGGGGCCGCGTACCGCGGGCCACCTGCATCTGTTGCTCGGCCAACTGCCGCCGCACCCGCCGGTCGACGGTCTGGTCCAGCTTCTCCAGGAAGGACTCCAGCAGTTCCGACTCGTACTCCGGCCCCAGCTCCTTGCGCGTCTGGAGGGTCGCGTCGAGTTCTTTCCTCAGCTCGGGGTCGTGTGTCGCCATACCGCCGAGATTACGGGCGGGTCGGCGCCGGCGCGGTAGGGCTAGCCCCCCGATCCGGCGGGGGCCGTCCGCTCCGCGGGTGCCCCGGGGGCGACGAGCCGCGCGGTGTCGCGGCGGGCGGTGAGCCAGTACAGGACGGCGGGCACCGCGAGGCCGACCAGCCAGGAGACGTCGGCGCCGCCGAGCGGACCGACCAGTGGGCCGGTGTAGAAGTTCGTGGCCAGGAAGGGGAGTTGGGCCAGCACGCCGAGGACGTAGACGGTCAGCGCGCCGACGTTCCAGGCGCCGTAGCGGCCGGCGGGGTCGTGCAGCGCCGGGATGTCGTAGCGCTCCTTGGAGAGCAGGTAGTAGTCGACCAGGTTGATCGCCGACCAGGGCGTGAAGAACGTCAGCAGGAAGAGCAGGAAGTCCTTGAAGGAGGTGAGGAAGGAGTCCTTGCCCACCAGGGCGACGGCGGTGCCGGCCACCATGATCCCGGCGATGTACGCGGACCGGCCGCGCGCCGAGAGGGTCCGCTGGCCCCGGAAGCCGCTGACGCTGGTCACCAACGACATGAAGCCGCCGTAGGTGTTGAGGATGTTGATGGTGAGCTTGCCGAGGGCGATGACGAAGTAGAGCGACGAGGCGATCAGCCCGGTGCCGCCCAACCCGACGAGGTAGCCGACCTCGTGGCCGACGAACGCCGCCGGCGCCGCGGCGGCCGCCAGCGCCCCGAACGTCATCGACCACTGCGCGCCCAGGACGGAGCCGCCCAGCGTCCACCAGAAGGTCGCCCGGGTCGAGGTGTGGCGCGGCAGATAGCGGGAGTAGTCCGCCACGTACGGGCCGAACGCCAGTTGCCAGGACGCCGAGAGCGAGATCGCCAGCAGGAACACCGGCAGCCCGAAGCGGTGGTCGTGCAGCAGCGCGGCGAGGTCGGCACGCTGCACCAGCCGGACGCCGAGGTAGACGAAGGCCAGCGCGCAGACCAGGCCGGCGACCTTGCCGAGCAGGTGGATCAGGCGGTAGCCGACGGCCGCGGCGACCGCGGTGACCGCGGCGAACAGCACGATCCCGGCCGCCGGGCCGAGGTGCGTCAGCTCGCCCACCGCCTGCCCGGCGAGCACGCTGCCGCTGGCGAAGAACCCGATGTACATCACGATGACCAGGGCCAGCGGGACCACCGCCCCGCGCACTCCGAACTGCGCCCGCGAGGTGATCATCTGCGGCAGCCCGAGCCGCGGCCCCTGCGCGGAGTGCAGCGCCATCACGGCCCCGCCCGCGAGGTTGCCCAGCAGCAGCCCGACCAGCGCCCAGAGGGCGCCGGCCCCGAAGACCACGGCCAGCGCGCCGGTGACGACGGCGGTGATCTGGAGGTTGGCGCCGAGCCAGAGGGTGAACTGGCTGACCGCGCTGCCGTGCCGTTCGTCGTCCGGGACGACGTCGATCGAGCGCCGTTCGATCACGCCTGCCATGGGGCCGCCTCTTCGCTCGGGTCCGGGGGTGGGGTGGTTCCTGCGGGTCGGGTGTATGGGTTCATGCAGGATCAGGGGCAGTGAATGGGAGGTCAATAGGCGGGCGGGGATCATCTGTTGAGGGCCGTCGGCGACCCGGCCGTCCCGGCGGGCTTCGCGGTGTTCGTCCCGTCCGGGGCCTTCGTGGGGTCCGCTGGCCCCGGGGGCTGCGCGGCCTCGGAGCGGTCGTCGGAGGGGCGGACCGGTGGTCGGCGCTCCGGTAGCGTCTGGGCACGCCCGCCGGACGGCGGTGGACGGGCGGGGAGGAGCGGTGCGCAGGGAGCGGGGCACGACGGGCCCGGCGGCCGCGGGGGCGGAGATCGGGGTGGAGTTCGGCTGGGCCAGGGGCGGTGAGGGGTAGCCGGCCGGTCGTTCTCCGGGGCCGGCCCGGAGGGGCATCCGTCGCCCGCCGGCCCGCCACGCCCCTGCCGCCCGGCACCCGGGACCGCCGGGGCCGGGAGTTCCGTACAGTCGGTGGACCGACGTCAAGGCCCCGGACCGGGCCGGGAAGAAGAGGCGATGAGCGGGGACGGGGACAACGGCGTCCACAGGGACGGGACGCAGCCGCGGCGGACGGACGCGGCGGGACACACGGCAGCGGGCGGCGACGCCGCCGGCACTGCCGGCACCGGTACCGCCGCCCGTCTCCAACGGCTCTTCGAGGGGCACCGGCTGACCCCCACCCAGCGCCGGATCGCCCACTGCATGGTCCGGCGGGCCGCCGACGCGCCCTTCCTCTCCAGCGTCGAACTGGCCGAACTGGCCGGCGTCAGCCAGCCGTCCGTCACCCGCTTCGCGGTCGCGCTCGGCTTCGACGGCTACCCCGCGCTCCGTCGCCACCTGCGCGACGTCGCGCCCGCCGAGAAGCCCGCCGCGCCCGGCGCGCACAACGAGTACCAGCAGGCCGTCCAGGCCGAGATCGACAACCTCCGGCACCTGGCCGACGCCCTCGCCGACCCGGCGCCGGTGACCGAGGCCGGCCGGCTGCTCGCCGCCTCCCGCCCGCTCCCGGTGCTCGGCCTGCGGGCCGCCACCGCCCAGGCCGCCGGCTTCGCGTACTTCGCGCGGAAGGTCCACCCCGACGTCCGGCTGCTCGACGAGGGCGGCACCATGCTCACCGACCGCATCGACGCCGCGGTGCACGCCGGCGCCAGCGCCCTCCTCTGCTTCGCGCTGCCCCGCCACCCCCGCGAGGTCATCGACGCCCTCGCCTACGCCGGCGCCGCCGGGCTCACCGTCGTCACCGTCGCCGACAGCGCGTTCGCCCCGGTCGCCCGCCACACCGACCTGCTCCTGCCGGCCCCGGTCGGCACCGGCCTGGCCTTCGACACCGCCTGCGCCCCGATGCTCCTGGGCCGCGTCCTGTTGGAGGCGATGTGCGACGACCTCCCGGACGCCCAGGCCCGCCTGGAGGAATTCGACACCAAGGCGGCGGAGCGCGGCCTGTTCGTGGAGTGAGCCCCGCGCCCGGCGTTCCTTCCTGGCACGCGGTCTCGGTGCTCCTTCCCGGCGCGCTTTTCCGGTGCTCCGCCTCGGCGCTCCGTCCCGCCGCGAACGGCGTTGGTGTCGTCGTGCGTGGTCGTTCATGATCGTGCGCGGTCCGGTCGCACGGCTCCGCCTGCCGACGCCGGGCTCCGCCGGGCTCGCAACTCCCGGCCTCTGGCTTGGGCCACCGGCCCGGGGCGCCCCCCTCCGGGGCAGTGGCGGCCGTTGGCCCCTGGGGGTGCCGGGCTCTGTTCCGGTTCCTTGGGCTCTTGGCCCTCGGGGCGTCGGGCCTCGGGTCGTCGGGTCTCGGCTCCGGCCCCGAGCCTCCGGTCTGCGTCCCGTGCCCCCGCCTGAGCCCGCGGTCTACGTCCCGCGCCCCGACGGCCAGGGCGTCGTCACAGGGAGGCCGACCCTGCCCCGGAGCCCGGAGCCCGGAGCCCGGAGCCCGGAGCCCGGAGCCCGGAGCCCGGAGCCCGAGGTCGACGTGCCCTTAGCCCAGTGCCAACTGCCGCAGCTCGTTGGCGTGTTCGGCGCCGCCTTCGGCGGTGATGTCGTCCAGGGTCTGGGGGGTGCGGACGGTGGCGAAGCGGTGGGTGCCGTCGGGGCCGGGCGCGTAGCCGTAGATGCCGGGGCGGGGGAGGGCGTTGTAGGCGAAGTGGGTGGAGAAGTAGTAGGCGCCGGTGTCCAGGAGGGCGGCGTGGTCGCCGGATTCCAGGAGGGGGAGCGGGCGGTTCTCGGCGACCAGGTCGCCGGCGAAGCAGCACGGGCCGGCGATGTCCTGCGGGACCGGTGCCCCGTTCTTCGGGCGGCCCTTGGCGTCGTACGCGGCCACCCGGATCGGCCACGACGCGGGGGCGAAGACCGTGCGGGTGGCGACCTGGGCCCCGGCGTGGGTGACGGCGATCGGCCGGCCGCCGGCCCACTTCGCGTACTCCACCCGGGCCAGCACCATGCCGTGCTTGGCCAGCAACGACCGCCCGAACTCGGTGACCAGGCCGTAGCGCCCGGAGAACAGGCCGGGCACCGCCGAGCGGAGGAGGGCCGCGTACTCGCGGTAGGTCGGGGTGACGGCGTCGGAGGAGAAGTTGACGGGCAGGCCGCCGCCGATGTCGAGGGTGGTGATCCGGGGGCTGCCGGCCTGCTCGTTGATCTCCTCGGCGAGGTCGTAGAGCGCCCGGACGCCCTCCGCCATCCGTTCCAACGGCATGCCCTGCGAGCCGACATGGGCGTGCAGCCTGGTCAGCCACGGGCGCTCCAGGCAGGCCCGGACGATCCACTCGCGGGCGCCCGGATCGCGCAGCGGGACGCCGAACTTGGAGGTGTCGGTGGCGGTGCTCATCGCGCCGATGGCGCCGCCGCCGAGCTGCGGATTGACCCGCAGCCCTATCGGCGCGGTGGACGGGGCCGAGGCCATCATCCGGTCGATCCGGGAGAGTTCCTCGTGGTTGTCGACGTTGACCGCGATGCCCAGGGCCAGCGCCTCACGGAGCTCGGGGAGGGTCTTGGCGGGGGAGTCCAGGACGGTGTGCCGGGCCGGGACCCCGGCGGCCCGGGCCAGCGCCAACTCGCCGGGGCTCGCCACCTCACAGCCGATCCCCTCCTGGGCCAGCAGCCGCAGCACGGGCACCAGCGAGGCCGCCTTGACCGCGAACGCGTGCAGCACCTGGGTGCCCGGGGCGGTGAACTCCGCGAAGGCGGCGCGGAGTTCGGCCGCCGACCGGCGGATGCCGGCGACATCGAGCAAGCCGACCACGGGCTGGCCGGGGCCGACCAGCCCCTGGGCGATGGCCGCCTGTACGGCGCGGTCTCGGTCCGTGAAGGTCATGGGTCAACTTCATCATTCGGCGGGGCCCCGCGCCATGGTGAACGGGCCCTGCGGAGTGAAGGGGTGGTGGAGGGCCCGGGGGTGCCTGGTGTCCGTCCCGAACCGGGCCCCGCCGACCGCCCCGCTATGCCGCCGGGGCGCCGCTGAGCTGGGCCTTGTCCTGACGGGCGGTCAGCCGGGAGCCGGACTCGCGGCGGGCCGCGCGGCGCAGCAGCGGGACCGCCAGGAGGAAGCCCAGGACCGCCCAGGCGGCCAGGACCAGTGCCACCGTCGGCAGTTGCCAGGAGCCGGCCGGCTCCGCGGCGCGGGCGGCGTCCGGCAGCAGGGCCGCGCGCAGGCCCTGCGCCATCCACCGGAGCGGGAAGACCGACGCGATGTTCTGCACCAGCGCCGGCATCTTGGATATCGGGAACATCGCGCCCGAGGTGATCAGCAGGGCCATCGACGGCAGCATGATCAATGCCAGTGCCTCGCGCGGGTTGGGGAGCACCGCACCGATCGCCGCGCCCAGCGGGACCACGGCGAGCAGCCCGAGCGCGGTGACCCACACCAGCGTCAACCAGCCACCGAGGCCGTGCGGCAGCGGGCCGTTCACCAGCACCGCGCCGACGCCGAACAGGATCACCAGGGTGCTCACCGCCACGGTCACGATCAGCAGCGACTTGGCGATCAGATAGGCCGGTATGCCGCCGGGGGTGGCCCGCAGCCGCAGCAGGGTGCCCTCCTCGCGCTCGGTCACCAGGATCTGCGGGAGGTTGAGCAGGCCGATCTGGAACAGCAGATAGGCGGAGAAGCCGGCCAGCGTCAGATGCGCCATCGGGACCTTGGTGCCGGGCACGTCGTCGTTGATGAAGCCGGCGAGCAGCAGGGCCACCACCACATTGGAGAGGTAGCCGCTCAACTCCTTGCGGTTGCGCAGTAGATGGCGCACCTCGATGGAGCCGCGCCGCAGCCCGGCCCGCCAGGGGCGCAGCCGTCCGGGACGGGCCCCACCGGCGGCTCCCGAGCCGTGGCCCGGGCCGAGCTCGCCGGCGTCCGTCGGGGCGGCCGCCGTCGTGGCTGCCGTCGTGGCCGTCGTCGTCATGTCCGTCCCCCTCATGCTGCTGCCGCCTCCCCCGTGTCGCCGTCGGCCACCGCGCCGGTGCCGCGCTCGTCGTCCTCGCCCCGACCGTCGTCCTGCCCGTGGACCATGTGGAGGTAGGTGTCCTCCAGGGTCGGCCGACGCACCTCCAGGTCCGCGATCGGACCGGCCGCCTCGCGGTGCAGTTCCCACACCAGACGGGACGGGTCCGCGGTGCGCTCGCGGCGCGGAGTGCCGTCGGGCGCCGTCCAGCGGACCTCGGCCTGCGCGGCGGCCCGCCGGGCCAGTTCGACCGGGGTGCCGCAGGCCCGGATCCGGCCGTCGACCAGCATCGCTATCCGGTCGGCCAACCGCTCGGCCTCGGCGAGGTCATGGGTGGTCAGCAGGATCGTGACGCCCTCCTCGCGGGCCAGCCGCTCGACCAGGTCGTGGAAGTCGCGGCGCGCCTCGGGGTCGAAGCCGGTGGTGGGCTCGTCCAGGAACAGCAGCTCGGGGCGGCCGACGATGCCGAGCGCCACGTCCAGGCGCCGGCGCTGGCCGCCGGAGAGCCGGTCGACGCGCTGCCGGGCCTGCTCGGTCAGCCCGACCAGCTCCAGCAGCGCGGCCGGATCGCGGGGGTCCGGGTAGTACGTCGCGAAGTGCGTCAGCAACTCGGCGACCTGCCAGCGGCGGTGGTCGCGCCAGGACTGCAGGACCAGCCCGATCCGGCCGCGCCAGGCGTCGTCGGCGCGCTCCGGGTCCGCGCCGAGGACGCTGGCCTCGCCGGCGGACCGCTGCCGGAAGCCCTCCAGGATCTCGACGGTGGTGGTCTTCCCCGCGCCGTTCGGCCCGAGGAGGGCGAGGATCTCGCCGCGCCGGATGTCCAGATCGACGCCGCGCAGGACGTCGGCGCTGCCGTAGGACATCCGCAGGCCGCGGACCTCGATGACCGGCGGGGCGCCGGCCGGGGGCGTGGGTGTGGTCATCGTGCTGCTCTCCGGGCGTGCGGTGGTGGTCATCGGCCGGCCTCCACGTGCTGCGGGGACGCCGGGGCGGTGGTACCCGCGCCCTCGACGATGGCGCGGAGGGCGGCGACATGGCCCTCGAAGGCGGTGCGGCCGCGGCCCGTCAGCCGCACCCTGGTGCGCCGCTTGCGGCCGCCGCCCTCCTTGCGGATCTCCAGATAGCCGGCCTCCTCCAGCGTGTGCAGCTGCTTGGAGAGCGCGGAGTCGCTGAGCGAGAGGCTGTCGCGGATGAACGGGAAGTCGGCCCATTCGGTGGCGGCGAGCAGGGCCACCACGGACAACCGGGTGGACGGATGGATCAGTTCGTCAAAACCGGAGGGGGTGCTCATCGGCCCAACTCCTCAGGGTGGGGGTGCAGGGGGCGGTCACGGAGGGCGCGGCCGCGCAGCGGGCTGACGGCCCAGCGGTTGGCCGGCCCGACGAAGAGCACGAAGGCACCGGCGGAGACCGTGGCCTGGATCAGGCTGCCGTAGGGCAGCGCCAGCCAGCGGGCCAGGAAGCCGGTGAGCACGATCGTGCCGCCGCTGATCAGCCCGCCGGCGAAGAAGGTGGCGACGCTGCGCCAGCTGTACCGCGAGCGGTGCAGCTTCACCCGGGGCCGGCGGCTGTGGATGACGATCAGGGTCGCCAGGAGCGCCAGATACGCGGCGAGGGCCAGGAAGACGCCCCACACCGGGAGGTCGAAGCCCATGCTGGCGAGGTAGATCCACATGATGGCGGCCATCAGGTACGTCGAGCGCCGGTCGCCCGTGGCGCAGCGCTCGACCTCGTCGTACACCCGCTCCTGCGGGACCCGGATGCGCTGAAGGTCCTGCCAGGCCCGCTCGGCATCCACCGGTGTCGTCATGTCCCTCGCCTCCCCGTAGACGTGCTGGACGGTCCGTGTTCGGACGGCACGGGGAGCGCCGGTGGCGCCCCCCGTCTAACTTTCCCACCAGGAAAGCTAACACCGACTTTCCTGTCGGGCAAGTCGGATCCCGCGCCTGGGGAAAGAGGGCGCCGCGCCCTGTTGACTGGCGATATTCAGTGCCTCCAGACTGCGAATAGGTCAATCCAGTCGAGGTCAGGGAGGCACGGCCCATGTCGGGACCGCGACCCGTGCGGGCGCCGCGCGGAACGGAACTGAGCGCACGGGGATGGCAGCAGGAGGCCGCCCTGCGCATGCTCCAGAACAACCTCGACCCGGAGGTCGCCGAGCACCCCGACCAGCTCGTCGTCTACGGCGGCACCGGCAAGGCCGCCCGCGACTGGCGCTCCTTCGACGCCATGGTGCGCACCCTGACCACGCTCAAGCAGGACGAGACGATGCTCGTCCAGTCCGGCAAGCCGGTCGGCGTGCTCCAGACGCACGAGTGGGCGCCGCGGGTGCTGATCGCCAATTCCAACCTCGTCGGCGACTGGGCCAACTGGGAGGAGTTCCGCCGCCTGGAGGCGCTCGGCCTGACCATGTACGGCCAGATGACGGCCGGTTCGTGGATCTACATCGGCACCCAGGGCATCCTCCAGGGCACCTACGAGACCTTCGCGGCCGTCGCGGCGAAGAGGTTCGGCGGCACGCTCGCCGGGACCATCACCCTCACCGCCGGCCTCGGCGGCATGGGCGGCGCCCAGCCGCTCGCCGTCACCATGAACGACGGCGTCGCGCTCTGCATCGACTGCGACCCGCGCGCCATCGAGCGGCGCATCGCGCACCGCTACCTCGACGTCAAGGCCGACGACGTCCGGCACGCCCTCCAACTGGCCGTCGAGGCCCGCGACCAGCGCCGGCCGCTCTCCATCGGGCTGCTCGGCAACGCCGCGGAACTCCTGCCGCAACTGCTCGCCGAGGGCGCCCCGATCGACATCGTCACCGACCAGACCAGCGCCCACGACCCGCTGGCCTACCTGCCACTGGGCATCGACTTCGCCGACATGGCGGCCTACGCGGCCGAGAAACCCGCCGACTTCACCGAGCGCGCCCGCGCGTCGATGGCCCAGCACGTCGAGGCCATGGTCGGCTTCATGGACGCCGGCGCCGAGGTCTTCGACTACGGCAACTCCATCCGGGGCGAGGCCCAACTCGCCGGCTACAAGAGGGCGTTCGCCTTCCCCGGCTTCGTCCCCGCCTACATCCGGCCGCTCTTCGCCGAGGGCAAGGGTCCGTTCCGCTGGGCGGCGCTCTCCGGCGACCCGGCCGACATCGCGGCCACCGACCGCGCCATCCTCGACCTCTTCCCCGAGAACGAGTCGCTGGCCCGTTGGGTCAAGTTGGCCGGCGAGCGCGTCCACTTCCAGGGCCTGCCCGCCCGGATCTGCTGGCTCGGCTACGGCGAACGCGACAAGGCCGGCGAGCGGTTCAACGAGATGGTCGCCGACGGCACCCTGAAGGCACCGCTGGCCATCGGCCGCGACCACCTCGACTGCGGCTCCGTCGCCTCGCCCTACCGCGAGACCGAGGCCATGAAGGACGGCTCGGACGCGATCGCCGACTGGCCGCTGCTCAACGCCATGGTCAACGTCGCCTCCGGCGCCTCCTGGGTCTCCCTGCACCACGGCGGCGGCGTCGGCATGGGCCGCTCGATCCACGCCGGGCAGGTCACCGTCGCCGACGGCACCCCGCTGGCCGGCGAGAAGATCCGCCGGGTGCTCACCAACGACCCCGGCATGGGCGTCATCCGGCACGTCGACGCCGGCTACGAGCGCGCCGAGGAGGTCGCCGCCGAGCGCGGCGTCCGCATCCCGATGCGCGAGGGCGAGGGCGCGTGACCTCCTCCTTCCTGGACATGTGGGGCGAGTTGCGGCCGCTGGGCCGCGACGCGGCCTCCGGCGGCTACCGCCGCTTCGCCTGGACCGGCGCGGACGCCGACTGCCGCGCGTGGTTCCGCGCCCAGGCCGAGGCCCGCGGGCTCGCCTACGAACTGGACCGCAACGGCAACCAGTGGGCCTGGCTCGGCGCCACCGGCTACCGGGACGTGGCCCCCGGCGAGGCCGTCGTCACCGGCTCCCACCTGGACTCCGTCCCGGACGGCGGCGCCTTCGACGGCCCCCTCGGCGTGGTCTCCTCGTTCGCCGCGCTCGACGAACTCCGGTGGCGGGGCGCCCAGTTCGCCAAGCCGCTGGCGATCGTCAACTTCGGCGACGAGGAGGGCGCCCGCTTCGGCCTCGCCTGCGTCGGCTCCCGGCTCTCCGCCGGCGCGCTGACGCCCGAGGCCGCGCACCGGCTCCGCGACGGGGACGGCGTCACCCTCCCGCAGGCCATGGAGCGCGCCGGACACGACCCGGAGGCGATCGGCCCGGACCCGGAACGGCTCGCCACCATCGGCGCGTTCGTGGAGCTCCACGTCGAACAGGGCCGCGCGCTCGACCTGTCCGGGGACCCGGTCGGCATCGCCTCCGCCATCTGGCCGCACGGCCGCTGGCGGTTCGACTTCCGCGGGGAGGCCAACCACGCCGGCACCACGCGCCTTACGGACCGCCGCGACCCGATGCTCACCTACGCCGCGACCGTGCTCGCCGCCCGCGAACAGGCCCGACTGGCCGGCGCCCTGGCCACCTTCGGGAAGGTCAGCGTCGAACCGAACGGCGTCAACGCCATCCCGTCGCTGGTCCGCGGCTGGCTGGACGCCCGCGCCGCCGGCCAGGACAGCCTGGACACCGTGGTCACCGGGATCGAGCGGGCCGCCGCCGAGCGGGCCGCCCGCGACGGCATCGACCTGGACGTCGTCCGCGAGTCCTTCACCCCCGTCGTGGAGTTCGGGCACGCCCTGCGGGACGAACTGGGCGCGCTGCTCGGCAAACAGGGCGACCGGCCGGTGCCGGTGCTGGGCACCGGCGCCGGACACGACGCGGGTATTTTGTCCGCGACCGTCCCCACGGCCATGCTGTTCGTCCGCAACCCCACCGGCGTCTCGCACTCGCCCGCCGAGGCCGCCACGGAGGACGACTGCGTCGCCGGGGTCACCGCACTCGCCGACGTACTGGAGGGGCTGGCGTGCCGCTGACGCCGCAGGCAACACCGACGACGTACTGGCTCGAACACGCCTGGCTCGGCGCGCACGTCGAGCCGGGCGTGACCGTGGAGGTGGCGGACGGGCGGATCACGGCCGTCCGCCCGGGGACCCCGACACCCCCGCCGGGCGCCGAGGCGCTCCACGGGCTGACCCTCCCGGGCCTGGCCAACGCGCACAGCCACGCCTTCCACCGCGCGCTGCGCGGCACCGTCCAGGTGGGCGCCGGCACCTTCTGGACCTGGCGCGAGGTGATGTACGACGTCGCCGACCGGCTCACCCCGGACAGCTACTACGCCCTGGCCCGCGCCGCCTACGCCGAGATGGCGCTCGCCGGCATCACCTGCGTCGGCGAGTTCCACTACCTCCACCACGCGCCCGGCGGCACCCGCTACGACGACCCCAACGCGATGGGCCGGGCGCTGCTCGCGGCCGCCGCCGACGCCGGCATCCGGATCACCCTCCTCGACACCGCCTACCTCTCCGCCGGCTTCGGCGACCCGCCCAACCGCCACCAACTGCGCTTCTCCGACGGCACCGCGGACGCCTGGGCCGAGCGCGCCGACGCGCTCAAGGGCGACGACCACGCCAGGATCGGCGCCGCCGTCCACTCCGTGCGCGCCGTGCCCGCCGGGGAGTTGGGCACCGTCGCCGCATGGGCCGAGCGGCGGCGGGCGCCGCTGCACGTCCACCTCTCCGAGCAGACCGCCGAGAACGACGCCTGCCGCGCCGCCCACGGCCGCACCCCCACCCAACTGCTCGCCGAGCACGGCGTGCTGGGCCCGCGCACCACGGCCGTGCACGCCACCCACCTCACCGACGGGGACATCGCCCTGCTCGGCGGCAGCGGCACCGGCGTGTGCATGTGCCCGACCACCGAGCGGGACCTCGCCGACGGCATCGGCCCGGCCGCCGCGCTCCAGGAACAGGGCAGTCCGCTCTCCCTCGGCAGCGACAGCCACGCCGTCATCGACCTGCTCGAAGAGGCCCGCGCCATGGAGCTGAACGAGCGGCTGCGCACCCGCACCCGGGGCCACTGGACCGCCGCCGCCCTGCTGCGCGCCGCCACCGCCGACGGGCACGCCGCGCTCGGCTGGGACGACGCGGGCGCCCTCGCGACCGGCGCGCTCGCCGACCTCACCACGATCGCGCTGGACTCCGTGCGCACCGCCGGGCCGCCGCCCCGACTGGGCGGCGAGACGGCCGTATTCGCCGCCACCGCAGCCGATGTGCGGCACACCCTCGTGGGCGGCCGGTGGATCGTCCGCGACGGGCGGCACACCGGTGTGCCCGACGTGCCCACCGTCCTCGCCGACGCCATCGCCGCCGTGCGCGGCTGACCCGCATCCGCCCCCAGCCACCCCCAGGCCCGCGCCGCCCGCGGACGAAGGAGAACACCCCCGCGATGACGACGACTTCCGCGCCGACCACCGCGATCACCCACATCGCCCAGCTCGTCACCAACGACCCCTCCCTCGGTGAAGGCCCCCTCGGTCTGCTCCAGGACGCCGCGGTCGTCATCGACGGCGACCGCATCGCCTGGGTCGGTCCCTCCAGCAAAGCACCCGCCACTGACAACGCCGTCGACGCCGCCGGCCGGGCCGGCCTGCCCGGCTTCGTCGACTCCCACTCCCACCTGGTCTTCGCCGGCGACCGCACCGAGGAGTTCAACGCCCGGATGTCCGGGCGGCCTTACTCCGCCGGCGGCATCCGCACCACCGTCGCCGCCACCCGCGCCGCCGCCGACGACGCGCTGCACGCCAACGTCGCCCGCTACCTCGCCGAGGGCCTCCGCCAGGGCACCACCACCCAGGAGATCAAGTCCGGCTACGGCCTGACCGTCGAGGACGAGGCGCGGGCGGTGCGGATCGCCGCCGCCCACACCGACGAGGTGACCTTCCTGGGCGCCCACATCGTCTCGCCGGACTACGCCGACGACCCGGCCGGCTACGTCGAGCTGGTCACCGGGCCGATGCTCGACGCCTGCGCCCCGCACGCCCGTTGGGTGGACGTCTTCTGCGAGCGCGGCGCCTTCGACGGCGACCAGGCCCGCGCCGTCCTCACCGCCGGCCGGGCCAAGGGCCTCACGCCCCGGGTGCACGCCAACCAGCTCGGCCACGGCCCCGGCGTGCAGCTCGCGGTCGAGTTGGGTGCCGCCTCCGCCGACCACTGCACCCACCTCACCCCCGCCGACGTCGACGCGCTGGCCCAGTCCGACACCGTCGCCACGCTCCTCCCGGGCGCCGAGTTCTCCACCCGCGCCCAATGGCCCGACGCCCGCCCGCTGTTGGACGCCGGTGCCACCGTGGCGCTGTCCACCGACTGCAACCCGGGCTCGTCCTTCACCAGTTCCATGGCGTTCTGCATCGCGTTGGCCGTGCGCGACATGGGGATGACGCCGGACGAGGCGGTGTGGTCGGCCACCGCCGGCGGCGCCCGGGCGCTGCGCCGCACCGACGTCGGCCGGATCGCCCCCGGCGCCCGCGCGGACCTGGTCCTGCTGGACGCGCCCTCCCACGTGCACCTGGCCTACCGGCCCGGTGTGCCGCTGGTAACGGACGTCTGGCACAACGGCGTTCGCCTCTGAGGACGGCCGTCCCGGGCCCGCCCCCGGACGCACTGAGGGCCCGTCCCGGACGTTTCCGGGGCGGGCCCTCGTGTGCACGGGCGTCGGCCGACCTCGCCGGTCGGCCCCGACCGCGGGCTATTCGTCGAGCATCAGGCCCTTGCGGAGCCGGACGAGGGTGCGCGAGAGCAGTCGGGAGACGTGCATCTGCGAGATGCCCAGCTCCTCGCCGATCTCGGACTGCGTCATATTGGCCACGAAGCGCAGCGAGAGGATCTTCCGGTCCCGGGAGGGGAGTTCGGCGATCAGCGGCTTCAGGGACTCGACGTACTCGATGCCTTCGAGGCCGTGGTCCTCGTAGCCGATCCGGTCCGCCAGCGCGCCTTCGCTGTCGTCCTCCTCGGGCTGGGCGTCCAGCGAGCTCGCGGTGTACGCGTTGCTCGCGGCCATGCCCTCGATGACCTCGTCCTTGCTGAGGCCGAGGCGTTCGGCGAGTTCGCCGACCGTGGGTGCACGGTCCAGCTTCTGCGCCAGTTCGTCGCCCGCCTTGGCCAGGTCTAGGCGGAGTTCCTGGAGTCGTCGCGGAACCCGCACCGACCAGCTCGTGTCGCGGAAGAAACGCTTGATCTCGCCGACGATGGTCGGCATCGCGAAGGTCGGGAATTCGACGCCGCGGGAGAGTTCGAAACGATCGATCGCCTTGATCAGACCGATGGTGCCCACCTGGACGATGTCCTCCATGGGTTCGCTGCGAGAGCGGAACCGGGAGGCCGCGAACTTCACCAGCGCGAGGTTCAGTTCGACCAGGGTGTTACGGACGTAGGCGTATTCGTGCGTGCCCTCTTCCAGCGATTCCAGGCGCTCGAAGAGCGTCTTCGACAGCGCCCTGGCATCCACCGGACCCACTTCGTCAAACGGTGGGATCTCGGGCAGGCCGTCGAGTTCGGGCACGCTCAGCCGCTCTTCGGCCGCGGCGTGCGACTGGGAAGGAATACGTCCGGCCGTTTCCGACCGGGGTGTCGACGATGCGGGGATGTGCTCGTCCTCGATACGCAATTCGTCGAGCCGGGGTGACATGTGTCTCCTCCATCGTTCTCGGCATATGGCTGCCGAAGCCTCTGCGTGGAACTGCGGTGTGCGGCGCCTCCAAAGCCGGCCGTTTCGAATGTGTCCTTCTACGCCTACCTGGGTTCGACGGAAGAAGGCAAGTGCGAGTTGTCCGCATTGCGGAACTATGCCCCTTCTACAGCTACCGGCCGGCGTCAGGAAGGCGTAGGGTTCGACAGGCGCAGTCGCAAAGCAAGGTCGTCACCACAACAGTCGTCTAGGCAGCAAAAGGGGTGCGCTCGCATGGACCGCGGGACGGTCGGCAGTGCAAGCCGGGGTCGGCTTCACGTCGGGATCCGCCATCACGGCGCCAGCGCGGTCGTGACCGTCGCGGGCGAGTTGGACCACCACACGGCGGATCTGTTGCGCGAATCGCTGGAGGGCTGCGTGGACGACGGATACGCACGCCTCGTAGTGGACTGCTCACCCTTGGACTTCATGGACTCCACCGGTCTGAACGTCCTGCTCGGCGCGCGGCTGAAGGCGGAGGCCGCGGGGGGCGGCGTCCATCTCGCCGGGATGCAACCGGTGGTGGCCCGGGTCTTCGAGATCACCGGCGCGGACGCCGTCTTCACGGTGCACGACTCCGTCGACGCGGCCCTGACCGACTGACCGGCCGCGAAGTCCGGAACGATGCGTTCCGGGTGCGTAGTCGGTGTCACAACTTCCGTACCCAACTAGTGGGTGTTCTCGCGGTCCGGTCGGGCAGGAGACACCTGAATCCGTTGAATCAGATCAGTTAACTGTTGTCGTGAACAGGCGAATCGGTGAGGTGAAGCGCTGATGAGCACCACCCGGCCGTACCCGCCGGGCGATCTCGGCCCGGAGCCGGGCGTCGCCGGCGTTGCCGCCGCCGTCCCGGCAGGCCAGATCCGCCGGCTGCGCCTGGCGGGCACCCGGGGCGCCGTGGCGCGGGCCCGCGACTTCGCCCGGGAGGCGTTGCAGGACTGGGGCTGGCTCCCGGCCGCCACCGCCGACCAACGGGCCGCGGCCGAGGACGTGCTGCTCGTCGTCTCCGAACTGGTCACCAACGCCTGCCTGCACGCCGAGGGCCCGGAGGAGCTGCGGCTGCGCTGCGCGGCCAAGGTGCTCCGCCTGGAGGTGAGCGACCTGGGCGCCGGCTCGCCGTCCCCGCGCAGCCCGCACCGCCCCGGACGCCCCGGCGGCCACGGCATGTTCATCGTCCAACGGCTCTGCCTGGACTGGGGCGTGGTGCGCAACGCCGACGGGGCGGGCAAGACCGTCTGGGCGGAGCTGGCCGCCCCGTCTTGAAGACGCGGCGCAACCAGGGGCGTTGAGCGCGGGCCGGGAGGCCCGCGCTCCGTCATGTCCGACGGCCGCCGCGGAACGCCGGCTTCCGGGCCGATCCGGCCGGTGCCCCGCATCGGGGCTGTGCGGTGCCTTCCCTCGGCAACCTCCCGGGCGTACCTTGACGCCCAATCTGATGTGCCGTCAGCAAAGTGGGGCGGCGCGCTCTCCCGGGAGAAGGGGAACTCAAGGTGGCCCGCTTCCACGCACAGCACGGCAGGCGGCCGCGGCGGGCGGCCGGGCTGCTCGCGGCCGCGGCAACGGCGGCCGGCTCCGCGGTGCTGTTCACCGCGCCCGTCGCGCACGCCGAGGTCGTCGACGTCAACTACCAGTGCAAAACGCCGATCGGCAACAAAGGGGCGGTCTCGCCCATCGACATCAAGGGGACGCCCAGCGGCAGCGCCTACAAGCTGGTGATGTCGTTCCAGAAGGGCGTCTCCTCCAGCCCCGTCGAACTGGGCAAGGGCGCCATGAAACCCAGTGCCCTGATCCAGCTCGGCGGCGCGGAACACGGCACCGTACCGGTCTCCGGGCCGCCCAACGACCAGGCGATACCGGCCAACACCCCCATCAAGATCAGCGACCTGAGCGGGACCTACACCCCGAAGGCCAGCGGCAAGGTGACCTTCACCGCCTCCACGCTCACCATCAAGGCCCTGGGAACCACCACGACCTGCACGCCGAGCAACCACCCCAAGCCCTCGCTCACCCTGGACGTCAAGGGCAGCGGCGGCTCGGGCGGCACCAGCGGCGGCACGAACGGCAGTTCCGGGGGGACCGCCGGTGGTACCAGCGGCGGTGCCGGCGGCGCCAGCGGCGGCTCCGCGACCGGCGGTTCGACCGGTGGCTCGACCGGCGGCCAACTGCCGCAGACCGGACCGGCCGACTCCGCCCTCGCGCTGGGCACCCTCGGCGGCACCGTCCTGCTGGCCGGCGCGGCCGGCGTGCTCTGGCTGACCCGCCGTCACCAACGGGCCTGACACCCACCGGGAGCCGCCGATGCCGTCCCGTCCCCGCACCGCGGTCGCCGGCGCGGCCCTCGCGGTCGCCGCGGTCCTGCTGTGGCCCGCGGCGGCCGGGGCCCGGCCGCCCGCCCCCGCCGCGGGGGGCTGGTCCGCCGCGCCGACCGGCCCCGCCCGGACGTCCTTCTACCTGGAGGGCCCGCCGGGCACCGCCCTCACCGACCGACTGGCCGTCCGCAACCCGTCCGGCCGGCCGGTCACCGTGCACCTGGCGGGCGACGGCGGGGACGGCGTCGGGGCGTGGCTCGCCCCCGCACGGTCGGAGGTGACGGTTCCGCCGCGGACCCAGGCGAGCGTGCCGTTCACCGTGGCGGTACCGCGCGACGCCGCCCCCGGCGGCCACACCGGCGCGCTCACCGTCACCGGCGGCGAGCCCACCGCCCGCAGTCGGATCCCGCTCCGGCTGCGGGTGACCGGGCCCGCGCTGTCCGCACTCACCGTCGAGCACCTCACGGTCACCCGGCGGGGCGACGCCGCGGTGCTCCGCTACACCCTCGTCAACCGCGGCAACACCGCGCTCCGGCCGCGGTTGGCGGTCCGCGCCGACGGCCTCTTCGGGCCGCTGCTGCGCCGTCCCGCCCGCACCCTGCCAGACGTGCTCCCGCCCGGCGCCCGCGTCGACCGCACCGAGACCTGGCCCGATCCGCCCACTCTGGACGCGGCGGACGTCACGCTCACCGCGACCGCGACGGGCGGCGCGCGGGACACCGCCACCGCCCGCTACACCGCCGTCCCCTGGGGCGTGCCCGCCGCGCTGCTCCTCCTGGCGGCCGTTGGCGCCGCACTGTGGTGGCGCCGCCGCCACCGCACCGGCGGCCCGCCCGGCCACCCCGGCCCGCGCCCCACGGCCGGCGCTCCCCGCGACGCAACGAACACCACTTCGGACACCTCGACCACGACCCACACCACGAAGGCCGCGACGACGGGATCAGAGGTGCGCGCGTGAACGGCGAGAAGGGTCTCGACGGGACGGCGGCGGCCGCACCCTGCGACACGGCGGGTCGACGCCCGCGGGCCGGCCGGGGGAGGCGCCGCCGGTCCGCCCTGCGCGCGGCGCTCGCCCTCGCCCTGGCCCTGCTCCCGGTCCTACTGCCCGCACCGCCGACCGCGAGCGCCGCCCCGTCCGCCGACCAACCGTCCGCGGCCGTCTCCCCCAACGAGGCGGGCGTCGGCGGCAGCATCACCGTCAACGGACAGGGCTGGCGCCCGCGCACCCTGCTGACGCTGCTGATCTGCGGCCAGAACATGATCGGCGGCACCAACTCCTGTGCCAACGGCGACGGTCGGACCGCCACCACCGACGCGCACGGCGCCTTCCGGGCGCCGCTCCCGGTGGCCGAGCCGCCCAAAGCCTGCCCCTGTGTGGTGCACGTGGCGACCGTGACCGGCCGGGCGGCCACCGCGGACGCCGCGTTCAAGGTCGCCGGGCACCCGGTGGCGCCGCTGCCGCAGGACGTCAGCGCCGGCCGGCTGGCCGTCCTGGCCCAGCCCCGGCTGACCGGCAGCAGCGGGCTCCTCACCTGGTTCGGCGCCCCGCCGCAGCGTGAACTGACCGTCACGCTCGGCAACTTGGGCTCGGCGCCGGCCAAGGACCCGGCCTTCAAGGTCGGCACCTCGCACGGCGTCTTCGCGCCCACGTGGGAGAACCAGCAGTGGCACGGCACGGTCCCCGCCGGCCGCAGGGCCGAGGTCAGGCTCCCGGTGGAACTGGCCGCCGGGGCCCACGGCGACTACCTGGTCTCCCTCAAGTACGGCGACCGCCTCCTCGTCGAACAACCCTGGGAGGTCGGCCGCCCCTGGGGCATGACCCTCTTCTGGCTCCTGCTGTGCGTGGTCGTTCCCACGCTGCTCTTCCGCGGCGGGATGGCCGTCGTCAACCACCCATCGCGCCCGCGCGTCTCTCCCGCCCCGCCGGGCGTCACCACCGCCCTTCCGTGGTTCTCCCCGGACACGGCGCCGCGACCTCCGGCGCCGCCGCCTCCGGCGCGGGGTCCCGAATGACCTTCCGCTCCACGGGGCCGGTCCGCTGCGCGGGGCGGGTCGAGTTGTCTGGTCCGCTGCGCGGGGCTGTCGGGGTGCGGTGACGGGCCTGCGGGGTGGGGGTGCCAGACTGCTTCGCTTTACGTCTGGCACCCCCACC
>NZ_JBIVXW010000094.1:0-30230 GCF_044769405.1 Streptomyces sp. NPDC090442
TCACGGCCACCGGGCCGCCGACCACCAAATTCGCCATTGTCGTGCGTTCTTGGGTGTACATCGCGGAAACCTCACCTGTTCTGGATGGGGAGAACGAAGCATCGGGAGCTCAACGCAGCGATCTACGTGCGGAATTACCGCAAGTCCAACCGCAGCCCAACCGCAGCCCAATCACCCTGGATCGAGGATGTTCAGAAATCGAATGGATGGCCGCAACACGTCCGCCATCCACGGCAATGTCCGAGGCCACGGAACTCGCAGGCAGGGCTACCGGAAATTCATCGACCGGATGATCGGAAGTGCCTCAAGCTACTGCGAAATCCGGTGAGTTGAGCAGCCGCCGAACCTTGGTTACTCGATTGGACGTGATGAGGGGAAGTCTCGCCTTCGGCCCCTCGGAAGCCGTGCGTTAGTTGGAACCGGACGGGTCGTCGGCGGTTGGCTTGGGCGCCTTGGGAGTCTCCGCCTTGGGGGTCTCCGGGGCCTTGGGGGGCTTGCTGAAATCGTTCCTCTTCGGCTTGTCCTTCAAGTCCTCGTCCTTCTGGAGGCCGTTGTCCCTCGTCACCGTCGGACTCGACTCCTGCATGCGATCCGCCGCAGCCTTGGACACCGAGCTGGGATCCTGGGCGTACTGGGCCTGCGTACCGGCCGATGCCTGGGTGGTCTGGATGAAGGAGCCGAGGAAGCCCAGGATGGCCCGGGCTTCGGGCGACTGTTCCTGTACGACCTTCGCGCGGGAGTTGGCCCCGTGGATCGCGCTGGTGAACAGGCTCGTGCTCGTGTCGTCGTAGGTGTCGTCGTCGGAGTCCTCGAAGTCGACGCCCTCACCCGGCTGCGGCTTGGTGCTGTCGGTGGTTACGGAGAAGAGGCCCGCACCCTTGCTCGCGGAGCCGAAGATGTTGTCGAACACCATGGTCGTCACCCCTGGTCGTCGTGGCGGCGCCGCCCGCCGGTCAAGGCTGCTTGTGCAGCGCTCGTTGACTGTCAGTCAGGCTTTCGCCGTCGAACATCGTGTGATGGACCTCCAGGGCGGAGACGACCTCGGCCAGTCCCTTCATCCGGAAGCCGCCGCCTGCCAGCTCGATGTCGCCGATGTCGCGGGCGACCAACTGGTTGAGGCCGGGGTACTCCCCGGACTGCGGGGGAGACAGGACCGTCACCGGTACGTCGTACTTGACCGCGATCAATCCGGAGAAGGTCACCGGGATCTCGTAGGTGTACTGCTTGCGGGTACGCCGCTGCGTGACGATGGTCTCCACGCGGGAGCCCGGCTGCACCTCGCCGGAGATCTGCGATTTCGAGGCCCAGCTGGTGGTCAGGGATCCGCCGACGGAGGCCGTGATGCCCAGCATCAACTGGGCGTTGAGCGTCGCGGTGCCGGTGGCGGTGCCCTGCGTCGTGAACGCCACCGAGTCCGTCACCGAGCCCGTCGCGGAGTTCGTCGCCGCGTTCCTCATGGCCATCTCGGTGGCGTTGGCGTTGTCCACCCCGATGTTGTCCTTGCTGTTCTTGTTGGTCACCGTGTTCGTGTTCCTGTTCGCGATCTCGTTCTGGAGTTGCGTCTGGAGCTGCGCCTGGAGGTCCATCCGGAGCTGGCTCTGCAGTTGCAGTTGCAGCTGGGCGCTGACGCTGCCGCCGAAGGTGAGCTGGGTCGTCCCTTGGAGCGACCACGTGACTCCGTTCGACACCGTGAAGTCGACCGAGTCGGTGAAGGTCATCGTGGATGTCTGGCTGCGGTTGACGTAGGCGCGCGAGGAGAACGTGTCGGGCGGGGGCTGGCTGATGTTGCGTCGCTCCTCGATCAGCGGCTCCCCGAGGTTCATGTAGGCGAGCCAGCCCAGTTGGGACGCGTTCCCGGGGAAAGTGCCGAAGCTCGACTTGTTCACGGAGAACCCGACGGGCTTGTGCTGCACACCGTAGTCGTCGACGTAGACCAGGTTGGGGTGGTCCAGGATGGATTGCCAGGTCTGCTCGATGTTGAGTTCCCGCAGGTTCTTCTTCGTCAGCGGCTGGCGCTTGGCGCGTTCCAGGTTGTACGCGTTGGAAGGCATTCCCCGTCCTCGACTGATTCTGGTCGAACCGCGCTCGATGACGTGGCAACAGGCATCTGCGCGCGTTCCGACAATCGAAGTCCTTATGGCGCCATTGCCTGGGAAGGAGTTTGCGTCGACGAGTCGTGCGTCACACGGGGAGCAGCTGCCACTGCCGAGCCCGGGGGTCGCCCTCCGCTCCGTACTGCTTGATCGCCGTAGGGGCGTTGGTGTCGACGTGTAGAAGCAGACCGCTGCTCCGGTTCGCGATCTCGTACACCCGCGGGGTGTCGGTCGCGGAGCCCACCGGGATCAGCCTCCACTGCTGGTGGTGTGCGGCGCCACCCTCGTAGGCGCGTTGCGCGACCATAGCCCCGGGTGCCTGGCCCGCTCCGACGACCTCCAGGACCTTCTTGCTGTGCACGTTCTCGATCGTGTAGAAGACGTCTCCGTTGTCCTGGCCTGCCACGACCAGCCGCCACCGCTGGTGATCCCGGGGCGAGGCGAGCAACTGGTGGATCTCGGCCCCGTCCTTGGTGGACTCACGCACGACCGACATCCGCAGCCTGCTGCGGACGTTGGCCCAGGAGACCACCGTGCCTGAATCGGGCAGCCCGGCCATCCTCGCCGACGTGACCTTCCGAACCCGGTTGTTGTTGAAGTCGGCGATGTAGAGGGTGTCGACGCAGTCCACAGCGAGCCCGTACGGGACGTTCAGTTGGGCCGAGGTGGCCGGGCCGCCGTCACCAGCGAAGCCCGCGGTGCCTGCGCCGGCGACCGTGCTGATCTTCCCGTCCGTCGTGACCTTCCGGACCCGGTGGTTGCCCAAATCGGTGATGTAGAGGGTGCCGGTGTTGTCCACCACCACCCCGAGCGGGGTGTTCAACTGGGCGGCGGTGGCGGGGCCGCCGTCGCCGCCGAAGCCCGCGGTGCCTGTGCCGGCGACCGTGCTGATTTTCCCGTCGGTCGTGATTCTCCGGACCCGGTGGTTCCTGCAGTCGGCGATGTAGAGGTCACCCGCGCCGTTCAGCGCCACCGCGTGCGGTAAGTTCAACTGGGCTGAGGTGGCCGGGCCGTTGTCGCCCGAGTAGCCAATCCCGTTCCCCGCGACTGTGCTGATCTTCCCGTCTGCCGTGACCTTCCGGACCCGGTGGTTGCCGGCCTCGGCGATGTAGAGGGTGCCGGTGCTGTCCACCGCCACTCCATAGGGGTAGCTCAACCGGGCGGCGGTGGCGGGGCCGCCGTCGCCGCCGAAGCCCGCGGTGCCTGTGCCGGCGACTGTGCTGATCTTCCCGTCGGTCGTGATTCTCCGGACCCGGTGGTTCTCGTTGTCGGCGATGTAGACAGTGTCTGCGCTGTCCACCGCCACCTCGCGCGGGCGGTTCAACTGGGCTGAGGCGGCCGGGCCGTTGTCGCCCGAGTAGCCCGCACCTCCGGTCCCCGCGACCGTGCTGATCTTCCCGTCCGTCGTGATCTTTCGGACCCGGTGGTTGTTGTAGTCGGAGAAGTACAGGGTGCCGGTGCTGTCCACGGCTACCCCGAGCGGGCCATTCAACTGAGCCGAAACGGCAGGCTCGTTGTCTCCTTTGAACCCTGCTACCCCGGTCCCTGCGACCGTGTTGATCGGTGGGGCTGAGTTCTCGTCGCCTGTGGCTGCCGCGTGGACAGTGCTCATCGCCATCCCTTCACCGCTCGCCCGACCGCCCACTACAAGCGGTTTTCGGCTGGCTCCAGAAAGTCACATGAACGTACCGGTGGCAAGGTCGCTTCCGAGTCATTGTCGTGGAGCACGGTGACGAGACATCGAACCGGATTGGTGTTCGCCCTCTCTCGTCGACGTGGACGCCTCCGCCGCGGGCGGCGATGCTGTATCGCCGCCGGGACCTGCCCCCGTCGAAGGCCTGATGGCAGCCCTGGAAGCCCGCGGTGGAGGGAGGACGGAGGAGTGGCGGCGGCCGAGGGGTCCTTCGGTCGAACTACTCTTTCCACATGCCGTCTGGAAAGACCTCGTACGTTTGTCTGCCCTGTCGGGCTTCGTACAAGCAGCCCTACCCTGGCCACTACGACCACGACCGGGTCTGTCCACGCTGCGCGGAACCATTGATCCACGTCGGCTCCGCCTTCGCGGCGCCCAAGAGGCGTGACACCTCTGCCTGGCGCACGCTCTCCGTGCTGCTGCACGCCGGAGTTCGTTTCCACAAGAGTTGCTGCGGAGGCCCGGGCTATCGCCCTCGTACTCTCAGGGAAGTGCGGGAGCGAGTGACCTACGCCCAGGCCACCGGAGAGCCGGTTCCTCAGGCCCTGGTCCGCCGCGAACTGCCTTAGCACGCCCACGGTGTTGTGGTCTCAGTGCTGGAGTCCTACTAGAAGCTCGTTCTTGTGACGGCTCGGGTTCACCGTTTCTCCTGGTCTGCTCGGCAGCGGCCGGCCTTGAAAACCTTCAGTGTCGTGCTGGCCGTTTTCAGACCGGGCGCGGGACTACTGGCGAACAGGCCGGACTGCGCGACGTCGAGTGTGTGAAGGTGCGGCGGTAGGCGGTGGGAGTGGTGTCCAGTGCGCGCCGGAAGTGCAGGCGCAGGTTGCCTGCGGTGCCCAGTCCGCAGTCCCGCGCCACCTGCTCCACCGAGCGGTCCGTGGTTTCCAATAGTTCCCGCGCCCTGCCGAGTCGGGCGTTGAGCATCCACTGCAACGGGGTCGTGCCCGTCTCGTCGGTGAACCGGCGCATGAAGGTGCGCTGCGAGAGGCCCGCGTGTCGGGCAAGCACGCGTAGCGTGAGCGGCTCGTCGAGCCGGTGCAGGGCCCATTCACGGGTACCGGACAGTGACGCCTCACCGGCCACCGCGACGGGAGCCGGCACGTACTGGGCCTGCCCACCGTCTCGATGCGGGGCGGCGACCAGACCGCGGGCGATCTGGTTGGCCACCTCCGCGCCCAGGTCGCGGCGCACGATGTGCAGGCACAGGTCGATGCCGCAGCACACTCCGGCCGAGGTGAGCACGTCGCCCTCGTCGACGTAGAGCACGTCGCGGTCGACCGTGACGGCCGGGAAGCTCCGCTCGAACTCGTCGATGTGCCTCCAGTGGGTCGTGGCGTGCAGCCCGTCCAGGACGCCCGCCGCGGCCAGCGCGAAGGCGCCCGTGCAGATCGACACCACACGCTTGCCTCGTTCGCGGGCCTCGGCCAGCGTGCCGAGCACGGCATCCGGCACCGGGAGGACCGGTTCGAATCCCGGCACGATCACGGTGTCGGCGGCGCGCACCTGCTCCAGGCCCCCGTCGGCGACCAGGGCGAAACCAGCGGTGGTGGCCACCGTCGCCTCCAGTGCGCACAGGGTCATCTCGTAGGGGGTTTCCGGCCTGGTGGTGAAGATCTGCGTGGGGATCGCCAGGTCGAGGGGGGTGACCCCGTCCAGCGCCAGGACCGCGACTCGATGCACTGCCATGGCAGGATTCTAACGAAGTATGGAATTTTTGCCTCTCACCAGGTCAGGGCGGTTGGGGTCAGGCTGAAGACATGACCGGACCTACCCACGAAACGACTGCCGACCTGATCACGCTGCCCGGCACACCGCTTGCCGAGGCCGTCATGAACCTCATTCGACCGGTGGAAACGCCGTCCGTGTTCAACCACAGCATCCGCAGCTACATGTTCGCCCGGCTGGTTGCCAGCCGCCTCGGCCTGACCGTCGGCCGCGACTACCACGACGACCTGCTGTTCGCCGCGTGCGCGATGCACGACCTCGGCGTGGCGTCGGACGGCCCGCACAGCCAGCGGTTCGAGGTCGAAGGCGCCGACCGGGCCGCCTCGTTCCTCATCGACCACGGAGTACCCGCGGCCGATGCCGACCAGGTCTGGCAGGCCATCGCCCTGCACACCTCCCCAGGCATCGCGGAACGCCGCGGCACGCTGTGTGTGCTCGTCCGCGAAGGCGTCGCACTCGACTTTGGCGGCCCAATGGGCGCCGACCACGTCGATGCCGTCACCGACGAGCAGGCCGACGCCCTACACGCCGCCTATCCGCGGCTGGACATGATCCGCTCACTCACCGACGCGATCGTCGCGCAGGCCGCGAAAAACCCGAAGAACGCACTCCGGTACACGATCCCCGGCGAATTCCTCCGCGAACGCGAGACCTTCGGCCGGACCCGGATGGAGCACGCCTGTGCCTCGTCCCGCTGGGGCAACTGACCCCACGGACCGTTCGGCCCCACTCAACAGAGAAGAGGAAGCACCACAATGACCGTCCACACCGTCGAAGTCCCCGAGGACAACGCAGTCTTCGGGCAAACCACCAGCGCTTTCGCAAGTTTCGGCTACTCCGCCGCGGTCCGCGCGCACGGCCTCTTGTTCATTGCCGGAACGATCGGTCGCCGCGCCGACGGATCCATCCCGGACACCATCGAAGAGCAGACCGAGATCGCCATCCGGAAGATCGAAGAGATCCTTCGACTGGAGAACCTCGACACGTCCGCCCTCGTCGACGTCACCAGCTACCACGTCGACATCCGCCAGCACCTGCCCGGCTTCGTCGAGACCAAACAGCGCCTTGTCAAGGCGCCCTACCCGACCTGGACGATCATCGGGGTCAGCGGCCTCGCCAGCCCGGGACTCCTCGTCGAAATCCGCGCGACCGCCGCGTATCCCGACGCGTCCCGGTAGGCCACCGCTCCTGGGCCCGCTCCCGGGCCCAGGAGCCCGTCACGACGGACGCGAGGTTCGTTACCGTCCAAACGAGCTCTTCACAGGAGCGAGGACCTCAATCATGGCTGGGGCTCCTGGGCGGCTCATGGGGTGGGCTGCGACGGCGCGAGCGCTCAAGCCCGGGCTGTCGGCTCAGTGGGCCCTCGGCGTCTGCTGCTCACCGACCGGCGAGCGACGGTCCCGCGGCCACTTCCAACCTGCTTCTCGCAGAGCGGTGGCCCGCTGCATCAGGGCGTCGATCCGAGTGGCCGCTTCGGTCGGCTCCCAGTACTGATGCGATGCGGTCGTCTGGTCAGGGTGCTTGCGGTACAAGACGCTCGGCTCGGCTATGAACTCGCCTGGTGCCACTGCCTCCGCGGCGAGGAGCAGGGCAACCGTCTCGGCTCCGGACAGTGCCTGCCAACCGCCGAGTGCCAGCACCAGACCACGGTGCGCGGCAAACGTGGTTGCCTGGACGGACAGGCGTTGCTGCGGTACCTCGCGGTAGAAGCGATGGGGTTCCAAGGGGCCGTCCTCAGGGTCAAACGGCCCCGGTGCCGTGCTCCCGTCCTCAAGCAGGTCGACGCAGGCGGATACGCACCACGGAACACGTTCCAGGGTCTCGATGTCCCGTTCCAGTGCCCCCGGCAGCAGGACGTCGTCTGCGTCCAACGTCCGAATCAGCTCTCCGGTCGCGCGGGAGAGCGCGTGTGTGCGTGTCACCGCGATGCGCGCCCGTAGCCCAGTGCCGAACGTGATCCTGGGGTCGTCGGGCAGGCTCTTCGCGGGGATGCCCGAGGTGCCGTCCTCTTGCACGCACCACTGCCATTCCCAGTCACCTGGGAGCTTCTGTTCGCACAGCGATTCATACGTGTCACCGATGAAGTGGTGACCGCCTTCGTGTACGGCGGTGATGACGCTGATGGTTCGCATGGGGACGAGTCCTACGGGAGAAGGATGGGGCCGCCCGTGATCATGACATGAACCTATGGCCAGCGCGTTACTCGTGGCGACGAGGGGGGCGTTCGTCGCCGACGCCCCGGCAACCACGACACCCGCCGCACGTCACACGTTACGAAGGCCCTCCCGCCCGTGCCCCGCTCCGCGTGCCGGCACGGCGCGGGTGCGGGGCCAACCGATTCGCCGTAAGAGAACGAAGGTTCACCATGTCGGCACGCCTTGGCCCGCTGCGCGGGCGTCATCCCGGACGGCTGCGCAGCCTCAAGGGCGCCTCCGCCGTCCCTGGCTCCGCCAAGTCCAACTGGCCCAAATCCGCGGTCAGTTCATCCGCTACGTCCGCTCCGGCAACGGGGGAGGGGCGTGACCCCGTGACGCACCACACCACCCGTCGCGCCCTGCGCCTGACGGCCCTCGGCTGCGCCCTCGCCGCGGCCGTCCTCACCACGCCGGCCTACGCCGCTCCCACGCCGTCGGATCGCACCGCTACGAACGCAACGCGCGAAGCCCGCTACGACCTCGGTGACCAAGCATTCCGGCCCCCGGCCTCCCTCGGCTACGAGGGCAGCAGCGAACTCGCCGCCACCGTCTACTACCCGGCAGACCTCGGCGCTGGCCGGCGCCCCGTCGTCCTCCTGCAGCACGGCCACTGGGAGACCTGTGCCGACGCCGCGGCCGCGGCCGAACGCGCCACTGCGGAGCGGGCGCGGGACCAGGCACGACAGCGGGGCGACGACGCCGAGGCCGCTCGCCAGCAAGCGGTCATCGAACGCGCCGCCAAAGCGCTGTGGGCCTGGCCCTGCTCCCCTGGCACCCCGCAGATACCCAGCAGCCAGGGGTACGACTACCTCGGCCACGCTCTGGCGGCCCGGGGGTTCGTGGTCGTCTCGGTCGGCGCCAACGGCCTCAACGCCACAGAGGGCGGCCAGGCTCCCACCGCCTACCAGGCTCGGGCCTACCTCATCGAGCGCCATCTGCAACTGTGGCAGCGCCTCACCAACCAGGGCGACGGGCCCTTGCGCACCGCCCTCACCGACGCGCGCACCGGTGCCCCGGTCAGGACCGACTTCCATGGCCGACTCGACCTCAACCGGGTTGGTCTTCTTGGCCATTCCATGGGAGGCGGCGGCGTCATGCAGGAGATCTCCGACGACCATCGCGCCGCCTGGCCCGCCGGCATCGACATCAAGGCCGCCTTCGCCCTCGCCCCCACCGCTACCTGGGACAACGACCCGATTACCCGGACCCCCTTCGCCGTCATGTGGGGCACCTGCGACGAGGTCAACACGGGGAACTTCTTCGAGCAGAACCGCGTCGCCTCCAGCGTCCCGCTCTTCAAGTACACGCTAACCGGGGGCAACCACGCCTCGTACAACCGCCAATGGTCCCCCGCCAGCGGGCAGGTGGCCTCACGGGACGACGCTCTGCCGGGGACCCGGCCGGGGACTTGCCGTACCCAGTACCCGGACCGCACCACCCCACAGCACGACGATCCGCGCCTGACGGAACAGCGGCAACGGCAGCTCACCGCGCACCGGGTGACGGCCTTCTTCGAACGCTTCCTGCAGGGCAAGACCGACCGGCAGCCGTACCTGACCGGTGAGCGCCCCTTCCCGGGTGAACCGGCAAGGTGGGTGTCGTCGTCGTATGCTGCAGGCAGTTGGCCAGCGCCGAGGGCGGGGCGGCGCGCGGATGCCGTCGCCATGGTGCGCCATGCTCCTCCCACGTCAGCGGGGTGAACGGTGCGGGACCGGTCGGCGGGAGAGGAGTCCCGCCGACCGCGGGTGTTGCGCTACAACCAGCGGGGGAGGGACGGCAGTTCGCCTGTTGCCGGTCGGAGGGGTGCGCCGTCGGCCCGTCCGGTCAGCCAGGCGAGCAACTCGGCGGCGGGGCCCGCGACTTCGGTGAGTGTGCCGGGTGCCGATAGGTGCCAGGTTGTCGTGCGGTCGGTCGGCCTGAGGGCCAGTGCCGGGGCGCCCTCCTTGCGGGCCAGGCCGGTGATGACGTCGGAGAGCAGGGCGTCGACGAGGTCGTGGGGCAGGTCGGCGAAGGAGACCCCGGCGCCGAGGTCGACGGTGTGGATCCACACCTCGCGGATGCGCAGCCAGGGGATCTGGCTCGCCGGGATGTCCCGGCCGAGTGCGCTGCGGACCTGCGTGGACCAGGCGCTCGTGGGCAGTGCGGCCAGGGCTTGAGCGAGGCGAGCGGCCGAGATGCGTACGTCGGAGCGGAGTTGGGGCGGGGGTTGGTTGGCGCTGCGCTGGATGTCCCGGTCGCGTTGGTCGAGGTCGTGGTACATCGGCGTCTCGACTCCGGTGTGTGCCCAGGTGGCGAGGTTGCGGAGGGCGTCGGCGTTGCGTGCGAGGTGTGCCAGCAGGTGCGCGCGGGTCCAGTCCGGTAGAGGCGTGGGTGCGGTGATCTCGGCGTTGGGGAGTCGGTCGAGGTGTGTGAGCAGTAGGTGGGTGCCCTCGTCGAGCCAGGTCAGGTGCTGGGCGAGTGGGCCCCGGTGGTGGGTTGTTGTCGTCATGAGCGGTTTTCCTGGGCGCAGGCGTTGCGCAGGGTGCCGATGCCTGTGATGTGGGTGGTGAGTACGTTGCCGTCGGTGAGGTAGCGCTGTGGGGTGCGGGCGTGCCCGACGCCGCCGGGTGTACCGGTGGCGAGCACATCGCCGGGCTCCAGGGTGAGGATGGTGGAGACGTAGGCGACCAGGGCCTCGGGGGCGAAGACGAGGTCGGTGGTGTCGGCGCGTTGCACCACTTCTCCGTCGAGCTCGCAGACCAGTTCCATCCGGTGCCGGTCGAAGCCCGGTTCGTCGTCCGTGACGAGGACGGGGCCGAGTGGTGTGGTCGCCTCGAAGGTCTTGCCCTGGAGCCACTCGCGGGTGCGGAACTGCCAGTCGCGGGCGGTGACGTCGTTGAGGACGGTGTATCCGGCGATGTGCCGGCCGGCCTCGCCCGGGGTGACATGGCGGGCCGGGCTGCCGATGACGACCGCCAACTCGCCCTCCCAGTCCATGGCGTTCGAGGCGTCCGGTAGCACGATGGGGTCGTGTGCGCCGACGAGGCTGGTGGCGAACTTGGCGAAGAGGGTGGGGTGTTCGGGTAGGTCTCGACCCATCTCGCGGATGTGTTGGTGGTAGTTGAGCCCGACGCATACGATCTTGCCGGGGTGTGGGACGAGCGGCGCGAAGTCCAGTTCGTCCGTGGCGTGTTCGGGGCCGTCGGCGGCTGCCGCGGCCTCCCGCCAGTCGGGGTGGGCGAGCAGGGCGCCCAGGTCCGGGAATCCGGTCTCCACGGCGTGGGCGTTCTCGATACGGACGGCTGCGGTGCCTTCGGCGGTGCGGATGGTGGCGAGCCTCATCGGGCGCCTCCAGGGGTCTCGGTGTGGGCGAAGCCGAGTCGTTCGATGACGGGGGCGTCGCTGAAGCGGAACAGGTCCAGGGGCTGGTGTGCGGCGATCTCTGTGGGGCACCAGGAGGGGACGGCGATCAGGTCGCCCCGCCGCACCTCGTGTGGTGTGCCGCCCAGGGTGAAGGTGCCGGTGCCGTCGAAGACCTGCCACACCGATGAACCGGTCTCGCGTCGCCTGGCGGTGGTGGTTCCGGCTCGCAGGCGGTGCATTTCGGTGCGGAGGGTGGGGAGGGCGTCCGCGCCGGTGGTGGGGTGGGTGAAGCGGACCGCGGCGTGGCCCGGTTCGACGACGCCCGGGTGCCCTTCGTCCGCCAGTTGTAGTTGGGCGGTCAGGGCGGCGTCGGTGTGCTCCCAGCGGTAGGCGGAGAGCGGGGGGCGGGTGGGGTCGGGGGTTGCGCCGACGGGGGTGAGGCCGGGGTGAGCCCAGAGGCGTTCGGCTCGCGAAATGGTGGGCGTCGATCGGTCGGTGATGTCATCGGGCCCGAACTCGAAGAATGTGGCGTCCAGTTGGCCCGCGATCGGTAGATCGAGGCCGTCCAGCCAGGCCATCGGGGCGTCGTGGGCGTTGTGGTGGCCGTGCCAGGCCCAACCGGGTGTCAGCAGCAGGTCACCGCGGCGCATCGCCACCGGGTCGCCGTCCACGACCGTCCACACACCCTCGCCCTCCAACACGAAACGGAAGGCGTTCGGACTGTGCCGATGGTCGGGGGCCACCTCCTGCGGGCCCAGGTACTGCACAGCCGCCCAGAGCGTGGGAGTGGCGTACGGCAGCCCGGCGAGCCCGGGGTTGGCCAGCGCGATGGCGCGCCGCTCGCCTCCCCGACCCACCGGGACGAGGGCACCTGCGCGCTCGGCGAGCGGATGCAGATCGCGCCAGCGCCACCGGTGGGGGACCGCCTTCGGCTGCGGGGCGGGCGGCATCAGGTCCGCACGTTGGGTCCAGAGCGGCAGTAGATGGTGGCGGTCGAAGTCCTCGTAGAGGGCGAGGAGGGAGTTGTCGGCGTTGGGAGTGGTCACCTGGTCCTCCGTCCGAATCGGTTGGCAGCGACGGTAGGCGCTCGTTCTTTCGTCAAGAAACAGAGGCTCCTACGATTCTGGTATGCAGAATGACGAGCGTCCGTCGTACGCCATCGAATCCGTGGACAACGCCCTGCGGCTGCTGCTGATACTGCGTCATGCGGCGCCGTTGACCGTCAGCGCGGCCGCCGCCGAACTGGGCGTGGCCCGCTCGACCGCCCACCGTCTGCTGGCGATGCTCAAGTACCGCGGCTTCGCCGAGCAGAGCGGCGACCGCACCTACCGACTGGGCCCCGCACTCCACGACGCACGAGCGGCCGCCCGCCCCGACCGGGACGTCCGGGAAGCCGCCCGGCCCCACCTCGAAGCCCTCAACCAACGAGTGGGGGAGACCGTGCACTTGATGGTCCGGGTCGGCACCGACGTACGGTTCCTGGACTCGGTCGAGGCGACCCACGCGCTGCGCGTCAGCTCCCGCGCGGGTGCGGTGATGCCCGCCCACCGCACCTCCGGCGGCAAGGCACTGCTCGCCGAACTGTCCCGCGACGCGTTGGCCGCGCTGTACGAGGACGGGCTGCCAACGGAGTTGCCCTTCGCGGCCGACGACATCGCCGGCTATCACCGCGCACTGTCCTCGATCCGCACCGTCGGGTACGGCCTCAACAACGGTGAGAGCGAGCCCGGCATCACCGCACTCGGTTGCTGCGTGCGCGACGCGAACGGCCGGGCGGTCGCCGCGATCGCGCTCTCCGCACCCACGTTGCGCTTCCCCCGCGGCCGCATTCCCGAGATCGAGACGGCCGTGAAGAAGGTCGCGGCCCAGGTGTCGGAACAGCTACGCGACTGACAAATGCTGTGCATCGGTGGGTGGTTGCGAGCATGACACTGAATGAAGGGTCAACAGGAAATGCCTGCGTTTGTTGGCGATGTCAAAGGTGTTCGCCGACGGATTCGGCGACCCGCGTGGCCGCTGTGCTGCAAACGTTGACCTCCGAAGTGGACCCTCTTGTCTTCTTTTGGCTGCAGCTCCTCGTCTCGACGCTGATTAATCTCTGGTGTCGAGAAGCCACAAACGGAGGAGAGAAACATGCCGAGGGTCCGGCGTACGCTGGTCGTGACAGTTGCAGCGGCCGTTCTCATGGTCTCCGGGGTCAGTGCCTCACAAGCCGATAAACGTCAGGCAGCACCTGCGCCCGTGATCAAGGAGATCGCCCAAGGCAAGCAGTCGGGCGCGGTGAACGTCAAGGTAGACGGTCCTGTGCAGGTCAACTTCCGTGAGATTACCCTCCCGCCCGGAGCCTCTACCGGTAAGCACTGTCATTACGGCCAGCTCATTGGAGTCGTGAAGTCGGGAGTCTTCACGCACACGGCGCCGATTTATCCCAGGGGTGAGCACGTATACAAAGCCGGGGATTCCCTCGTCGAGGGAAGTGGCTACCTGCATGAAGGACGCAACGAGGGCAAGAAAGACGTCGTCCTCTGGGTCACCTACGTGACACCCAAGGGCAAGCCTCTCGCAGTGCCGGAGCCCGGGCCCTGCGATGCCGACCGGTAGGCTCGATGCCGTCTGAGGTCCCGTCAATACCACTGGCTGGGACGGCCTCTTTCCGTTTTCGCTCAGCGAAGGACTTTGGCCGTGGGCGGGCCGATGTGGTGGATTGGGTTGCTGCCGGCCAATGGTCAGGGGTGTGACCGGACAAGTCCTTCCGCCAGGCGACCGTGACGTGTGCGCCGCGAGCGGACCGATCGGTCCAACTCCCCATAGATAGTCGGTCGTTGCGTGCCGCCTCCGAAGTGAATCCCCTCATGGGTCGTCAATTCTGCGGCTCGAAATGCTTGTTTGCGGTGTTGGGATGGGAGCGCGAGCACGCGTAAGGGGCCACCTTGCAGGGGTGGCCCCTCGTCCGCGTAGGGAGAGTGGCACGTAGAACCGTCGTGCATGCCACGCGCCGGTAGGCGGCGTCTGCGGATGGTCAGAGCCTCATGAGGTCTCCGATGCCGAAGTCGCTGTTGTCGAGGCTTGAGCCCGGGTCGTCATCTGCGGTGGCCGTGGCGGCACCGGCAAGTACGGTGGTGACGGCCAGCAAGACGGCTGCGATAGCGGTTCGTAGGCGCATGATGTACTCCTCTTGTTCTTGATCAGGGCCTTCCTCTTCACGATTGCAGCGCCGCAGGGGGTGCACTCGCTGTGTTGGTCCATTGGGACTTGTCACGGGCCCCTGTGCTGGGAAGTGGCGAGAGATCCGGCCCACTCGGCCGAGCCTTTTCGCTGTCTCACTCCACTTCGACTTCCCCAAGGAGAGCCAGCACACTGGCGCCCCGTACCCCTCCACGTGCTCGACACCGACCCCAACGTCCGCCCCAAGGTTTTCACCTCCGACTACGTGTGCCGATTCCGCGCCGGGCAGCAACGCGACAACTGCCCCGTCGTCCTGAAGGTGGATCACGGCGGGGGTCCCGGAGGTGGGCCGGGCCGTGACGGAGCTGTCCGGCGGCACCCAGCCCTGGGAAACCATGTGCTGTCGCGGTACGGCCAGGTGGATGGTGCCGTGCTTGCCCTGGCACCCGTCCCGGGCCGGCTTGGCCAGCTTGTGGCGGGACTCCTGCTGGTCAGCCAGGGTTGCCACGGCGGGCCAGGCCGGTCGGCGCGAGCGTCGGCATTCGGGCGTCGAATGGAGCGACTGGGTGACGCGCGCAGCGGCGGAAGCCGCACGCCCCGGGATGGGAGAGGGCGGCTGCTACTTTCGCGATCACCGTCCCGAGGCCAGAAGGAATGCGGCTGATGTGGGGCCCTGGCTGTGAGCGGAGGCAACGGTGACTCATGCAGGGGAAGACCCGGGTACGCCGGTGAGCGGTCGCGTCAAACGTCGAAGTGTCCTGGCGTCGGCCGCATTTGCGGCCGCCGTGCCCGTCACGGCCTCCAACAGTGCGCAAGCCGCCGAACTGCCCGTGGATGGGCACCAGTTCGCGCACGGTCAGGACTCCGTAAGACGCCTTCTCGCTGTTCCTGCGGAGGCTCGCGATGTGGCCTGGATCAGGTCGGCCCTCCACGTGGCGGTGAAACTCGAACTCGCCACCATCCCCGCCTACTTGTGCGGGTGGTGGTCGATCAGGGATCGCCACAGCCAAGCCGCCCGGCTGATCCGACGCATCGTCGGCGACGAGATGTTCCACCTGGGAACGGTCTGCAACCTGCTCGTCGCCGTGGGCGGGCGGCCGAGAATCAGAGACGCGGCCCCCACCTACCCCGGCCCGCTGCCCGGGGGCGTGCGAAGCGGGGTGACGGTGTACCTGTCGGGGCTCACCAAGGATTCGGTGCGCGACGTGATGATGGCGATCGAGAAGCCCGAAACCCCTCTCGCTCGCAGTGTGGACGACTCGCTCACCGTCGGTGCCTTCTACGGCGAGCTGCAAGAGGCGTTCCGCACCGTGGCCCCCGAACTCTCCGCCCGAGGGCAACTCGCCAAGCACATCGGCTCGGACACGCTCAGGCCGGTCAGGACCCTCGACGACGCCGAGCGCGCCATGGAGATCGTCAAGGAACAGGGCGAGGGCACCTCCTGCGACCCCTCCGACATCTTCGAGGACGACCAACCAGCCCACTACTACGCCTTCGGCGAGATCTATCACGGACGCCGACTGCGCGAGGTGCACGGCACGTGGGAGTTCAGCGGCGAGCACCTGCCGTTCCCGGACGTGCGCCCCATGGCCCGTGTGCCGGCCGGTGGTTGGCACCGGCCGCCAACCCACGTCCGGCGGCTCCTGCACCGCTTCGACGGCAACTACCACGCCGTTCTCAAGAACCTTGAGCGGGCCTGGGACGGGGGCGGCCACCGCGCGTTGAACGCGGCAGTCCATGCCATGCACGGCCTCGGAACCCCTGCCGTGGAACTGATGGAAATTCCCCGCCTCGACGCTCACGGAAACTACGGTCCTCAGTTCCGGCCCTGACCAAACCGTCGCATCCGCATCCGATACCCCCTTCCTGTTGCCAGTCATGTCAGTTGACTGGGCAGGCCGACAGGCCGCCTCCGGGACGAAGGTCCTATGGCGCGTCAAGTCTGCGGGCCGGTCTGCTTCTGCCCGGTGTTGGGGTGCGAGCATGGGGACGCGTAAGGGGCCACCTTGCAGGGTTGCGGGGGTGACCCCTCGCGCGCACAGGGGGAGCGGTATCGATTGGTGCTTGTGCTCGGCTACCGGTACTTGGCGACGATGGTGGCGGATTCGTTGATCATGCTTACGGCGTCGGCCTGGCCGTCCTGGCCGGCGGGCACGCCCAGCGGTTCGCCGTCGATGTCCAGGTTCGGGTTGGAGAAGTACGGGACGACGGGGCAGGACGTGCCGGCGTCCAGGCACTCGTTCTCGTAGGCCATGATGGTGCGCCACTTCTTGCTGGGCGCCACGTAGCCGCGGGCGTGATCGTAGCCGTCGCCCGGATCCGTGGCGTCGGCGTAGCGGTCGTGATCGAGGCCCAGGAGGTGTCCCAACTCGTGGGCGAAGGCGTCTGGTTCCTTGTCGATCAGCTGCTGGCCGAGCAGCATGCTGGCACCCCTCATCCCCTCGCTCTCGGGGGGCAGCGGGCGTTCTTGGCCGCCGGTGAAGGCGAAGCCGCCGACCTTGCTCCCGACGAGCGCGATGACGTCGGCGCGGTGCTGGTCACGGAGGTGCGTCGCTGATTCTGGGGCGTCGAACAGGTAGTCGTAGCCGCGTTGGTTGTCCTCTTCTCCTTGGCCGTAGTCAGGGGCCGGCGCGACCCCCACAATGCGCGTCCTGGCGTTGGCCTGACTGTTCTTGAAGGCCTGGTTGGTGTAGTCGGCGGCCCGTTCGGCGATGTCGCGTATGGCCTGCTTGCCTCCGGCGTCCCGCTCCGCGTTCGGGGTGTAGATCACGAGCACGTCGACGGTCGGCTTCTTGGCTGCTGCCGCACTGGGGGCGGAGGGGATGAGGATGCCGAGAGTGGCTGAAGCGGCGATCGCCGCGACGTGCGTCTTGCACACGAATTTCCGTTTCATGGCGGTGACCGTAGAGATGCCATGTAATGAGCGTGTAATGACCCGGTGATGAGTCGCAGTCAGCGCCGTGCTGCGGGAGTGGCTGATCAACTGGACACGCTCCACGACTTTGCCGCATCGCCGGTCGCGCGGTTTCGAGACGGGCATTGCCCAATGTGGTGCGTGCCGGTGCTGCAGGTTCGGTGCAGGTCGGTACCGGATGTTGCTTCCGTTGACCGGACGTAGCTGGCGCTGTCGTTCGGTCCGGGCCCGGTGCTGTGCGTCAGGCTCGGGTGTTGGCGAACGGGCGGCCGTCCAGGGTCCAGTGGGGGTCGATGGGGCGGCCGAGCGAGGCGTAGACCTGGGCGGCGATGTCCGGGTGGTGGATGGGGGTCGAAGGCTGCTGCCCTTGGGGGAAGGCGGGGTCGGCGTAGGCGACCCAAGCGGTGCGCTCCTCGGCGGAGTTGCCGCCGTGGCCGCCGGCGTCCACATGGCCGTGGTCGGTGACGACGATGACGGTCCACGCCTCGTTCGCGTGGTTGGGGCGGTTGCGGATTGCCGTGAGCAGTAGGCCGAGGCGTTCGTCGGCCCGAACCACGGCCTCGCGGTACTCGGCTCCGCAGCCCAGGAAGTGGGCGGTCTCGTCCACCGCACCGAGGTAGACGAAGGACACCTCCGGGTCGGAGGTGTCCAAGACGTGCACGGCCTCGGTCGTGACCTGCGCGTCGCAGTCGTCCCATGCCTTCGGTGTGTGGTCGGTGGGACCTATGAAGGACAGTCGGCTCGGCGCCCGGAACAGTGCTCCGCCGTCCTGCTGGATCATCAACGGCGCCCAGCCGCCCGCCACGAAGGTGCGTCGCCCGTCCAGTTGGGTCAGGCGGGTGGCGAAGTCGGGAAAGACCTCCAGCCGGTTGCCGGTGAGGTTGTTGCCCCAGATGCCGTGCTTGGTCGGGGTGACGCCGGTGGCGATGGTGGCCCAGCAGGGGCCGGACATGGTGGGGGTGGCGGCGTCGATCTCGATGGGGGCCAGGAAGCCGGCGTCGGCGACCGAGTCCAGATGGGGGGTCGGCAGCTCGTCGAGCAGGTCGTAGCGGACACCGTCGATGCCGACGACGAGGACGCGGGGCGCCGGGTTGGTGTGGCTGGTGTGGCTGGTGGACATGGGCGGGCCTTTCGATGGTGGGATTGGCACCACCCTGCGGGGCGTGGGTAACCGCCACCGACACCTGGGGGAATTCGAGGTGTCGGTGCCGTGTCCGTTCAGATGCCGCCTGCAATGCCCGGGCCTGCCTGCCGGGCAAGGGGGTTGGCGCCTATGGAGTTGCGCATGCTGAAGTTGACCGCGTCCGAGCGGTAGCGGTCGTCGGACCATTCGACCGGGCGGCCCGTGCGTGTGGTGGTGACGCGCCTGACCCGGAGCAGCGGGCTGCCCCGGCGGACGTCCAGGAGTTCGGCGTCGCGGACACCGGCCGCCACGGCGTCGATCAGGTGCTCCCCGTAACTGAAGACGAGCCCTCTGGTCTCGTGGAGCCGCTGGGTGACCGACTCGCAGTCCGGCTCGATGCGTTCGATGTCCGGGGCGATCCAGTCGGCGTAGACAGTGCGCTCCAGGAGAACACGTTCGCCGTTGAGGCTGCGGACGCGCAGTACGTGAAGGACCTCGGCGTTGACGGTCAGGTGGAGTCGGGCGGCGTCCTCGGCGGCGGCCGGTCGCCGCTTGCTGGAGATCACCAGGCCGGCGGCGGTGTGCCCCATGGAGCGCGCCCACTGGGCGAAGCTGCGTAGTTCGGTGAAGCTCTGGCTGCGCCGGCTGGTGAGGACGACGTGGCGGGCCCCCTGCCGGGAGCCGATCAGTCCCTCGGAGGTCAGGGTCGCCACCGCCTGGCGGACCGTGCCACGTGACACCCCGAACCGGGCGGCGAGTTGGGACTCCGAGGGCAGGAGTGCACCGACCGTGTACTCCTCGTTGTCGATGGCGCTTCGGAGTTCGTCGGCGATTTCCTCGTGCCGTGCCCCCACAGGTTGCCCCTCCACTGTGCGCATGGATGTATGTCGTCGGCTGAGCCTAGCCGAGCCTGGAGTGGTCGTGGCCGGAGGGGAAGTTTCCTTATTTGCGCCGATATGAACGACGGAATCGTCAGTTCCGCGGCTGCCAGGCTTCCCTTCGCGTTCACCTTCCGGACGTGGAGGCCGTGCCTACTGAGGCCAACTTGTTCAGACAAGTTCTTCAGACACGTCCGTTTGGCTCGTTCAGGCTTCCCCAGGAGAGATCGTGATCACGCCCCGGATCAGCAGGGCCACCGCGGCCAAGACGGCCGCACTCGCGTGCGGCGTTGCCACCACCGCACTCGTCCTCAGCGCATGCGGCTCGGCACCCTCCAACCAGTCCGGCTCCGCGGCCGACCGCAAGAGCGCGACCGCGGCCTCCGCCGAGGACCTGGGCGGTATGGACGCCCTGGTCGCCGCCGCCAAGAAGGAGGGCACGCTCAACGCGATCGCCCTGCCGCGCGACTGGGCCAACTACGGTGCCCTGATCGACGGATTCACCAAGAAGTACGGCATCAAGATCAACGTCGATAACCCCAACGGCTCCAGCCAGGACGAGATCAGCGCCATCACCTCCCGCAAGGGCCAGGACCGCGCCCCCGACGTGGTGGACCTCGGCCAGTCCTTCGCCCTCAGCGCAGCCCAGCAGGGCCTGCTCGCCCCGTACCGGGTCGCCTCCTTCGACCGCATCCCCGAGGCCCAGAAGGACTCCCAGGCCCGCTGGTACAACGACTACGGCGGCTACGTCTCCATCGGCTGCGACGCCAAGCGCGTCAAGAACTGCCCCACCACCTTCGCCGACCTGCGCAAGCCCGAGTACAAGGGGCAGGTCGCCCTCAACGGCAACCCGACCAAGGCCGGCGCCGCCTTCGGTGCCGTCTACGCCGCCGCCCTCGCCAACGGCGGCTCGTTCGACGACATCAAGCCGGGCGTGGGCTTCTTCGCCGAACTGAAGAAGAACGGCAACTACACGCCCGTCGAGGCCACTCCGGCCACCATCGAGAAGGGCGAGACGCCGATCAGCGTCGACTGGGACTACCTCAACGCCGGCTACGCCGAGGGGTTCAAGACCAAGGGGCTGGACTGGAAGGTCACCGTCCCCGAGGACGGCAAGTTCTCCCAGTACTACTCGCAGGCGATCAACAAGGACGCGCCGCATCCCGCCGCGGCCCGACTGTGGCAGGAGTACCTGTACAGCGCGGAGGGGCAGAACCTCTACCTCAAGGGCTACGCCCGCCCCGCCCTGATGGCCGCCATGACCCAGGACAACACACTGGACAAGGAGGCGGCGGCCAAACTGCCTCAGGTCACCGGGACCCCGTCCTTCCCCACCGAGGCCCAGCAGGCCGCTGCCAAGGAGGCCCTGGCCCAGGGCTGGAGCAAGGCTGTCTCCGGGTGACACCGACCACGACCAGCACCGCCGTCGCGCCCCGGGCGCAGGCAACCGCACCCACCGGACCCGCCGTCCCCGTGCGGCGGAAGCGGTCCACGGCCTGGCTCGCGGTGGTCCCGCTGCTCGCCCTCGTGGCCGTGGGATTCGGGGCCCCGGCCCTGGCCATGGCCACCGGCGCGTTCACCGCCAAGGACCCGGCCACCGGAGCGAGTTCACTCTCCACCGCCAACCTCACCACCTCCCTACAGGGCCCCTACCTCAACGCACTGCTCGGCAGCGTCAAGCTCTCCGCCGTCTCGGCCGGGATCGCCGCCGTCCTGGGACTGCTGCTCGCTCAGGCGATGGTGGCCTTCGGCTCACGGACGCTGCGCGAGGCCGTCCTCACCGGATCCGGCGTGCTCGCCAACTTCGGCGGGGTGCCACTCGCCTTCGCCTTCGTCGCCACCCTCGGCAACTCCGGGGTCCTCACCAACCACCTCGGCCTGGAGAACACCGGCTGGAACCTCTACAGCTTCTGGGGCCTCACCCTCACCTACCTGTACTTCCTCATCCCCCTCATGGTGCTCACCATCACCCCCGCCCTGGAGGGACTGCGCGCTCAGTGGCGCGAGGCCGCACAGAACAACGGCGCCACCAAGGCCCAGTACTGGCGCCACGTCGCCCTCCCGGTGCTCGCACCGTCCCTCCTCGGCGGCTTCGTCCTGCTCTTCGGCAGCGCGTTCGCGGCCTACGCCACCGCCGCCGCCATGGTGGGCAGCTCCATCCCCCTGGTCACCCTGCAGATCGCCGACGCCCTCTCCGGCAACGTCCTGGTCGGCCAGGAGAACGTGGCGCTCGCCCTCAGCCTCGACATGGTCGCGGTCGCCGCCGTGGTGATGGCGATCCACATCCCCCTGCAACGACGGAGCGCGCGATGGCTCGACTGACGGCACGTCGCGGTACCACCGCACTCGCCCTCGCCGGTCTGTACTTCCTGCTCCCGCTGGCGGCCTCGGTGGCCTTCACCATCGACGTCCCCGGCGAGGGGGCGACCCTGGACGCCTACCGGCAGATCCTCGGCGCCGACGGATTCCTCTCCAGCCTCCTCCTCTCCCTCGGGCTGGCCGCCGCGACGGTGACACTGGTGCTCGTGCTCCTGGTGCCCGCAGCGCTGGCCGTCCGCCTCGGCGCCCCACGGCTGCGACCGGTCCTCGAAGTGGTGTGCTCGCTGCCTCTCGTCGTACCACCGATCGCGCTGGTGGCGGGCGTCGGCACGGTGCTCCGCTGGGGTCCGGACCACCTGGCCGACACCCCCCTCTTCCAGACGTTCACCGCGCTCCAGAACCCCTCGTTCCCGGCCGTGCTCGTCATCGTCTACACGGTGATGTCGCTGCCGTTCGTCCACCGGGCCCTGGACGCCGGGCTCCGCGCCGTCGACGTGCGCACCCTCGTCGAGGCGGCCCGCAGCTGCGGCGCCAGCTGGCCCCGCGCCGTCGCCGGCGCCGTCCTGCCCAACCTGCGGGGGACCCTGCTCAACGCCGCATTCCTCACACTCGCCCTGGTCCTGGGCGAGTTCACCGTGGCCAGGGTCCTCGGCTTCCAACCGTTCGCGGTCTGGATCGTCAACGTCAGTGGCACGCAGGCCCGGTTGTCCGTCGCCGTGTCCGTGCTCAGCCTGCTGATCACCTGGGCACTGCTCCTGGTGCTGGCGTTCCTCGGTGGGCGCCGTACCTCCTCCCACCAGAACGATCAGGAGCGTTCCGCCTGATGACCTCCATCACCCTCACCGACACCGCCGCATCGGTCGAACTCAGCGGACTACACCGCCGGTTCGGCCCAACCATCGCCCTCGACGGGCTTGACCTCACCGCCCGCCCCGGCGAACTGCTCGCCCTGCTCGGCCCGTCCGGATGCGGCAAGACCACCGCACTGCGCATGCTCGCCGGCTTCGAGGAGCCCGACGCCGGCCGGATCCTGGTCGACGGACAGGACATCACCCCGGTTCCCGCCCACCGCCGGGACGCCGGCATGGTCTTCCAGTCCTACAGCCTCTTCCCCCACCTGAACGCCCTGGACAACGTCGCGTTCGGCCTGCGCATGCGCAAGGTGCCCGCCCCACAGCGTCGCGCCCGCGCCACCGAGCTGCTGGAACTGGTGGGCCTGCCCGACAAGGGCAACCGCTTCCCCCACCAGCTCTCCGGCGGCCAGCAGCAGCGCATCGCCCTCGCCCGCGCCCTCGCACTGCGCCCGCGGGTGCTGCTGCTCGACGAGCCGCTCTCCGCGCTCGACGCCAAGGTGCGCCTCACCCTGCGCGAGGAAATCCGCCGTGTCCAACAGGAGTTGGGCATCACCACCGTCTTCGTCACCCACGACCAGCAGGAGGCCCTGTCCATGGCGGACCGGGTCGCGGTGATGCGCGCGGGCCGCATGGAGCAGTGCGCGACCCCGGCCGAGCTCTACGGCCGCCCGGCCACTCCCTTCGTCGCCGAGTTCGTCGGCACGATGAGCCGCATCCCCGCCCGTACCGTCGACACCCGCACCGTCGAGGTGCTGGGCCACCGCCTACCGGTGGACGGTCAGGCCGCCGCGGGGCCCGAAGTGGACGTGTTGGTCCGGCCGGAGGCGGTTAGGGTGAGCGCCGACCCCGACGGCGGGGCCCGCGTCACCGCCACCGCCTTCCTCGGCGCCGTCACCCGCCTGACCGTCCAACTACCCGACGGCACCGCCGTCAAGGCGGACCTGCCCACCTACGATGCCGCCGCGCTCACACCGGGCGCAGCGGTCGCCCTCACCCTGCCCGACCGCCCGGTACTCACCGCCGCCCGCGCCTGAACCCTGCACGCCTACCAAGAGAGAGCCCGTGTCCCACACCTCCACCGCACCCCACCCCCTCCAAGCCGTCCTCTTCGACATGGACGGCACCCTCGTGGACACCGAGGAACTGTGGTGGCAGGCAGCCCACCGCGTCGCGGCCACCCTGGACTACGAACTCACCGACACCGACCTGCCCGAAGTGCTCGGCCGTCCCGTCGAGCACACCGCCGCCCATCTCCACCGCGCCACCGGCACCTCGACACCCCTGGCCGAGCTTTCGGCCGTGCTGCACCGGGAGTTCGCGATCCGGGTGGAATCCCGAATCGTGCCCCGCCCCGGCGCGATCGAACTGCTCGACGGCCTACAGCGGGCAGGCATCCGCACGGCCCTGGTGACCGCCTCCCCGCGCTCCGTGGCGGACATCGTGCTGCGCAACCTGGGCGCCGACCGGTTCGCGGTCTCCGTCACCGCCGACGACACCCCGCGCACCAAGCCCGCCCCCGACCCCTACCTCGCCGCGGCCCGCGCCCTCGGCGTACCGCCGTCGACCTGCGTGGCCGTGGAGGACACCCCGACCGGTGTCACCTCGGCCGAGGCCGCCGGCTGCCGCGTACTCGCCGTGCCCTCCGTGACGCCGATACCACCCGCCCCCGGCCGCACGGTGCTCGACAGCCTGGAACAGGCAGACGTCGCACTGCTCGTGTCGCTCGCGGACGGCCCCTTGCGGATCGCCTAGGGGCTTGCTCAACGGGGCGATGGCGAGAGGGAGTTGCGCCGTGGACACGCTGGATGCTGAGACGGCACTGGCCACGGGGACGCGGAGCGAATGTTCGCCGCGTTCGACGAGTACGCCAAGGGCCCGGACATCGTGGCGAACACCGCGGGCATGAACCTGCGAAGGCCGATCGGCCAGCGGCTCCGGTTCACCGGTGATCGGCGCGGATCACTGCACCGGTTCCTCGCGGAGGTAGCCCTGGTCGATGAGCCACTGCATCGAGATGCCTTCCGGGAGCATGAACTGCGTTCCGCCCCCGGGCTGTCCGAACCAGGGAGCGACCTTGCCTCCCTGGATGACGCCGTACTTTTCGACTTCCTCCTGGCCCCACGGCCGGATCCAGCTGTACACGTGGTACCCGCACGCCAGGTAGGTGGGAGGCAGGGAACGTTGGGCGAACGGCGTTCCCTGCGGGTGCGCGAACCTCCCCAACGGACTGCCGAACCGGTCCCATACGTCCGCTGCGCCCGCCGACCGCTCCGGCTCCTCCTTCTGGTTCTGCCTGCGCCACCACCTCACGACTGCTCCCCGACCGGATAGGCGTCCACGTCCTGAAGGCGTACTCCCGGACACTGTTGCGGAATCTGCGCCCGGAACCTGTCCGCCCACTCGGGCCGGACCAGTACCAGCAGTTGGACCTGTCTGGCCAGCCACCCCACCCGGGTGTCACTGCAGCCGGGAAGCAGTCCGCGGTGGTCGAGCTCCCAGCGGGAGGCGGCGTCCCGGGTGGTGTGGAGCGCCGTCCAGTACAGAAACTCGTCCATGTCTCCGGTGGTGCGGCGCTCCACTTCCTTGTTGCGTTCCAGCACCACCCAGTGGAAGGTGCCGTCGCGGACCTCGGCCTGGGGGTAGCCGGCGTCGGGAGGGCCGTTCCCCACGACGTCCGCGCCGTCGAGCCCGTCGATGCCCGACAGCATGCTGCGGACGGTGGAGTAGACATCCTCAAGGGTTATCGTCACACGGACGAGTATCCCATCGGATACGGGCACTCCCGATGTGGACTAGATCACGCGAACGCCGGCACGCACCCACTGCCCACCCCGGTCAGTGGCTCGTCGACCACCCGGACTTGAGCCGCCAGCTGTTGACGGTCATGACGGTGAGTCGGTCAGGCCGGTGGGAACCTGCCATTGGCGGCGGCGACCGTTGTTGGTGAGCAGCAGTCCCTCCTTGAAGATCAGCAGCCCCAGTTGGCTGGCTACCTTCGCCGCGGGCGGCAGGGTGTCGCCACCCTTGCCGTACCCGAAGTTGGGCAGCGTGGCGGCGCCCAGCCCAAGCTGGGTGAGGCTGTCCGCCGGGGGCACCTTGACGAGGTCGGCGGACTGGTCGCCGATCAGGTGCCGAATCAGCGTGGGCCCGACTCCTGGCGGGACCGGCAGCACCTCGCGGATGAAGTCCAAGACGCCCTTCGTCAGTACCGTGCCAGCTTCCGAGGGGCGCTGTTGGCGGGCGAGGATGCCGTCCAACAGGGCAGAGCCGTCACCGAACTTGACGGCGTTGAGCTGCTCGTGGACACCCAGGACATGGCCGATCACCCGCCAGATGTGGAAGTAGGCATCCCGGTCCTCGGGCAGCAGCTCGACGCCCAGCGTGGCGAGGCCGCGCGGGATCATCACCGAGAAGCTCATCAGCGTGCCCGCCAGGTCTTCCTGGTTGATCGGTAGCCCCAACCGAGCGGTATCCCAGTCGCCGAGCTGGGAGACGTGGTAGCGCATGGTGGCGTGCAGCAGGCGGATCTTCTGGGCGGAACGAAGTCCGCGACCGCTCGGCCCCAGGCCGTCGTCGTCGAGGACGTCCACGACGAACTGCGAGGTTTCCGCCAGCCGTCGGTACACCCCGGAGGTGAGGCGTTGGGACCGGACAAGCACTTCGGCCCCGTTGCCGCAGGTGTAGCAGATCGGGAGCGAGCCGCAGAGCAGGATCGCGGCGATCAGCGGCTGGTGACGGCCGAGCAGTTCGTGGCCGCGTTCCATCTGCGCTCGATCCGCCCAGGGCGGCAGCACGGCGCTCTCCGCGAAGTACCGCTGGAGCTTGGGCGGCAGCCCGGCCGGTACGGCGTCGCTGTTCCGGCCGAAGCCGAGCAGCGTCTGCCGCACCTGCTCCTGCTGTCCCAGTTCGTACGTCTCGGCGATTGCGGCGTCCCCGAGCGGGTCGCCCGTGGCGCGCATTCGGTCGAGCAGTTCATTCGTCCAACCGTTGGTGGCCATGCGGTCCTCCGTCGGGTTTGCAGTGACACGTACTCGTATCACTGCACTGCGAGCCGGGGCGGCAGTCTCACTCGAACGAGGGGCGCGTGGCCCTCATCCATCACGCAGCCGCCTGTGCGCGGCCCGTAGTCGCTCTGCCCGAACACGTGGTCCGCGAGGTTGTGGATGACGGAGAGCGCGGCCCGCGCCGAGCCGGACGACGCCGGGGTGGCGATCTGCTCGATGTTCGTCATCGGGCGCCCCAGCACGCGAGTTGGTGCAGAGAAGGTCCGCGGCACCTTCGCCGATGACAAGGATCAGTGCGACGAGTGGTTCACCTTCACCCGGTAGAGCACGGTGCCGCCGGGCGGGACGTTGGCGCTGATCGCGCCGTGAGCGCTGACCGAACTCCCGTGTGTCCACAGGTCATTGAGTGTGTAGCCGGCGTTGCTGGCGGGCAGGCCCACGGCCGTGGCGGTGGTGGAGATGGTGGCGGGCGCGGAGGTCTCGTTGAACAGGGCCACCGCGACATCACCGCCGGCCAGCGGGCGGCGCAGCACGTCGAGGCCGTTGGTGGTGGTGACCGCGCTACCTTGTTGGCCAAGGCTGTCCTGGTCGACGCCGATGACGTCCTTGTTGAGGTAGACGCTCAGGTCCTGCTGACTGATCGGGAAGCCCGAGCTGCCCGCGGTGGCGGCGGTGCGCAGGTCTGCGCCGGAGATCAACGGGGCGGCGAGCACCGCGGCGGCCGACAGTTCGGACTTCTCCTGGTCGTAGGTCAGGCGCTGGTTGGGGTTCTGCGACGCCGAGGCGTAGTTGCCGGTTTCCAACATGTCGATGTCGTTCCAGGCGCCGGGACCGGCGTACCGCGACTTGTCCAGGTCGGCATGGATCAGTCGGGTGAGGCCGGCGAAGGAGGCATCGCGGTCGCCGTCGATGCGCCACATGTTGGCGACGCCCTTGCCCCACACCCACGGTTTCTCGCCCTGAGCCGCCGGCTGCAGGGAGAGGCTGAAGACGATCGGTCGACCGGCGGCGGCGAGCGCGTCGCGCATCCAGCCGTCACGCGTCTGCAGTGGAAGCCGCTCGTCGCCGACTCGTTGAGAGGGGTCGCTGGCAAGGCAGTTGTCGTACTTGAGGAAGTCGACGCCCCAGGAGGCGAAGGTCCGGGCGTCCTGTTGTTCGTGGTTCAGGCTTCCGGGGAAGCCCTGGCAGGTGTGGTAGGTGGGGCTCTCGTAGACGCCGAACTTCAGCCCCTTGCTGTGGACGTACGCGGCGAGGGCGGTCAGGCCGTCAGGGTACTTGTGAGGATCGGGGACGAGGTTGCCGCCCGCGTCGCGTGAGCGGCTCATCCAGCAGTCGTCGATGGTGAGGTACTGGTACCCGGCGTCGCGCATACCGCTGGCGACCATGAAGTCGGCGGTGTCCTTGACGATCTGCTTGTCGGCGTTGCAGCCGAAGGTGTCCCAGCTGTTCCAGCCCATCGGCGGAGTACGAGCCAGGCCGTTGTCCAAGGCGTGGGCGGGGGTGGTGCCGAGCAGGGGAAGGCCGAGCGCGGAGAGCGTCATGGAGAGGGACAGGAGCAGGCGTGGAAGGGCACGCATGGGGAGCTCCGCAGGGTAGAGGAATGGGGTGGAGGGCGGCGGAGCGGCTGGTGGCCGCTCCGCCGCAGCGGGTCAGTTCTGGGTGAAACCGGTGAAGTCGGTCTCGCCGCTGGTGCCTTCGCTGTGGGAACTGGTGAACACGCCGACGTCCTGAGCGGCGGTTACACCGGGAAGGGTGGCCGTGGCGAGCTGCGTCCAGTGGGTGCCGTCGGTCGAGTAGTAGCCGGTGTAGCTGGACCCGGAGCGGACCAACTTCAGCCAGCTGGGGTGGGCGGCGGTGCCGCTGCCCTCGTTGGGCGGGGCGCTGTTGGAGTCCAGGTGCCCGCTGCCGGAGCTGTCCCATTGCAGGACGTAGCCCTTGCCGGGGGCCTCGGCGAGGATCAGGTAGCCGGGAGATGTGCCTGGCTTGGTGATGTCGTCTCGCACCATGATCCCGGCCTTCGCCCACTCGTTGGTGCTGGCCTGAGTGGTCACCTTCACGACGGTGGTGGACCCGTCGTGCTCCGCGCCCTGCTGGTAGATCGCGCTGTACTGGTCGACGTTGCCCCACAAGTCCGCGCCCGCGCCGTCGATGGCGAGCCTGCTGTCCTGCGCGCCGAAGACGGCCGTGTTGTCGGAGAAGGTCTTGAACGGCGCCCGGACCGGGGCGGACAGCTCCACGGGGTTCGGCGCGGTCACCGTCTGGCTGCCGCCCGGGCCGTGGACGGAAGCGGTCGCGGTGACGGTGGTGTGGGTGATCGGCGTGGGCAGGGCGGTGGGAGCGGCCACCCGGAACCTGGCGACGGCCTTACCGCCACTGGGCACCCGGGCGAACCGCGTGCGGGTGAGCGGAGCGACGGTCCATCCGGCGGGGGCCTGGACTCCCAGGCGGACATCGGTGGCGGCCTGCGCACCGTTGTCGGTGACGGTTGAGGTCACCGTTGCGGAGGTGCCGGCCGACCAGCCGAACCCCGTGGTGTCCACCACGACGTTGGGCACGTGGCCGTCCAGTCCGTGGGCAGGTGCGACCCGGTACATCACCGTGCCGTGTCCGGGCACGAAGGCACTGATGGCCTTGGCGGTCTCGGTGGTGTGGTGCGCCCACAGGTCGCGCACGGTGTAGTCCTTGGCGGCTGGCAACCCGATCGCCGAAGCGGTGGTGGAGATGACGGCGGGTGCGGTGTTCTCGTTGAACAAGGTCACCGCGACACTTCCGTCGGCGAGCGGCTTGGCCAGTACGTCCAACCCGCCCGTCATGCTGACCGGCCGTCCCTGCTTGCCGAGCTTGTCCTGGTCGACGGCGATGACTTCCTTGTTGCCGTAGATCGCGAGGGTGTCGGCGCTCGCGCTGCGCAGGTCGGTGCCTGAGATCAGCGGTGCGGCCATCTCGGCCCAGAGCGAGAACTCGGTGCGGTCCTCGGTCGGCGTCATGCCGTTGCCGACTTCCAACATGTCCGGGTCGTTCCAGGCGCCCGGTCCGGCCGCGGCGGCGAGGTTGACGTTGTGGTGGTAGATGGTGAGCATCCGACCGTACGAGGCGTCGATGTCGCCGGTGGTACGCCACAGGTTGCCGATCGAGGCGCCCCAACTCGGCACGTCCTCCTCGCCCCAGTTGCAGAGGCTGTAGACGATGGGGCGGCCGGTCTTGGCCAGCGCGTCGCCCATCGCCTGGTAGCGCTGCCGGGCCGCTATGCCCATGTTGTTGCAGTTGTCGTACTTCAGGTAGTCGACACCCCAGGCGGCGAAGGTCTTCGCGTCCTGCCGCTCATGGCCGAGGCTGCCGGGGTAGCCGGCGCAGGTCATCGTGCCGGCGCTTTCGTAGATGCCGAGCTTGAGGCCCCTGGCGTGTGCGTAGTCGGCAACGCCCCGGATGCCGTGCGGGAACTTGGTCGAGTCGGGGACGAGACTGCCGCTGCTGTCACGGGACTTGCCCATCCAGCAGTCGTCGATGTTGACGTACTGATAGCCGGCGGCCTGAAGCCCGCTGGAGGCTATCTTGTCTGCGGTCCGCTCGACGAGTTGCTCGCTGACGTTGCAGCCGAAGGCGTTCCAGTCGTTCCAACCCATCGGCGGGGTACGAGCCAGGCCGTTGTCGAGCGCCGCAGCCGGGGTCGCGGCGAGGGGAACAACCGCGAGAGGTGCCACTGTCAGCACGGCCGCCATGAAGGCAGCCCATGTCTTGCGCATCGGTTCTCCTGAGTCCAAGGGAGTAACGGACGATCGCGCATCTTTCGCCTTGCCCAGGGCACGCCAAGCGAACCAAAATCAACATAACTAGTAGACCGTCGCGGCTAACTGTTGGGGTATAGGTGGCGGAGTCGGGTGCGGGCGTCTTGGGTGGTGAAGTGCCAGTTGACTTGGCGTTGGTC
>NZ_JBIVXW010000095.1:0-29336 GCF_044769405.1 Streptomyces sp. NPDC090442
TACCCAGACAGTTCCGTGAGACCTCGATCTACCGGGCGGCGGGAGCGCCAGAGCCGGTCGAGGGGTGCTGCCAGGCACTGCGGACCGCGGTGGCCGGCGCCACAGGACGTCCACGGCCAAGGGCTCGCGTCGACGGGACGGAACGCCCGCCGCCTGACGATACGTACACCGTTCGAGGAGACGGCGCATGACCAACACCGGCGTGCCCGCTGCCTGGACGGGGAGCGGAGCCTCCCCGGACGGCGGCCGGCATGGCGGGGCCAGGCCGGTTCGGGTGGGGCGTTTCGGCCGCCGGGAGGAGCGGGGGCCGCGGCACCCATGAAGCGGGCGGGAAGCGGGCAGGCCCACGAGGCGGCCCGCGCAGCGGGCCTGACGCAACGACCGGGAGCGGTGGATGCACCGACAGGACGACATCGACGGCCGGCACACGGTGACGGCACGTGCCGCCTCCTGGCTGCGGGTCGACTGGGGACCGCAGGAGCCGGCGGAACCGGGCCCGGGGGTGGCGGCCGGGGTGGCCCTCGCCGCGCCCCTGCTGGTCGGGCTCGCGACAGGGCATCCCGAGGCCGGCACCCCGCTGCTCCTCCCGGCACTCCTGGTCGTGTTGCCTCTGCCCCGGGACGCCGGCCTCGGTGAGCGGGCGCGCCAACTGGCGGCCCGGGTCGCGGCGGTCACCCTCGCGGGCGTCTACGCCTACCTCGTCGGCGGACGGGTGTGGGCCTTGGTGCCGGCCATCACGGTGGCGGCCGTCCTCGGCGCGCGGGCGCCGCGGGTCGGATCCGTCGCACCCCTGGCGATGGTCCTGATCGGCATCGGCGGTCCGAACGAGGCATTCGGCGTCCCCGGCTTGGCGCAACTCGCCGGTGGTCTGTGGGGGGCCGCCCTGGTGCTGCCCCGATGGCGGCGGCATCCGTCCCGCGGCCCCGCCGCACCACAGCCGCCATCGGACCGGACACACGCCGTGCGGCTCGGCGTGACCGTGGCGGCCGCCGCCGCGCTGATGGCCGCCGTGCACCACCTGACGGGGAACGGCCACTGGTTGGTCACCGGCACCGTGTTGGCCCTGAAGCCCACGCCGGACGGCACCCGCGCCAAGACGCGACAGCGGGTCGTCGGCAACACCCTCGGAGGAGTGGTCGGCACGCTGCTGGTCCTCTTGCGACCCGGGCAGTTGACCGTGGCCCTGCTCATCGGCGTGGTCGGCGCGCTCGCCTACGCCTTCCGGCCCGCCAACTACCTGTACTGGTGCCTGGCCTTCCCGATGCTCCTGCTCCTGATGGACGCCTACCGCGAACCGGTGCCGTGGTACACGGCCGTGGTCCGCGTCGCCCTCGTCCTCGCGGGCGGCCTCCTGGCCGTGCTCGCCACCCGCTGGCCGCGGCCCCGGGCGACCTCCCCGCCGGGCGACTGAGACTCAGCCGGGATCCGCCCGCTCCAGCCCGAGCGCGGTCGCCACCAGACCGATATGGCTGAATGCCTGGGGGAAGTTCCCCAAGTGACGGCGGGCCAGCGGATCGTACTCCTCGGCCAACAACCCGACGTCGTTGCGCAGCCGCAACAGCCGCTCGAAGAGCGCGGTCGCCTCCGCACCGCGCCCGGTCAGCCGCAGCGCGTCCGCCAGCCAGAACGAGCAGATCAAAAACGCTCCCTCGGCACCGGGCACACCGTCGGTCGCGCCGCCCGCGGTGCTGTAACGGCGCACCAGACCATCGTGGGAAAGGGCCGCACGCACCGCGTCCACGGTGCCCACCACGCGCGGATCGTCCCCGGGAAGGAACCCGACCTGGGGGATCAGCAAGGTCGCCGCATCCAACTCCGCGGACCCGTACGCCTGGGTGAAGGAGTTGCGCGAGGCGTCGTACCCCCGGTCGCAGACCTCCTGGTGCACCTCGTCACGCATGCGTCGCCAACGCTCCGGATCGCCCCCCAGTTCGGGATGGGCCTCCAGCGTGCGCACCGCCCGGTCCGCCGCCACCCACGCCATGACCTTGGAGTGCACGAAGTGCCGGCGGGGGCCGCGCACCTCCCACAGCCCCTCGTCCGGCTCGCGCCAATGGGACTCCAGGAAGGACAGCAGACTCAACTGCAGGTGCCAGGCGTGCGGTTGGGGCGCGGGGATGCCGGCGGCCCGCGCCACGTGCAGGGCGCCGAGGACCTCGCCGTACACGTCCAGTTGGAGTTGGTCGACGGCGGCGTTGCCCACCCGTACGGGACGCGACGCGAAGTGCCCCGACAACCAGGGGAGTTCCGTCTCGGGCAGCCGCCGCTCACCGGCGAGCCCGTACATGATCTGCAGATCGTCGGGGTCGCCCGCGGCGGCCCGCAGCAGCCAACTTCGCCAACTGCCGGCCTCCTCGACGTACCCCGCCGACAACAGCGCCCCCAGCGTCATGGTGGCGTCGCGCAGCCAGCAGTAGCGGTAGTCCCAGTTGCGGACCCCGCCCGGCTCCTCCGGCAGCGACGTCGTGGGGGCGGCCACGATCCCACCGGTCGGGCGGTAGATCAACGCCTTGAGGGTGATGAGCGAACGCACCACGGCCTCCCGGTACGGCCCGTCGTAGCGACACTGCCCGGTCCACTGCCGCCAGCCCTTCAACGTGCGCTCCAGCGCCTCGTACGGATCGGTCCCCGGCGGCTGCTCCAGGTGGGACGGGTGCCAGGTCAGCGTGAAGGCCACCCGCTCACCGGCCCGCACGGTCCAGGACGACCGGATGCTCGACCGCGTGCCGCGGGTGGGCACCGCCGGATGGGAGCGCAGCCACACCGAGTCCGGTCCGGCGACGGCCACGTGATGGCCCTCCGCCTCGTAGACCCACGGCGAGACCCGCCCGTAGTCGAAGCGCAGCCGCAGCTCGGACTCCATGGCGACCGAGCCCGACACGCCCTCGACGATGCGCACGACTTCGGGGTCCGTCACCCGCTGCGGCATGAAGTCCACCACCTTGACGGTGCCGTCGCCCGTCGCCCAGAAGGTCTCCAGGACCAGGGAGTCCGTCGCGTACGCCCGCCGCGCGCAGGAGCCCTCCTGCGCACCCGCCGGGGCGATGCGCCAATGGCCGTTCTCCGGGGCGCCGAGCAGCGCGGCGAAGCACGCACCCGAGTCGAAGCGGGGCAGGCACAACCAGTCGACCGAGCCGTTCCGGCCCACCAGCGCGGCGGTCTGGAAGTCGCCGATCATGGCGTACTGCTCGATCGGGAGGTGAGCCGGTGCCATGTTGCGCCTCCTCCCTGCCACCTGCCCGACCTGCGATGCGGACGTCGGGTGAGCGTCGGGACACGGAACGTCGTCGACGGTTCGGGCGACCCGGCCGGGCTGACCATTGTGGGCCGAGCCACCCGCGGGTGCCATCCGGCGCCTGCGGCGCAGCCGCCCGGGCCGTCGCCCGGCGATCTTCGCGACGCCGGGCGCGCGAACGTCCCCCTAACGGGGGATGCCACACCGCCCGGGACCGACCGACTGACCGATGGGATCCGCCGCCACCGCTTCCTACCGTCGCAACCAAGGCCGCTCCACCCCAGACCGGGGCGGGCCCGATCCAATCTGCCGCGCCGGGGCGCGGCCCGCGAGGGAGGACGCCAGCGATGGACCAGGAAGTGCGGCACGTGGTGGTGGAGGTCGCCGGGACGGACACCGCCCGGAGGGTGTTGCGTCGGGCCGGACAGGAGGCCGTACGGCACCGCGCCCGGCTCTGTCCCGTACTCCTGCACCCGCCGGGCCCGGGCGGGTTGCGGCCGCCGCTGCCGCAAGGCGAGCCCCTGGAGGTGTGGACCGGCTTCCTCCGGCGCCTCGACACCGCCCTCGGCACGGCACTGGGCGGCCTGGCGGCCACCGTGGAGTGCGATCCCCTCGTGGCGTGGGGCTGCCCCGGACCGGCGATGGTGGCCGCGGCCGAACGAGAGGGTCACGGCACCCTCCTGGTCATACCCGCCGCCGAACGCGGTCTCCGACACCGGCACGGACACCTCGCGACCGCCCGGTACTGCCTGAAGCACTGGCCCGGACCACTCCTGCTGGTGCCCACCGACCAACCCGAAGAGCCCCACGGGGAACGCGGCGCCCCGGAGGCCGAGGCACTCATCCGGGGGCCGGCGACGGCGTGCCACGGCACGGCGATATCCCTGATCACCGGGGGAGGGGGACGCCGTGCCTGAGCCCCACCTCGGAACGCCCGAGGCGACCGCCCACCACCGCGTCGTCCCCGGCCCCGTGCCCGGGCCGGGAACCGGCGCGGGGCCCGAGCCCGTGCCCGCACTCGCACGGACCGCCTTCGCCCACGCGCCCGGCGGCATCGCGCTGCTCGACACCTGCGGCTACGAACTCATCACCAACCCCCGCTGGGAAACCGTGCTGTGCCCGTCGCCGGCCGCCGGAGCCCACCCCTGGACCGCGCGACTGCCGGCCGAGCTGCGCCGCGCCGGCCGCGGCCTGTTGGACCGCGCCCTCGCCCACGCCGAGGGACACCCGGTCGAACGCCTCTTCACGCTCCCCGGAGCCGGCGACCAGGACCGCTCGGTGGTCGTCAAGATCCGGCGCACCCCGGCACTCGGACACTGCGTCGCCACGGCGTTCGACGTGACCGACGAACTCGCCGAACGCCAGCAGCAGTTGAGCCTCGCACTGCACACCGCGTCGCTCGCCGCGTGGAGCGTCGACCTGGACAGCGGCGAGGAACGCTGGTTCGACGATTCCGAGGAGCTGTACGGAATGCGACCCGCGGCACACCGACTGGTCCCCCGGATCCAGGAAGCCATCGCCCCCGAACACCGCGAGGCCGTCCACGAGGCGTTCGCCGGCCTGGAGAACGAGGGCGACCAGGTGGAGACCACGTTCGCCATGCACGACGACGAGGGCCGACGCCGCTGGATGCGCGTCGACGCCCGGGTCCATCCGCTGAGCACCCCACCGCACCGCTGGCTGGTCGGCGTCACCCGGGACGTCACCGACGAGGTGCACCGCTGCGGAGCCCTGGAGGAAACGGCGCGCAGGGAGACCGACCGGGCGGACCGGATCGAGGAGATCGCCGCGGCCCTCGTCTCCGCCTCCACCACCGACGCGGTCGGCGCGGCGATCACCGACAGCTTCCAACAGGCGTTGGGCGCCATCGGCGCGCTGGTACTGGTGGCCGAACACGGGCACTTCAGGTCGCTGGCCTCGTCCGGGGCGGGCACGTCCATGGCGCGGATCCTCGACGGAATGCCCCTCGACGCCCAGGTGCCCGCCGCACGCGTCATCCAGGACAACCGCGCCTGCTACATCGGCAGCCCACAGGAACACCGCGCCGTCACCGACGGAGATCCGCACGACCTGCTCTCCCGCACACAGGCACGGTCCTGGGCCATGCTCCCGCTGAGCTGCGCGGGGCGACCGACGGGCGTGCTCGCGCTGGGCTTCGCGCGCTGGCACGACTTCCCCCCGGGCGAACGCGCACTGCTGTCGACCGTCGCGGGGCTGACCGGCCAGGCCCTGGCCCGGACCGCCCTGGTCCAGGACCGGGTCGAACTCGCCCAGGCGGTACAGCACCTGCTGATGCCGTCCCAACTCTCCCAACTGCCCGGACTGCGCATGGCCGGACGGTACGTCCCGGCCTGCGACGGCGTCCGCATAGGCGGTGACTGGTACGACGCGTTCCCCCTCGCCGACGGGCGCTACGCCCTGTGCGTCGGCGACGTCGAGGGCCACGACGTGCGGGCGGCCGCGGTCATGGGACAGATCCGCACCGCGGTGCGCGCCTACTCCCAGACGGAGTCCGGACCGGGCGCGGTCCTGGCCAAGGCGAACGACCTGCTCTCCTCCCTCGGCGGCGGACACTTCGCAACCTGCTCCTACCTGGTCCTCGACCCACACCGCGGCCACCTGGAAGCGGCCACCGCCGGCCACGTCCCCGCAATCGTCGGACGGCCCGACGGCACCACCGAACTCCTGGCCCCGCCACCCGGCCCGCCACTGGGCGTGCAGCCGGGCGCCGCCTACGCCACCGTGAGTCGTCCACTGACCGCGGTGCGCACCCTGGTACTGCTCAGCGACGGCCTGGTCGAGGGGCCGGATCTGGACCTGGACGAAGGAATGGACCGGGTGCGCGAGATCGTCACACACCACCGCGACGCGTCGCCCGAAGACCTGGCGGACGCCCTGCTGACCGTGAGCGCACGCACCGGCCACCTCGACGACGCCGCGCTCCTCGTCGTCCGCCGCGGCAGCGACGAGGAGGCCGCCGGCCGACCCACGCAACCGATCGGCTGAGCGGCCGGTCCACCGGCACGACCTCCCTCCAGAGGACGCCGAGGGGCAGCCGCGTTTCCTAGCCTGGCGAGAGACCTCCCAGAAACGAGAAACCTTCCGGAAAGGGGAAAGATCATGGCCGTCACCGAGGACGTCGAGCGGGTCATCGTGGGTGTCGACGGATCGGAGGGGAGCCTGGCAGCCCTCCGGCAGGCCGCGCACGAGGCCCGGTGCCACGGCGCCGAGCTGTGCCCCGTCATCGCCTGGACCCCGCCGGGCGGCGAAGCCCTCACCGCGCAGTGCCCCGTCCCCGAGCCCGAGGACCTGCGGCGGGAGTGGATACGCATGGCCCGCACCCGCCTGGATGCCGCCTGCGCACAGGCCCTGGGCGAAGACTGCACCGACCTGACGGTCTCGTCGAGAGTGCTGCGCGGGCGCCCCGAGGACGTGTTGACCCGCTCCGCCCGCAGGCCCACCGACCTCCTCGTCCTGGGCGCCGGAAGCCACGGCCACCTCCACCACCTGCTGTTCGGCTCGGTCGGCCGACTCGCACTCAAGCGGGCCCAGTGCCCCGTCCTCGTCGTCCACCCCGACGAGGAGCGCCCGACGGCCGACCCCGCGCAACGCGCCACGACCGACCAGGCAGTACCCGCCGATCGCTGAGGACCGCCCCCGGCGCACGGGAGCCGTGCGATCGATCCCGGTGGACTTCCGACCCGAACAACCTTATGAAGAGGGCGAGTTGCCGTGACACGGCCGACCCCCGCCACTACCCGGCACCGCCGCGCCCCTACTCCAAGAGGCCGCGCCGCATGGCTTCGGCCACCGCCGCCGCACGATCGGAGACGCCGAGCTTCTCGTAGAGCCGCTGGGTGTGCGTCTTGACGGTACTGGCGCCCAGGAACAGTTCCTCGGCCAGCTGCGGAATGCTCTTGCCGTCGGCGAACCCGCGCAGCACCTGGCGTTCACGCTCGGAGAGCACCGCCGGATCGCGGTCCGCACGCAGCCGGATCTGGTCCACCAGACCGCCGGCGAGCTCTTCCGGAACGACCCGCTTGCCGTTGGCCACTTTCAGCACCGCATGCACGATCTCGCTGCGCTTGGCGTCCTTGGCGAGATAGCCGAAGGCGCCCTCCTCCACGGCCCGGAAGACGACGGCACTGTCGGTCGTCGTCGACAACAGCAGCGTGCGGGTGGGAAGTTGGTCCCGCACGACGGCGTGCACGACGGCAATGCCGTCCAGCTTGGGGATGCGGTAGTCGAGCAGGGCCACGTCCGGCTTGAGCTCACGGATGACGGCGAGCGCCTGTTCGCCGTCCTCCGCCTCAGCCAGCACCTCGATCTTGCCGCTGAGCTGCAGTCCCCTGGTGACGCCCTCGCGGAACACCGGGTGGTCGTCGGCGACGATGACCGTGACCTGCCGGCTCGAACTGGCCATCCGTCTGTCACCTTCCGCCTCGCCACACCGGGAAACGCCGGGAACGGTCCTCAGAATAATCGGGGGACGCGCCGCACACCTCTCGGACCGCACCGCACCACAGCGCCCCGAGCGGGAATCCCGCCGCTGACCGGGCCGGATGCGAACGGGCCGGATCCGTCGTACGGTCAGCCGGTCAAGCAGCCCCCCCCCGCCGACCGGCCCCGGGCGGTGGACGCGTCCGGACGGTGCACGATGACCACACGGTGGCGTGAGCAGCAGTTCACGGCGATGTCCGACCTGACCGGCCGCTACGTCGCGCGCCTGCGACTGCCGGCACTGCTGCCGATCCTCTTCGCCGGACTCGCCGCCGAGCAACGCCTGATCACCCCGTGGTTCTTCGCCTGCTTCGGCCTGTACGCCGCCTGGGCACTGGTGCGGCTCGCCCTCGTCCACCGACAGCGTCTCACCGGGGCGCGCGGCGCGGTGACCGCGGCCGCCATCGACGTGGTGGCCGTGACGGTGCTGGGAGGACTGTCCGGAGGCTCGGAATCAGCGGTCCGCTACGCCTACTTCGTGCTGCCGATGGCGAGTGTGATGTGGCAGCGCCCCAGTCTCACCGGCTGGCTCAGCGCGGCCTGCGTGGTCGGATACCTGGCGATGACCTTGCCGAACCTGTTCCTCGGGCGCCACGCGGACTACTGGCCGGTGCTGGTGGACGAGGCGTACCTGCTCTGGAGCGTCGGGGTGTGCGTGCTCGTCGCGGCACTGTTGCGACGGCGCAGCGAACGCGTGGCCCAGTTGCTGGACAACCGCGAGACGCTGCTGCGCGACGCCCTCGACGCCGAGGAACGCGAACGGGCCCGGCTCGCCGACGCCTTGCACGACGGCGCGGTGCAGAACCTCTTCGCGTCCCTCCACGACCTGGAGGAGGCGGAGGCCAAGGCCCCCTCCGACGAACTGGACCGGGCCTCGCGGGAGATCCGCGGCTCGGTCCGCGAGATCCGCGAAGTGATCTACGTGCTCCACCCACAGGTCCTGGCCGCCGCCGGACTGGCCGCCGCGCTGGAGTCCCTGGGGGAGCGGCTGTCCCGGCGCGGCGGTTTCGTCGTCCACTACGACCTGCGGATGCCGGACCGGGACCCCGCCGAGGCGCTGCTGTTCTCCGTCGCCAGGGAACTCCTCACCAACGTCGTCAAGCACGCCGAAGCCGACAACGTCTGGCTGACCCTCCTACGCGACACCGACGAGGTCGTGCTGCGGGTGCGCGACGACGGCAAGGGGTTCGACACCGACGTCGTCCAGGAGCGCCTGAAGGCCGGGCACATCGGCCTGGCCAGTCACTACGTCCGGGTGGAGAGCGCGGGCGGAACCTTCTCGTTGGACAGCTCGCCCCAGGGCTCCACCACGGTCGAGGTGCGACTTCCCTGCCGGCCGTACAGCCACCACCGCTGAACAGCCACGGCGCCGCCCCCGCCCGATCGGTGGACCGCACCATCAGGAGGACGAGCCGCCGATCAGCCGCGGCACCGGACGCGGTCCGGATGCCACCGTGGACGGCGAGCGGTCCTCCCGAGTCCCACCGAACCGGCTGACCGGACCGCCGCCCCGCCGCGCCGCGGCCCGGCGTCCCCGCGTGCCCACCCACAACAGGAGCGGCACGCCCCTGTCTGTCGCCGCCCTGGAGGCCCCGCCATGTTCAGCGCGTATCGCGCACTCTCCCAAGTGCCCGGTGCCCGACCCCTGTTCGCGGCAGGCGTCGTGGCCCGGCTGCCCAGAGCCATGGTCGGCCTGGGCATCGTCACCATGGTGGCGCGCAGAACGGGCGACTACGCGCTGGGCGGCGCGGTGTGCGCCGCCTACTCGCTGGCCGTGGCCGTCCTCGGCCCGCTGATCGCGCGGGCCGTGGACCGCCACGGCCAACGCCGTGTCGCCCGGCCCGCCCTCACCTGCGCCTTCGGAGCCCTGACCGGACTCGTCGCGTGCAGCGCGGCCGGCGCTCCGGGCTGGGCGCTGTTCCCCTGCGCACTGGTCGCCGGAACGATGCCCAACGTCGGCGGCCTGGTCCGGGCGCGTTGGGCCCACCACTGCCCGGACGAACGGGCCTTGCACACCGCGTACTCGGCGGAGTCGGTGGCCGACGAACTCGCCTTCGTCGTCGGCCCCATCCTCGCCGTCATGCTGGCGACGGTCCTCTTCCCCGAGGCCGGCGTGCTCGCCGCGATCGCGGCGGGGGTGACGGGCCTGCTCGCCCTGACCGCACAGCGGAGCACCGAACCGCCGGCCGCCCCCGCCACCGGCCGTGCCCCGCACCACAGTGTGCTGCGCACACCCGGAATGCCCGTACTGGTCGCCGTGTTCGTCGCCTTCGGCACGATCTTCAGCAGCACCGAGGTGATCACCGTCGCATTCGCCACCGCACACGGAGACCGGGGCGCGGCGGCGTTCGCCCTGGCCGCCTTCGGCGTCACCAGCGCCGTGGCCGGACTCGTGACGGGGGCCTCCCGGCCCCGCTGCGCCCCGCCGGTACGGCTCGCGATCACGCTGCTCGCCCTGGCGCTGAGCCTGTTGGGCCTGCCGTTCGCGGGCGGCGTGGGTCGCCTGACGCTGGTCCTGCTGCTCGCCGGGCTGTTCATCTCGCCGAGCCTGATCACCACCTACGGTCTGGTCGCGCGACTGGTCGCCAGGGAGCGCCTCAACGAGGGCCTGACCTGGCTGTTGTCCGCCATCACCCTCGGCCTGTCACTGGGGTCCGTGACCGGCGGATACGCCGCCGACTGGATCGGACCCCAGCACGCCCTCTGGCTACCGGCGTGCTGTGCCCTGCTCAGTGCGCTGTTCGCCACCCTCGGCATCTCCCGGCTGAGCGGTGCGCCCGGGACGCCCCGGGCCGTCGCCCCGGCCCGACGCCTGACCGCCCGCATCAGACACTGACCAAGCAACCGATCCCGCCGACGTCCCGCACCAGATCAACGCTGGATCCCCGGCGATGCGGGGGAAAACCGGTGCCCACCGAGAGGCGAACACCGGTCTGCGCCCGGCGTGTTCACTTCGGCCGGCTCACGCACCGTGCCTCACGACGCGTGGTGCGTGTCCTCCTCGCGGGAGTTCGGAGTCCTGCCGTCCCCGGGCTGCGGAGTCTCCGAGGACGGAGCGGGCCGCTTGGGCACGGTCTTCTCCACCCGGACCCCGCTGGTGAAGGCCCGCTTGCCGTGGACCTCGCAGGACTTCTTCTCCTGGTCGGTCATCGGGCGCGTCTTCACCACGACGGCGTTGGTGACGCCGTCGGTGCCGTTGGGGGCGGGGCTCGTGATGGTGTCGTGCCAGTACCAGTAGTAGTGACCCCAGTGCGGGTTGTCGTAGTGCGTCTGCCAGGTGCCGTAGACCTGCCGCATCGCCTGGGCCCGCGATATCCAACCGACTTCGCCCGGCTTCACCGTCATCCCCAGCGAGCCCCCCTCGCGGTGTTCGGTGGACCAGGTGTGGCCGTACTTCGCGGTGACGCTGAGGTCCACGATCCCGGAGATCTTGCCGCCCGCGGTGATCGACGTCTCCAGGGTGTCGGTGGAGCCCACGCTGTCCGACCAGTCCATGGACTGGGTGGCGGGCGAAGTGCTGCAGTTGTAGAGGGTGTTGGACACCTGGTGGTAGTCGCCGAGGTAGGCCCCCTTCACGACGGGGTCGTTGAAGGTGCACTTGCCGGTCCCGCTGGCGCAGTCGGCCATCAGCTCCTTGATGGTCGGCTCGCTGCTCGCGAACGCCGCCACGGAGCCGGCCGCTACGACTGCCGCCGAGAGGGAACCCACCACCAGCGCGCGGCACAGGTTGATACGTGAAGTCGACATGTACGGATCTCCATTCTTGCGTGTTTCTTCCATTTCCAGATGGAGCATGGGAACTGTTGCAGGAAGCGAAAGGGGGCGACGACCAAGAAAGGGCAAAATATGTCGGAAGTGATGGCGCTCACGAGAATTCCCTGAGCCGGGAGTGGGAATTGTCCTCCGGGGTTCCGTGCCGGAACGTGAAATTTTCTAGTCATGGTGAGGCCGAATCATCGCGCGATTCCCGTGATCCGGGGGTGGTTATCGTCGAGTGGCTTGTAGAGTGACTTCGCGTCTTGACCAGCACGGGAGGGCGAGGAGGGTGGCTGTCGGGGTGGATTGACTTTGGGCTTGCTCTGTATGCGTGGCTCGCGCGCGCACTGCTGCCACAAAACGACCATCGGGCGAAGTGTTCTCAGCAGGCTCGAAATTCTCGGCATTCTCTGATGGTCGCTGAGGGTGCTCCGCAGGTGTCGCGACGCTACGCGAACTATTCGCGCGTGATCTTTTTCAGGGAGTGTGACGGATGAATGTTCTCCGCGGTATCTACCGTCTCCTGGGTCTGCTCGTCGCCGCTTTCGTCGGGGCGGACGGCTGGCATCTGCTGCAGTCGAAGAGGCCCGGTGGACAGGACCGGCCGTCCAGCGCCGCCGGCACGGGACGTGGCGAGAACATCGGCCGAGGGACGACGTCGACCGAGTGAAGACGGCGGATCGACGCCGCAACCCCACCACGGTGGGCGGGAGCACAGGGCACTGAACGACCCCGGCCAAGGCCGCCGCCACGCCGACGCGCTGACGGTCACTGTCCGCAGCGCGCAGCCTGGCACACACTCGCTCATACGGCGAGCACTGCCAAGACTCCGCCGCGGCCGAGGGACAGGACCATGGCAGACACCGAACACGTCGACGGCAACACGAAACCAGGCTCCTCCGGGGGCGGGTGGCGGTCCCGTGGACCGTTGCTCGCGGTGTGTGCCGGGTACTTCATGGTGATCCTGGACGTGACGATCATCAACGTGGCCGTGCCTGTGGTGGGCCGCGATCTGGGCGCCTCCCTCACCGGCATCCAATGGATCACCGACGGGTACACCCTGGTCTTCGCCGGTCTGCTCATGACCGGCGGCGCGCTGGGCGACCGGCTGGGCAGCCGGCGGGTCTTCTGCTGGGGCGTGGCGGTGTTCACCCTGGCCTCGGTCGGGTGCGCACTGGCCCGGGACCCGGCCTCCCTGGTCGTCGCCCGGCTGGTCGAGGGCAGCGGCGCGGCCCTGATCGTGCCCGGTTCACTGGCCCTGCTCCAACAGGCGTATCCCGAACCGGACGCGCGCTCACGGGCGTTCGGGCTGTGGGGATCCATGGCCGGCATCGCCGCCTCGGCGGGACCCCTGCTCGGCGGACTCCTGGTCACCACGGTCGGCTGGCGCTGGGTGTTCCTCATCAACCTGCCCGTCGGTGCCGCATGCCTGGCGCTGACCATGCGGTGCGTCGCGGCCTCGCCCCGACACGCGACCCGAAGCGTGGACTGGCCCGCCCAGTGCGCCGTCGCCGCGATGGTCGCCTTGCTGACCGCGGCCCTCAACGAGGCCGGCAGACGCGGCTGGTCCGACCCAACGGTCCTGACCATGGCCGGACTTACCCTCGGATGCGCGGGCGCCTTCCTCGTGCGCGAGCACCTGGCGCGCACCCCCGTCCTCCCGCCACACCTGCTGCGCTCACGGGCTCTGGGCGGGGGAGCGGCCATCGGCCTGCTGTTCAACTTCGCCTTCTACGGCATGGTGTTCACCGCCAGCCTCGACTTCCAACGGCAGCGGGGCTACAGCGCCCTCATCACGGGAGTGGCGCTGCTGCCGGCCGTCACGATGACCATGTTCGCCTCCGCCCTGTCCGGTCGACTGGCCCGGCACACTGGCCACCGCCCCCTGGTGGTCTGCGGCATGGCGGTGGCGGGCGCGGGCCTGGCCGGTTGGGCGGCAGCGGGGCCCGACCCGGCCTATCCGCTGTTGGTGGCCCCGATGATGGCCGCCGGATTCGGCACCTCCTTCGCCCTGACCGGCTCCACCTCGTCAGTGATGACCGCTGCCCCGACCGGCTACGCAGGCACCGCCTCCGCGCTGTTCAACACCACCCGCCAGATCGGCAGCGCCGCCGGAGTCGCCCTCGGTGGAACCTTCCTGGCCGCGGCCACCGACTACGCGGCGGGACTGCGCCTCAGCATGGGCATCGGCGCCCTGGCGTACTTCACCGCCGCCGCCCTCGCCGCGCTGTGCGTACCGGCGAAGGACGCAGTGCGGGCCACGGCGGCCTGAGCGGCACGGTGGGTGCGCCGGGCCGGGCCGGCGCGTTCAGAAACGGGATTCGACGTCGGCCGTCCGTCCGCCGTGCAGGTCGTCCAGTACCCGGTCGAAGCGGGTGGCGTCGTAGGCGATGCCGGTGAGCCACGCCTCCAGATCGGCGACGAGGACGAGCGCCGCGGGCTCAAGGTCGGACCGGTCGGCCGCCGCGAGGGTCAGTGGGCCGGACTGGTCGGCCGGATATCCGCCGCCTTCGTGAGGCAGGACGTTGCCGGCGCGTCGCACCAGCTCCGCCGAGCGCCGGCAGTCGTCGGCCACCCCCGCGGCGAGTGCGACGAGTTGAGCGGCCAGGCCCGGCGGCAGCGGTGCGGTGTCGGCGGCGTGTTCGGCCAGCAGGAGCGCGCCGCCGCCCACCGCGCTGTAGCCGGCGGTCATCGCCAACTCCCAAGGAAGGTCCGGGTCTTTCCGGGACGCGCCTTCGGTGCGGTACTGCGCGTAAGCGGCTTGGACGAGCCGGAGCGCACGGTCGGCCTCGTGCAGCACGGCGCCGTCCGTGGCGCAGACGTCCGGGTGCGCGGGCGGCCGGCACAACCGCTCGGTGATGTCCTGGCACGTCTGGGCGGACGCCGTCATGAACCGCGCCGCGGATCGCCGCAGCTCGTTGCCGGCTCCCCGTGGCCAGGCGAGCAGGGCGGCGGTGGCACCGATCAGACCGCCGACGAGCACGTCCAGGAAGCGCCACGTCGGGATGCTCAGATCGGGAGGTTCGACCTGCGCGAAGACGGTCACCAACGTGAGCGTGAGGGCCGCCTGGACCCAGACGGTTCCCAACAGCGGACCGATCCCGAAGCCGAGGAACACCAGCAACGGGGCCGCGGCGATGTAGACGGCCGGAGTGTCGCCGACGGCGATGACCAACAAGCCCGCCGCCACGGCGCCCAGCCCGGTGCCGAGGAAGGCCGGTCCCAGGGCTCCCCGGGTGTCCGAGGCGGAGGTGCGCAGCAGGCTCAAGGTGGCCAGCAGCACCCAGAAGCCGTGCGGCAGGTCGAGGGTGCCGACGAGCAGCCGGGCCCCGGCGAGGGCGAGTGCGGCTCGCAGCGCGTTCTGGAACAACACGGACCGTGGTGTCAGGTGGAGGCGCAGTCGGTACCAGTAGCGCACCGGGGCGCCGACCATGGCGTACCGGAAGGGGCCGCCGATGCGATCCCATGGTTGCCGCGGTGGCGCGCCGAAGGCCAGGCGTGCGGCCTCGGTCAGCAGCAGTCCGGCGGCGGCCGTGTCGTGCACGACCGCGGCCAGGCGGAGTTGACCGGGGGTGGCGCTGCCGGCGGTGGCCAGACGGGCGACGTGGAACGAGCGCAGCGACCCGGCCAGGGTGTCGGCGTCCTGGGATTCGGCCGCGGACGAACGCAGTACGGCGGCCGCCCGGCGCAGCCCCTCCGCGGTGGAGTCGAGCAGGCGGGCCTCGTCCGGAGCGGGGCCGTGGAAGTCCGGTGAGATGCGGTCGAGTTGGTTGACCAGGTGGCGCAGGAGGGCGCGTACGTCGTACAGGCCGCGATGTTGCAGTGAGGCGCCGGTGGGGCGTTCGGGCAGGGCGACTTGGGTCAGTCTGGTGGCGAACAGTGTCTGGTTCACGCGGTCGTGCGGGGGAGGGGTGGTTTCGTGGCAGGTGCCGGCGAGGCGGTGGGCCAGGGCGGTGCTGTGGTCGGCGGCTGCGTCGACGGCGTCGGCGAGCAGGATCCGGTACGGGGGCGGCAGGGGCCCCTGCCACAGCAGCCGGTCGACGAGGGCGGCGGCGACCACGCCGATGGCCAGTCCGCCGAGCCGTTGGCCGAGGGCGTCGGGAGCGTAGGGCGGGAAGCAGGGCAGCAGGTAGTAGAGCTGGAACGACGTGGCCAGCCCGCCTGCTGCCGGGCCGCCCACACCGAGGTAGGAGGTGACGAAGGCGACGACGAACATCCCCAGTGCCGCGCTCCAGGAGTGCGCCGCCAACAGGGTGCCGGCCGTGACCAGGAGCAATCCCGTGGGCAGTGCGGCCAGCAGGGGGCCGGTGCGTGCGCGCGCGGTACCCGGCAGGCGGGAGAAGAGCGCGAGGGGAAGGGCTCCGAACAACGCGTAGAGGGCCATGGCCGGTTGATCGAAGCCGTAGCGCAGGAGAGAGAAGACGCCCAGGCCGGCGAGCGTGGCCCACAGCGCACGGCGTAGCTGCGCGGCCGCGTCAGGACGCCGTAGCACCCCGGCCAGCGGGTTGCGCCGGCCCATGAGACTCACGCGCGGCGCCTTCGGCGGCGTACGGTGCGCTGCGGAATGTCGACGCGTAGGGCGTGGCCGCCGGCTTGGGGAGCCTGGTGGGGGAGCGTTGTCATGAGCTCAATCTAGGGAGCGACGGTGCGGCTGCAACCGGTGCGCGCGGCGCGTTCGTCGGCCGAGGTGACGGCCGCGCCGGCAGTGTTGCGGCAACGCTTCCCGGGTTCTGCCCGAAGGTGACTGGCCCTCCCGTGCGGCCCCTGCTGTGGCGCGGGGACCGCACCGGTGAACGTCCTCAGACGGTCTCGGCAGCCGCGGCCGGACGGTGCCGGGGGCTCAGTACCAGCGCGAGGAGAACGGCCGCGGCGGCACTGAGGACGCCGACCAGGCCGGCGGCGGAGTACCCGCCGGCCGTCGGCAGGAGCTGCCCGGCAGCGGTGTGGGACTGCAGCACCGTGGCGCTCAGGGCGCTGCCGATGGTGTAGCCGACGCAGCGCAGGACCTGGTTGAAGCTCATCGCGCTGCCGGTCTCCGTGGCCGGCACGGCGAGGACGATGAGCTGCGGGATCACGGCGAACGCACAGCCGATGCCCAGACCCGCCATCCCCATGGCCACGAACAGCTGCCAAAGCGCCGAGTGGGCCAGCGTGAAGAAGACCAGGGCCCCGAGGCAGACCAGGCAGGACAGCGCGAGGACGGCGCGCGGGGACAGGTGGCGCGAGAGCCGGCGCTGGGCACGGCTGGCGACGACGCTGGTGACGGAGAAGGGCAGGAGGGCGAGCCCGGTGACGGCGACCGAGGCCCCGAAGCCGTAACCGGTGTGCACCGGTGTCTGCGCCAGCCGCGTGACCAACGACATGAGCAGGTACATCGCCACTCCCATCACCGCGATGACGAGGTTGGCCACCACGACCGACCGGTGCCGCGCGACGCGGAGGTCGATCAGCGGGTGAGCGCAGCGCAGTTCGTGAACGGTCCAGGCGGCCAGCAGCACGACGGACAGTGCGAGCAGCCCGAGCAACTCGGTGGAGGCCCAGCCCCATGTGCCGCCTTCGGAGAGCACCAGCATCAGCCCGGCCAGTCCCGAGCTCAGCAGGCAGGCGCCGGGCACGTCGAGCGGCCGACGGGGCAGGTGGCCGGTGCGCGGCAGCACCCGCAGGCCGATCACGAACGAGACGGCGCTGATCACGGTCCCGAACCAGAAGGCCGCGCGCAGTCCGACGCCCTGGGCGATCAGCCCCGTGAGCGGGTAACCGAGGCCGACGCCCGCGGCGGTGGTGATCGACAGCATGGCAACGGTGCGCTGACCACGTTCGCGCGACAGGCTGTCACGCGCGGTCGTGATGGCCAGGGGAATCACGCCGATGCCTGCCCCCTGCAGGGCCCGGCCGGCGAGCAGGAGGCCGAAGTCGAGCGGCAGGGCGGCCAGCGCGCAGCCGACGGCGGACGCGGCGACGGCTACCAGGGTGGCGGTGCGGCGGTGCGGCCCGTCCCCGAGGCGGCCCAGCACCGGGGTGGCGACGGTGCCTGCCAGCAGCGTGATCGTCAGTGACCACTGCGCTTGGGACAGCGGCACGTGGTAGGCGCCGGCTATCTGGGGCACGAGCGGCGCGCCCAGGCTGCTGATCACCGCGAGCGCCATGCCCATGAAGACCAGGGACCGCACGAGGGCGTCGCGTTCGGTGCCTACATCGGGTGCGTCGAGAGCTGTGGTGATCATGGCGGGGCGTACCTCCGAGCGGTTGTCATCGCGTGATGTCATCACATGATGACAAACGTTGGTGCGGCTCGCGTCCCCCGGTCGGTGGAGCGGCCGGGGGAACCGAAGCCAGCCGCCCGCCCCCACGCCCGCCTCAGGAAAGGCCGGATACCCTTGCCGCATCCACCCCTCACCCCTCCCACCGGCATTGGACGGGCAGAAATGACTGGCGGTCCCAGTTCGACGTCCTCACCCGGGCGCCGCCGCCGCGACGCGGAACACAGCCGTCGGCGCCTGCTCGAAGCGGCCCTGGAGCTCTTCTCCGACCGCGGTTTCGATCGCACCACCACCAGGGAGATCGGTGAACGCGCCGGCGTGGACGCCGCGCTCATCGCCCGCTACTTCGGCAGCAAGACCAAGCTGTACATCGCCGCCATGGAGGCACGCAGCGCGACCGACGGCCCCGTGGACGCTCTCGACCCGGCGCGGTTGGGCGAGCTGCTCGGCGGTCCCGGCCGTAACGCACCGGGGCCCGTGCTGCGCACGGCGGTACTGCCCCAAGAGGACCCCGCGGTGCAACTGGCCGCCCGCGAACAGCTCTACCAGCGGCTCGTCACCCCGCTCGCCGACCGCCTCGCCCAAGAGGGCCTGTCGGACCCACAGCTCCAGGCCGAGATCGCGGGGGCGGCGCTGGCAGGCATCGCTCTGGGGCGCCACGCGGGCACGTTGAGCGCTCTGGACGCCGTGCCGCAGGACCAACTCGTCGAGCTGGTCCACGCGTTGCTGACGCGGGGACTGGGCACGCCCCCGGCCTCGCACGAGGCCACAACGCCGGCCCCCGCGACGACGGCCGAACCGAGGAACCCCGCACACGGCTGAGCCTTCGGCAACACGGACAAGGGACGGCAACGACACCTCCCAGCGTGTTCCGAGACGGCGTCCCGCTGTGTACCTTTCCGCTACGCCCAGCCGCTCCCGTGACAGGTCAGGCGCGAGTGGGCGTCCCTGCCGTCAGGCTCAGGCGGATGGACAACGCGGTGTCGTTGAGCAGTCGGCGGTACCGGTCGGACGCTCCAAGGGCGAGGTCCAAGAGGTCGGCGGGGCCGGTCAGGCTCAGTGCTGCGGCGTGATGGGGCGTTTCGGGGCACGGTATGACGGTGGCCAACTCGGCCATGCGCAGGTCGGGTTCCGGGACGCAGACGCAGCGACCGTCATGCGGCAGGTCCAGTGCGTGGGCTGGAGCCGAGTCGTGTGGCAGCACCTCGCCGACGGTCAACCGTTGCGGACTGTTGTCGGGCCGGAAGACGTGGTGGATGACTTGCACGCCACGTGGGTGCGCCACGGTGATCCGCACGCTCATCCCGCTGAGCATGGCCAACTCGTCGGCCCAGACCATGGCTGCAGCGCGCAGGCAGTTGCAGTCTTGTGGCGGTTCGTCCCTGCGGTCGTCACTCCGTAGTGCTCGTACCCGCAGAGCTGACACAGCGCGGTGCAGACTGGCGAATGTGCGGTTCATGGCGACGAACTCCTTACCTGTGATCGCTGAACGGCCATCGAGCGGTTCCGTTTTCACGGTATGGGTGGGATGTGTGCCTGGGCATCGGTCCTGTGGGGGACTCGGGGTATGGCGCCGTAGAGACAACAGCCGACAGCTCCCTCGACCGATTGGTGGACGGTTGCCCCCGTTGAGTAGATGCCTATAGATCTATAGCAAACGCTATTCTGGTCGCATGGCAACGCGACCCGACGACGACCTCCTTGGCCAGGCCCAGGAACTGACACCGGCCCTCTATGCCATCTCCCGAGCGATGCGCCAGCGGCTGCGGGGATCCCCGGAGGTCGGCCTCTCGCCCTTGCCCCCGGCCGAGTTCGAGGTGTTGCGCACCGTGCTGGACGAACCCGGCATCAGCGTCGGCGGCCTGGCTCGGCGACTGGGGCTGCACGCCAGCAACGTCAGCACCATCGTGCGCGGCCTCGTCGGCCGCGGCCTGCTCGCCCGCGAGCCCGACCCCGCCGACCGCCGGGCCGTACGACTTCAGCCCACACCCCAGTCGATCGCCGACCTGCGAATGATCCAGCAGAGTTGGGACGGGTGGTTCGCCGGCAACCTGGCCACTCTCACCGAGGACCAACGCCTCGCTCTCACTGCGGCATTGCCCGCCCTGCGAGCCCTGGCCGCGACTCTCAAGGAGACGCAGGGCGCGACTGCCCAGTAGCTGCTCTCTTTTGGGGGTCGAGGTCGAGCTGCTGGCGCTGCACGGAGTCGGGCGAAGGCTGTTCGCCCGACTCCGCGAGGCGCTGGCCTGAGGTCGACCACCCAGGAACCCCGCAGGCGTGGTGAGTTGGTCGTTCCGATCGGCGGGGGTCCGACGCCCCGGCCGGCCGTCGTGCGATGCGCGCTCCTCGCGTCGCCCCCGTGTCCCGTCGCGTTCTTGGCTGAATTGCAACCCGCGCGGTGGGGGGAGGGGGGCGCCCCTTGATGCAGTGGGTCGCGGGGGATTCCGCCGGCGTGCTGAATAGTTCGAGGATGGGGGCAGGTCGGGTGGCGGAAGGAGAGATCGTTTTTCTTTCAACGTGCCCAGAATGTTGCCGAATTGGTGATCGAGTGGGTTCGGGGCCTTTCGTTGACGATGACCGGTAGAAGACTTATCGAGTAATCTTTTTCTCTGCTTCAGTTGGGCGCGTTGGTGTCGCACCTACTGAGGAGGGTCATATGGCCGAAGTGAAGAAGGTCGTCCGCCCTGCGGTCACCGCGTCGTCCCGTCCGTGTGCGTTCGTGTCGCCGGACAAGGGCAACGCCCCGACGATCGTGCCTGCCCGTAAGCAGGCGGAGGTCGTCTCGGCCCCTGCTGAGCAGCGGGAAGAGCGTACGTCGGCCTAAGGCGCTGAGGTTTGCCGGGGCCCGTCATCGGTCGGGCCCCGGTCTGTCGCGCGGGCCGGGTCGTGGGCTGGGTTCGGCCTGTGTCCAACGGCGCTGCGTCGGGGGTGTTTCCTCGGCGCGCCGTGTCTCATGCCGTACGGCGTGCCCCTGAGGTGTGCCGTACGTCGTGTCGGAAGTCGTCAGACGGAGGGAGAAATCGTCAACCATGCAGAATTCGATGTACCAGTCCTCGCGTTACGTCCGCACTCTGCGTGCTGCCGGCGACCGGGATTTCAGCGCATTCGGAGGTCGGCTCCATTCTTTTGGGGACGGCGAGCGGACCATGGCATTCCATTCCCTGTTCGGGAATGCGCGGTTGGTCGATCGGGACATCGTCGAACTCCTCAAGGACGCGGCCCAAGGGCTCAGTTGGGACCGACTGCGGGAGCGGGTGGGTGACGCCTCGTTGCGGGACCTCGTCGAGGCGCGGTTCCTCGTCGAGGCCGGGCATGACGAGGCCAGGGAGATCGACGGTCTACTGGAGAGCCGGCAGGGCGCCCTCGGTAGCGGTGTGTTCCACTCCTCCATCCAGCTCGTGCTGACCAATGCCTGCAACTTCTCCTGTCAGGGCTGTTTCGCCTACAACTTCGACGGCGGCGTCGAGGAGCGCAACACCTCCGGCGAGTCGGTGAAACCCGGCCCGGTTCTGGTCGAGTTGCGCCGCTCGCGTGATGAGGCCGGCCCCTCCCACCAGGACTCGGGTCCCACGCTCGCCAAGGGTGACTGGAACCACGGCCTGGACCAGGGTCGCAACCCCTCGATGCACATGTCGCGCGAGGTGGCCGAGAAGACCATCAAAGAGGCCATCGAGCTGCGCAAGGCCAATGGTGGTGGCCATCTGACGGTGTCGTTCTTCGGTGGCGAGCCCACCCTGGCGCGGGGCACGATCCTGCACGTGCTGCGTACCTTCGGCGACAGTCACGACGGGGTCACCCTCTCCTACGACCTGACCAGCAACGGTTCCCGCATCGACGACGAGTTGTTGGCGGCTCTCGCCAGGCACCGCGTCGACACCACCGTCTCCATCGACTACCTGGTCCCGGAGACCGGCGAGTTCCGTGGTGGGCAACAACAGCGCACCTCGTGGGCCGTGGTCCGCAAGGCGATCCTCGACATGAAGGCCGCCGGTGTCCCGGTGAGCATCACCACGGTGCTTTCGCAGTACACCTGGGACAAGTGGGGTACTCCGCTCATCGACTTCGTCGCGGAAGCCGGGCTGGACTCCCTCGACGTCATCGTGTCGTTCCAGGCCAGGGAGTTCTTCCAGAAGCACAGTCCGCACGACGTGGCGCAGCGGCTGTTGACCGCGGTCGACTACGGGCGCGAGCGCGGCGTGCAGCTCAGTGGCTACTGGTACCAGACCTTCCAGATGATCATCGACGAGTCCAAGTGGGCCGAGCAGGCCGACTACAAGACCTGCCCCGCGGTCGGCCGTCAACTGTCCATCGAGCCCAACGGCAGCGTCTTCGCCTGCAAGGCCACCGCCCGCAAACTGGGCACCATCGATGACTGGCGCGGCATCTTCTCCTCGCTGGCCTACCAGGACTACGGCATGCGGGCCTACACCAACGGTCCCGGCTGTCAGGGTTGTGAGCTGCAAGGCACCTGCTCGGGTGGCTCCGCCGGTGCGTTGGAGGAGGAGAACGGCTCGATCCAGGTGATGTCGCCCGGCTACTGCGCCTACATGCGTGAGGTGGTGCAGGGCCTCTTGGAGCGTCACCACGTCCAGAGTCTTGCGGCCCTGTCCTGACCGGCCCGCCCGACGCCCCAGGCAACAGTCCGTCCCGCGGGGCGGGTTATCGATCCACGACCGTGCCCCGCGAACCCCGTTCGGGTCGAGGAAGGGTGATTGGTTCCATGGCAACGATCGGTATGCACTTCGGCCATGACGCGGGCGCCGCCCTCACCGACGCGGACGGTTACCACGTCATCGAGGCCGAGCGTCGCCTCGGCCTGCGCCATGTGTGCGGCGGCAACGGCGACTTCCCCCGGGCCGTCGCCGGATGGCTGGCTGAGTTGCGGCAGCGGGCGGTGAGTCCGGTGACCCGTATCGCGGTGGCCGACTGGTACACCCCGGTGTGCCGGGTGCTGCCGCCGGCGCTGGTCGAACTCGTCAACGAGGACGCTCGTTGGACCGCCACCGGCGGTACTGCGCTCACAGACGTGGTGACACGGGTGATCAAACCCCTGGACTGGCCGCTGGCCAAGGAGTTGGGCGACATCACCCTGACCGCGGTGCGCCACCACTACGCGCACGCCGGCCTGGCCTACTACACCTCCGGGGCCCGCAAGGCCCTGGTGCTGGCGCTGGACGGAACGGGTAACTACGCCGAGTGCGGCATGGTCTGTCTGGGCGACGGCGACCGGCTCACGCCGGTGATGTCCTTCACCAACCGCACTGGCCCGCGCTTCGGCCTGGTCTACGAGGCGCTCGCCCGCCGCATCCACGGCAGCCAGTTCGACACCGGCAAACTGCTCGGGCTGACGGCCACCGGGCAGACCGACCCCGCCGTACTTCCGGTGCTGCGTGCCATGCTCGTCCCGCAGTCCACCCGGCGCGCCTCCCCGGACCTGTACGAGCAGCTCGACGAGGACCAACTGTCGGGATCCGCGCTGCGTTACGCCGACACCTGGTGGGAGTACGACCCTTACAGCGGCGGGTACTTGGACGCCGGCCTGGTCGACTCCTCCGACGACGATGTCGTGCACTCCTTCGGTTCGGTCTTCCCCGACGAGATCCGCACCGCCGACGGCCGCGGCACCCCCGTCGGGACCTCCCCCGAGGACCGTGTCTGCCGCGACTTGGCCGCCACCTTGCAGACCGCCGTGGAGGGGGACCTGACCCGACTGGTCACCGGCATCAGCCAACTCTTTCCCAGTTACACCACGCTCTGCTACGCGGGCGGCTGCGCGCTCAACATCACCGCCAACAGTCGCCTGGCCGAATGCGGGCAGTTCACCCGGGTGTCCGTCCCCACGTGCTGCGACGATTCGGGGATCGCGTTGGGCGCGGCGCTGGTCGTCGCCGACCCGGCTGACCGGCCGGCCCTGCTGGGCCGTACGGCAGCGGCGTCACTGGCCTACGCCGGACCACCACTGTCGGGCCTGGGCGAGCCAGGCGGGGACCCGGCGGCCTTGGCCCCCGACCTGGTCCGACGGTTGAGGGGCCTCGGGCTGACCGTGCAACGCCCCATCGACGAGGAGGAGTTGCTCCGGTCCGTCGCCGACCTGCTGGCCGACCGGCGCTGCGTGGCGTGGCTGGAGGGCGGTCTGGAGACCGGGCCGCGGGCTCTGGGGCACCGTTCGCTGTTGGTCTCGGCCCATTGGAGGGGTGCGCGTCGATACGTCTCCCAGACCATCAAGAGCCGCGAGTGGTTCCGGCCGGTCGCGCCGATCTGCCCGGAGGAGGTGGCCGACCGTTATTTCACCGGGCCTTTGGACCACACCGAGGCCATGCTGTTCGCGGTGCGGGTGCGGCCGGAGCGGGCTTGGGAACTCGCCGAGGCCCGGCACATCGACGGCACGGCCCGCCTCCAGACCGTCCGACCCGATACCCACCCCCTGCTGCACGGGCTGTGTCACGCGGTCGCCGCCCGCACGGGACTGCCCGTCCTCATCAACACCAGTGCCAATGGCGGCGGCCGCCCCATCCTCAACGACCTCGACGAGGCGCTCCAGTTGCTCACCGAGACCGCACTGGACGCCGTGGTGCTGCCCGAACACCGCCTGATCGTCGAGTGACCCGCCCTTGCCACCACCCCTACCCGCCCTCGACACCCCGACCCACCGAAGTTGGCCGAAACGGCGATGTCCGGCCCGGCCCGTTCCACCCGACCATGTGCAGGCATCGCGTCCCTGGAGAGTGCCCGTGGCCGCTGTTCCTTTGCGAGACATCCACAAGACCGAGCCCCTGCGCGTCCTGTCCCCGACGGACTGGGAGCAGTGGATCACCGAAGGCTATGTGATCGTCCGGCAGGCGGTGGCGCCGCAGACGGTCACCGCGCTGACCGAGGGCCTGTACTCCTTCCTGGACATGGACCCCGACGACCCCGTCACCTGGACCTCCCCGCACACCGGAAACGACCGGCTGCCGGGCCACAGCGGACTGGTCGAGATGTACAACCACCAAGCCCAGTGGGACGTTCGACAGAGCCCGCGGGTGTACGGGGCCTTCGCCGACATCTGGGACCGCACCGATCTGTGGGTCACCATCGACTTCGCCAACGTCAACCCGCCCAACCGGGGTTCGCGCGCCTTCGACGGGTTCATCCACTGGGACGTGGACACCTCCGCGGCCTCGCTGCCGGTGAGTTGTCAGGCGGTGCTCTCGCTGTCCCACGGTGACCAGGAGATCGGTGGCTTCCAATGCGTGCCGGAGATCTTCACCGAGTGGGAGAAGTGGGTCAGCGCGCAGCCCGCCGACCGGGACCCGGGCACGCCGGACCTCACCGGCTACTCGATCACCACCCCGCAGGTCGCACCGGGTGACCTGCTCATCTTCAACAGCCTGCTTCCGCACGGGGTGCGCCCCAACGTCTCGCCCTCCCGGGTGCGCATGGCTCAGTACCTGACCATGGCCCCTGCCTGGGAGGAGCATGCCGAACTCCGGGCGTCCCGGGTGCGGTTCTGGCGGGACCGGGTACCGCCCCACCCGCCGCAAGGCGGGGTGCGCAAGGACGAGTCCGCGCTGTACGGGCCGGCGGCGCTGACCGAGTTGGGTGAGCGGCTGTTGGGACTGCGGGTGTGGAACGAGGGGAGCGTTGTTGGCTAGCGCTGCCCGGCCCGGGACCCGTTCGACCCGTCACGTGGACCTGGGCCGCCCGTTTCGCTGGCTGTGGGCTTCGACGGCCGGCTCCAACGCGGGCGATGGCATCACCCGGACCCTGCTGCCGCTGCTGGTGGTCGCCCATCACCCCGACCCCGCGGCGGTTGCCGGACTGACCACCGTCAACATGCTGCCGTGGCTGCTGTTCGCCCTCCCCGCCGGCGTCCTCGCCGACCGGGTGGACCGCCGCCGCATCGTGCTGGTCAGCAACATCATCCGCGCCGCGGCCCTGCTCGGTGCGATGCTGGTGCTCGTCGACGACCGTCCGCTGTCCCTGCTGTACGCGCTGGCGTTCGTGCTGGGCATCGCCGAGACCTTCGCCGACACCGCGGCGCCCGCGATGCTGCCGCGCCTGGTCGACGAGCGGCACCTGGAGCGCGCCAACGGCCGTCTGCTGACCGCGCAGATCGTGCTCAACGAGATGATCGGACCTCCCGTCGCGGGGTTGCTGGTGGGTCTGACCGCCGCCGCGGCGCTGGCCACCGGCGGCGTGCTGTATGCCCTGGCCGCGCTGCTGCTGCTCGGCCTCGCCCCGCTGGGCCGCACCGGCCGCGACACGCCCCAAGCGGGCGCGCGCGCGGGGGTACTGCGCGACCTGCGGGGCGGTCTCGGCTTCGTCCTGCACCATCGCGTCCTGCGCCTGACGATGGCCGCGAGTGCCTTGTACGGCCTGGTGTTCTCGGCGACCTTCTCCATGCTCGTGTTGCTGAGCGAGGACACCTTGGGGCTCAGCGAGACCGGCTACGGGCTGCTGCTCACCGCCGGGTCGCTGGGCGCCGTCGCCGGCAGTTGGTTGGCGCCCCGTGCCGCCGACCGGCTCCCCGCCGTACGGCTGGCCCGGTGGTCCCTGGTGGCCTCCGGAATCGCCTACGTCGGGCTGGGCCTGGGCCGGCACCCGGCGTGGGCCGCGCTGGCACTGGCCGTCAACGGCGTCTTCATGATGGGCTGGAACATCCCGGTGATGTCGCTGCGCCAGCGGCTGACACCGGAAGACCTCCAGGGCCGGGTGATGAGCGTGGCCCGGCTGTGTTCCTGGGGCACCATGCCGCTGGGCGCCACGTTCGGTGGTCTGCTCGCCGAAGTCCTGTCCGTGCCTGCGGTGTTCGTGGCGTGCGGGGTGGCTCTGATCGTGGGCGCCCTGGCGCTGCTCGCCCCCTTGCGCGGGGACCGCACCGCGCCCGCACCACCCTCTGACGCACCGCCCTCCGAACCACCACCGCACGGCGACGTTCTCAACAAGGGGTGACCATTGGACATACAGCTCTTCGACACGGTGATCGTCGGAGGCGGCCCGGCCGGCCTCAACGCCGCCCTCTACCTGGGCCGTTCACGACGCCGCGTGCTGCTGATCGACTCGGGCGACGCCCGCAACATGGCCGCCGGCGTCATGCACAACGTCCTCACCAACGACGGAGTCACCATCGCGGACTTCCGGGCCCGCTCCCGCGCCCAACTGGACGCGTACGACGTGTCGTTGAGGGAGGACGAGGTGCGCTCGGCCGAGCCCGAGGGGGACCACGTGGTGGTCACCACCAAGGAGTCCGGCACCTTCCGGGCCCGCACCCTGCTGTACGCGGCGGGCGTGCGCTCGGTGCTGCCACCGGTCCCGGGCCTGGCGGACCTGTGGGGCACGACGGTCCTGGAATGCCCGTACTGCCATGCCTGGGAAGTGCGCGACCGCAGCTTCGCGGTCTACGGAGGGGCCGTGCCCAGCGAATGCCTCGCCGCGACCCTCACGGTCTGGTCCGACCGCATCACCTACCTCACCGACCGGCGCGAACTGCCCAAGGACGAACAGGACCGGCTCACCGCCGCCGGTGTGCCCGTCGTCACCGACCACGTCAGCGAGGTCCGGTCCCACCCCGAAGGCGTCGAGGTCCGCTTCGTGGACGGACGGTCCGCGAGCTACGGGGCACTGTTCCTGCACCTGGACATCGAGCCCCGCCTGGACCCGCTGCGCCCCTGGCTGCAGGCGCCGGACCTGGAGTCCGTGCAGAGCGACGACCGTGGTCGCACCAGCGTGCCCCGGCTGTACGTGGCCGGAGACCTCGGCCGCAACATGCAACAGGCCGCGATGGCCGCGGCCAGCGGCGGACTGGCGGGCATGGCCATCAACGCCGACCTGATCCGCGAGGACCGCCCCGGCTCCCTGCCCAAACCACCACCCCCGACCCCCTGAGCCCCGCCACTCGCCCGTGCACCCGCGCCCCCGCCGACGCCGGCCACTTCGGGGCGCGACGACAGCCACACACAGCACACCGACGGGAGCCCCCTTGCGATGACCTCACCGCGTGCCGAGTTCGCCCCACACATGGAGCACTACACCTTCGTCCTGGAAGACCAGCCCTACCTCGGATACTTCCAATACGGCAACGAGAAGACCCCCGTCTACCACACCGACCAGCATGGATTCCGGGTCACCCCTGGCCCCGACGGACTGCGGGCGACCGTCGGCGACGAGCGCCCCGACGGCCCCGCACGGGTCCTCGCCGGCAGCTCCGCCGTCTTCGGCGTGGGCGCCACCAGTGACGCGGCCACCATCACCGCGCGCCTGTGGAACGCCCACGCGCCCCGCCTGCCCTGGCTGAACATCGCCGGCCAGAGCCACAACTCAGCCCAGGAACTCCTGCTGTTCACCCTGTTCCAACACCAACTCCCCGCCCTCGAAGACATCGTGCTGCTCTCCGGCGTCAACAACCTGGTCCTCAGCCGACTCCCCGAGGAACAACAGGGCCGCCACGGCGCCTTCTTCGACTGTGGCCCCGCACCCGACGTCATCCCACCCACCGAGCAACGCCTCGCCCACGCCACGCAATTGACGCTCCGTCATCTTGCCGGCTGGAAGACACTGGCCGCGGGCCTGGGCGCCCGCCTCACCTTCGTACTCCAGCCGCTCGCGTCGTGGGTGCGAAAGGAGCCGTTGCCCCGCGAGAAGCTCCTCTTCGACGAGTTGGATGAGGTCTCCAACTTCCGTCGATTCCACCACGACATCTCCACCATGGCGGTGGGTCGCGCTTACGCGGACCGGCTGGCCGCCGGGTGCGCCCGCCTCGACGTGCCGTTCGTGGACATGAACGCGGCACTCACCGAAACCGCCGGCCCGAAGGACTGGCTGTTCATCGACCGCGTCCACTGCACCGACCTGGGATACGACAGGGTGGCCCGGCAACTGGCGGACCGCCTTGATTTGGCGTGAGGAGCTTCGCCATGGGCGACGACGACACCCCCGCATTCTTGTCCGCACTGAGCCGCCTGGCCGCCCGGCTGCGCCGCCCTGCCTGGCTGCGCGGCCCCGCCCGGGCCGTGCCGCCCCTCAAGACCCCGCCGGGCCCGGCCGCCGCCCAGGACCCGCCTTCGTCCCGCATGCGGCGGCAGCCGGAGGACGACGCGTCCATCTACCCCCTGTTCTGACATGACCCTCGGCAGGCGCGACGCACGCGCCGACCGCTCGTCCGACACCGCACCAAACCGCCCCGTCCTGGGTATCTCCGCGTACTACCACGACAGTGCGGCGGCACTGGTAGCAGGCGGCGTCCCGCTCGCCGCCGCACAGGAAGAACGCTTCACCCGCCGCCGCCACGACCCCAACTTCCCCACACACGCCCTGACCTGGTGCCTACAGGAATCCGGCCTGCGCCTCGATGAGCTGGCTGCCGTGGCCTTCTACGAGGATCCGGCGTTGAAGTTCCGCCGGGTGTTGGGCACCTGGCTGGCCACCGCCCCACGCGGCCTGCCCGTCTTCCGCCGGTCCTTCCCGCAGTGGATCGGTGGGAAACGACAGGCCCTGGACGAGGTACGGACGCAACTGCGCGAGGTGGCGCCCGGGCAGCCGTTGCCTCCGGTGGTGGCCTACCCCCACCACGCCTCGCACGCGGCGTCGGCGTTCTTCCCAAGCCC
>NZ_JBIVXW010000096.1:0-29048 GCF_044769405.1 Streptomyces sp. NPDC090442
GCCGGTGACGTCCTCGCCGTTGACTGGGAAACCACCGGGTCCGGCACCCGCGCATCGTGCGCGGAGAAGGACGCGTTCATACGTGCGGTGAAGCGTCTCCGCCCCGCCCACCGCGTGATTCTGTACGTGAACCGCGACTTCTGGCTCAACCGCGATACCACCTCCTACGCCGGCGACGGCCTATGGATCGCCGACTACGTCACCGCCGGCCGCCCCCGCATCAAGGCACCGTGGCTGTTCCACCAGCACACCGACCGCCCCATCGACACCAACGTCGGCGCCTTCCCCGACCGGGCCGCGCTGCGCGCATGGGCAAGCGGCACCGCGGCACCGCCGAACCGCCCCACACCGCCGCCGGCCGCCACCTACACCGTGCGCTCCGGCGACACCCTCTCCGGCATCGCGGCCCGCTACGGGACGACCGTCGCCAAGCTCGCCACCGCGAACCACATCGCCAACCCCGACCGGATCTACGCCGGCCAGACACTCAAGATCGTGAAGTGAGGACCCCATGACCGACGCCAACCGCCGCACCATCCGCACCATCGTGCAGACCACCGTCGCCCTCGCCGTACTACTCCCCGCCATCGTCGACGCGTCGGGTATCCCCGCGTCCCTGCCGTGGGTCGCCGGCTCCCTCGCCGTCGCGGGCGGACTCGCCCGCGTCATGGCCCTGCCCGGCGTGCAGGCGCTACTCCCCGGCTGGCTGCGCGCCGATCTGCCGGCCGACGTCGAGCTGCGCGCCCTCGCCCGCAAGGACGGCGGGGGCGGCGCGTGACCGACCGCGACCCCGGCGACGTCGCCCTCGAACTGGAACGACTCCGAGGCGCCGTCGACAAGGGATTCGCCCGCGTCGACGGCTCTCTCGCCCTACTCGTCCAGCGCAGCGACCAGACCGACCGGCAACTCGCAGACCACGAACAGCGCCTCGACGCCATCGAACGCCGCCGCTGGCCCTTGCCTAGCATCGCCGCCCTGGTCGGCGTCGTTGGTCTGTGCCTGACCGTCTGGCAAGCCACCGCCGCCCGGTAGCCCTTCCCACATCAAATGGCCCGCCCCGACGCGTCGGGGCGGGCCACTCTTGGCGTTTCAGGTGAACGGGTAGAGGCCCGACCGGGTGTGGCGGGCGAGAAGACACGAGGGATCGGTGCGCCACCAGCTACAGCGCCCGGAACCTCTCGTCCAGGTCGGTGATGCGCTCGGCTCGGCGGCCCATCAGATAGACCTTTGTGTGCGTGCGCTGCACCTCATGCAGCAAGGCGAATCCCTGCCTGGCGTTGTACGTGACCAGTTCGGGGTAGTGGCATCCGCGGCGGACCCACGCTTTCCCTTCTTGCGCGGCCCGGTCCACTGCCCACAGGGCCATGGTGGTGCCGGGCTTCTTCTCCCGGTACGCGGGGTCTGTGACTGACGTATACAGGTAGTGCGCCGGCTCGCTCAGTTCTTCCTCGGTCCAGCCCCATGGCGGGGTGTGTTCCTGGATCGTGGTGCACCCGATGATCTGTCCGCCGCCCTCTTCAGCGAGGACCCACATGTCACTGTCGGCGTTTTCTGCTTGCCGAGCGACTTCGGCGGCGTTGTCCCGCCAGCTCGGAAGTCCGCGCCGCTCCAGCCAATCGGACCGGGCGAGGATCATGCCTTCTACGGCGGGGATGTCGTCGGCCGTGGCGAGCCGCATTGCGAACACGTCGTCTCTCCTTACGCGTTGGATCGGCTACAGGAAGGCTGCGGCAGCGTAGTGGAGATCGAGCACTTCAAGGAGTTGTGCGTCTCCGTCCTCGCAGTAGGAGCCGTCAGCCAGTCGGCGAACGGCAGCCCGCAGGCCATCAGGGTCTACTAGCTTCTCTTCGAAGAGTGGCGATCCGTCGTGCAGCATCCGGGCGAACTGCGGGCGAGCGACCGTGGTGAGCGTGTGCTGAACGACTTCGGCGAATGACTCACGGGCTCTCGACTCTGTAACGTCCGGGCTCAAGCCGAGCGAAGCGAGCCGCTTGCGCTGGAGTTGCTTCAACTCGCGCCAATGCATGGGCAGCCACTCGCCGAGCTGCACCATGCCGGGATCGGCGAACGGGTGCAGGGGCCAGATTCCGGACCGCATCAGTACCGGGGCCGTGGTCTCCAGTGACAGGAGGGTCATGCTGTTGGCGGTGGCCGGCGGTGCAATCCCATCGTCGGCGTACTCCAGCGCGGCCCGCGCTCGCGCGCCGATCCACGGCAATTCGTCGCTGACGTCCCCCATGGACTTGTGCGGGTACTCGGCCTGCGACAACGCAACCATCTCGTCCCCGCCCAGCCCGGTGACGACTACCCGGGCGCCAGCATCGGACAGCGCTTCCGTCAGCTTGCTGAACGGCCGGTGCAACGGCTCCTCGTACGGGCTGATCAGTTCGCCCTGCACCCGGGCGCACTCCGGTGACAACGGCGCGTGCTCCACGGCATCCACGACGTGATCCGGCTCGGCGAACGGGAGCGTCTTCAGGATCTCCGCGCGTCGCCTGATCTGGTGGGCGCGCCCCGGGCCACCAATGAGCAGGGTGGCTGTCGAGAACCGGTCGGGGTAGCGCTCCGCGAGGCGGGTTCCCACGGTGCCGGAGTCGAACCCGCCCGTCAGGTGCAGCACGGTTGTGGGGTCGAGTGGCCGGAGGTCGAGGGCGTCGTCCATCGCGTCCACGAACGCCCCGAGGACATCGGCGTTGGGGTCCAACTCCCGTGGCCCGCTGTGCAGTACCGGCTCGGGGTAGTGCACGTACAGGTGGCCGCCGTAGATGGCGGTTGCGCGTTCGGTCACGCGGTGGATGCCGCGGAATACCGTCTCGGTGCTGTACCGGGGCCGGTAGATCAGCAGCCGCGCGACTTCACGGGGACTGAGACCAGTGGCGTGTTCGGCGAGGTCGGCCATGTCCCACGAACCGTGCAGGCTGGTTTGGTCGTGCGCGACGTAGAGCGGCGCGATACCTCCGGGGCCCGTGGTGACGCGACACGGCATGCCCGGGGCGGTCTCCACGAACACATAGTCCGCAGGCCACTGCTCCACCAGGCCGCGCGCTTCGGCGAACTCGCCCGGGGTGACGGTGCGGGGCACGGGATCATGCGTATTGCGGCCCGCGATGCGCTCACGCACCACCACCAGAGTCCGGGTGCCGTCGGTGACAGCGACGTGTTCCACCATCGGATGCTGGTACGGGGTGATCTCGCTCGCCTGGTCGGCGGTGACGTACCGGCGGCCGTCCCATGTCCATGCGCTGTTTGCGTACGGGGCAATGCGTAACTTGATCAAGTTACCTTCCCTCCGGGTGAGCCCGAGGGGCGCGACAGCGCCGGCCCCTCGGGCATTGGGACCGACTGACTCAGACAGCGGTGGTGTCGTACGTCTTGGCACCGTCCGACGAACCGGACTTCTTCTTGTACTCGTGCGTCTCAGCCGGCGACTGGAGCCGGCGCTGCGCCTTCGTCGTGAACAGCCGCTCGAAGCGACGGGCGCGCTTCGGCGGGGGAATGAACTCCTGCACTCTGTCCTCCCTAGCTTCTGCCAGTACCGGGAACTTCCCGGCACCGCCGTGCACTTGCTCCCCCGGCCGGCCGTTGCTGTCCGTGAAGTGACTGGCCGGGGTCTTGCTACCTACCCCTCTCGCGGGTCACGCGACGTGCGGACGTGCCACGTCGCATGCTTCCTGGTCACCGCGAAAGGGGCAGGAACTCATGGGATGGAACGAGCGGGTTCGCCGAGTCGATCAGCGGCGCTCCCGACAGGTCGCAGGTCTCGCCGGTCTTCAACTGCAGGTGCTCGGCTAGGCGTTGGTGCGCATCCAGGTAGACCAGCCTGCGGCAGGGGCGGGCCGGGCACGACACCAGGTAGATCGTCTGTAGTGCCCCCCGCCGGAACACCTGGTGATCGTGCCCCAGATCCTCAGCGGACGGGGTGACCAGTACGACCCGTGTCACGCGGCGTCGCCTCCTCCGTGCATGGATCACCTATCAGGTGAAACCCCGCCCCGCCGATGGTGAACAGGTGGGGGACCTCTTCGGCCTCGCCGGCAGGGACGGGGGTCTAGTGGAAGGCCCGGTACAGCAGCACCATCGCGATGACGAGCACCGTTACAACGGCCCCGACTTTGGGCCCGGGCCCGTTGCTGTCCCGTTCCTGTTGAGCTTTCTCGTGTGCCTCAGCGTCGCACTTGGGGCACCCGGTGATCTCGTGGTTCAGGTCGCTCATACCGCCCCCTCTCCGCACAGAGTCGGCACGGGAACGGACACGGCGGTGCCGGAGCAGTGCGAGGAACGAACGTGACTCCGGGGACGACGTATCCGCGCTGTTGCTGCTCTGCTGGCCGGGGGCTAGCCACTGCACCGCCCTCGGAGTTGGTGTTTCCACATCGTCTCGCTGGCCGCAGCCGCCGCAGCGTAGTCGTTGCGGGCCCGCGCCTGGCGCCGTTTCTCGTTCCACGACTGGCACTTGGCGCACCCAGAGATGGGAGCCGGGTTCAATCCAGCGAGTTCGCCCAGCGTCACCGGGTCTTCCTGCGCCCGCATTTGATCGCGGTAGTAGTCACCCACGGCCATCACTTCCGGCCGGCGTTCTTCCCGCTGTCCAACCCTTTGGTGCGGTCGTTGACTTCCTTGTTCTTCCTACTCAGGTCGTCAGTGGTACCGCTCACGGCTGCCCCGCCTTCAACTGCTCTGCCAGCAAGGCGGTTTGGTTCGGGGTGAGGTGGGGCGGGGCGACACGGTGAAGACGCATGTCATCCACCCACGTCGTCACGTGCACGGTGCTCGGGTCCGTGTTGATGCCGATCGCCCGTAGGGCGGCGTCCAACTCGGCTCCCGCGTCGGTGCACACCTGGTAGGGCGTGCGGGCAGGACTGGTCATGGGAGTACCCTCCTTGCCTCTCCGTAGCGGTTCCGCTACCGGGGAAGTTCAGAGTGAACCCAGCCGGGGAATCATTCAACTCACCGACTATGGAAGATAAGAAGGCGCCGGCCCGTGAATAAGAACGAGTTGAACCCGGACGCATCCCCCGAAGCGGCCTACGGGGCACGTTTACGCAGCCTGCGGGAGGCTCGCGGGTGGACCCAAGAGGATCTAGCCGGACGCATGGACTACTCCAGTGTGCATATTTCGTTCGTCGAAAATGGTCGGAAGCCTCCAACTCTCCGCTTCTCTAAAGGCGTTGATGTGGCGCTGCGCTTGACCGGCACCGAAGCCTCGTTCGAGCTTGAGTACCGGCAGATCAGGCACGGCAACTTACTGGAGGGCTTCCCGGAGTACGTCAAGCACGAGGGCAAGGCGGCAGAGATCCGGCTGTACGAAATCGGCATCATCCCTGGACTGCTACAGACACCGGAGTACGCGCGGGTACTGGCAGACAACGCCGCGCGGCGGGGTGCCATCACACCCGAACAGGCAGATGAACGCGTCTCGTTCCTGGCAAAGAGGCAGGCAGCCTTAGAGCGGACGCGCCTTCCCACGCTGCTAGTGGTGATGGACGAGAGCTGCGTTCGCAGGCAGGTGGGCGGCCCCGACGTCATGAACGCACAGCTTGACCGCTTGGTGCAGTTCGCTGAGAAGCCGAACACCGTGCTTCAGGTCGCCCCGTACGAGATAGGGGAACGTCGTCCGTTCAACCTCCCCATGAATCTACTAACGATGTCGGACCTGTCTGTGATCGCGTACGCGGAATCGCAGTTGCGGGGCAACGTAGAGCGAGATACGGCAGCCGTACTGCCTCTACTGACGGCCTACCATCAGTTGCAGGCCGAATCGCTGCCTCAGGCGGCGTCGGTGGCCATGATCAATGAGGTACGAAAGGGCACCCCGTGACGACCGAATCCCCCCGCTGGTTCAAGTCCTCCTACAGCGACAACGGTGGCAACTGCGTGGAGGTTGCCGCCAATGTCCCCGGCGTGGTCCCTGTCCGGGACAGCAAGAACCTCGCCGGCCCCCACCTCACCCTGACCCCGCAGGCGTTCGCTGGCCTGGTGCAGTTCGCTAAGTCCTGCGCCTGATGGGCCCCGCCAGCCCGCCGAGCCCCGCCGCCCTACCTCTCCGGAGTGGCGGGGCTTTCGCTTACCCGCATCACGTCGGCCGGGGCGTCGGCGGCTGACCACCACACACCGGTGCCCCCGCCGGTTGCCTCCCGACGGGGGCGTCTTGTCGCGTTTCCCCAGGTCAGAGGCCGAGTGTTTTACCTGCACTGCTGCACATGAGCGTGCCGACCCGCTCCTCGGGGGCCACGTCGAGCTCGTCGCGCAGCGCGTGCGCCAACTGCGCGGCCCGGCGGCCGATCTCGGCGAAGGTGCGGCGGTGCGGCTCCGCCTCGCCGGTCCACGTGATGACCTGCGCGTCTCCGTGGACCGTTGACCCATGGGTGAGGATTCGCGAGACGGTGAGCGGTACGTCCTGCATCGTGCTGAGCACCGGGTGCCTCCGCTTTGTTACGGGCGGGTAGTGGTGCTGCGATTCTCGATGCGTACCAGGCGGTATGTCACGCCTCCATGGCGTGTTCTTTCCCCCGGGGGCCGGATTCGGCCGGGAACCCGCGCACGTCCGTTTCCCCCTCGGGGAGGCCCGGCGGCACGCCGCCCTACCCGGCACGGGCCCCGCCGCGCCCGCACGTCGTCGCCGTCCTCAAGGAGGCCGAACGGCATGGCCGGGGGCCAGACCTCTGCTCCGCCGGCCCTGCCGGCCCCGGCCACACCGCTCCGCCCACCCGACAACTAGCCCTCGCTGTCCACCTCTTGGGTGATGGTCCCGTGCATGGGGCCGAAGCCCGGAACATTCACCTCCACCCCGTCGTCCGCCGAGCCCGGAACGCTCCGCTCCGCGGCCTGGCCGGCGCCTCCGTCCCTACCGTCGAAGGCACTGGCCGGACCGACGACGCCGAGAACGACGGCACCGGCGATGGCCGCTGCGGCAACAACGTCACGAACGCGCATGACTCCTCCTTGGATTCGCGATCGGTGATCTACCGCAACCTGCCCTGACCACGGCTCCTCCTGCCATCTTCCATGCCGCACACACGGGCGCTTCAGCCAAACAGCCGACCGCCTTCCGCGGGCCGACGGCGGTCCGGCGCCCGGGCTACCCCGCCGTGCCCGGCTTCGGCGTCACCGCCTGGAGGACCAGGACCGAGAGGTCGTCCTCGACCGGTCCGGTGCCGAAGTCGTGGGCGGCCCGGCGGACGTGTTCGGCGAGCGCCTTGGCACCCAGGCCGAGGCCGTCCCGCAACACCCCCGCCAGGCCGTCGTTGTCGTCCAACTGCCAGTTGCCGCACCGGCGTTCGGTGACCCCGTCGGTGACGCACAGCAGCGTCTCGCCGGGCGCCAGCGGGAAGGTGCTGGCGCGGAACTCGGCGCCCTCGTCGATGCCCAGCAGCATCTGCGGGTCGGCGGCCGGCTCCACGGTGCCGTCGGTGAACAGGTGCAGCGGCGGCGGGTGACCGGCGCTGGCGACGGTGCAACGGGCCCCGGGGCGGCCGGGATCGACGGTCAACTCCCCGTAGAGCAGGCTCAAGAAGCGCGAACTGGCCTGTTCCCCGCCGAGTTCCACCGCCTCGGCGCCCTCCTCCGCCATGGCCAGATTCAGCCGCCCGAGGACCGATTCGACGCCGTGGCCCTCACGGGCCAGCAGGCGCACCAGGTGGCGGGCCAGCCCGGTCACCGACATCGCCTCGGGGTCCTTGCCCTGGACGTCGCCCAACAGGAAGCACCAGCGGCTCCGGCCCATCGGGAAGACGTCGTAGAAGTCGCCGCCGACGGTCTGCCCCTGGCCGTGCGGCTCGTAGACGATCGCGGTGTCGACGCCGGGGATGCTGGCCAGTGTGGCGGGCAGTTGGCGGCGCTGGAGGGCCAGGCTGATGGTGGTCTGCCGGGTGTACTGGCGGGCGGTGTGCACGGCCTGGGCGATCCGCCGGGCGGCGTCCTCCACCATGCGCGCGACGGTGTCGGTCATCTGGAGCCGGCCCGCCCGGCCCAGCAGCAGGACGCCCAGTTGTTCGCCCCGGGCCACCAGGGGGAAGGCCAGCGCCGACCCGCCCTCCCTGGACGCGCCGGCGCCTTCCGGCCAGGTCCAGGGGATGCCGCCGACCCGGACGACGTCGATGGGCGGCTCGCGCTCCAAGTCGACGCGGAGCGGCCCGATCCGCCGCTCGTCGACGTGCCACACCCGGGAGAGCTGCATGCCGCCGCCCTCGGTGCTCAGCCAGATCGCGCACCAGTCGGCGAGCCGGGGCACCAGCAGTTGGGCGGCGAGCGCGGTGACCATGTCCTGGTCGAGCTGGCCGGCGAGGAGTTCGCTGGTCTCGGCGAGGAACGAGGGGCCGCCGCGGTCGACCCACTCGGCGGCCACACCCGGGCGCCGCGGCGCCCGGGCCCGGGTCGTGGCGGTAGCGCCGGCGCCCCGCCGGTCGGGTCCGGCCGGCGCGGCCGCCGACCGGCCCTCCGTGGCGGTCAGCCGGAACCAGACCGTCTTGGTGGACCTGCGGTAGGTCACGCCCCAGGACTCGGCGAGCGCGCCGACGAGCTGGAGGCCGTAGCCGGGGACGCCGCCGCGGGCGTCCACCCCGCCGCGCACGGTCCGCGAGGGGTGCCGGTCGGCGACCTCCACGACGACCGCGACGGTGGCCGGCCCCGCACCGCCGGCCGCGGCCGGCCCGCGCCCGTAGGTCAGCCGGCAGGTCACGTCGATCTCGGTGCCCGCGTACATCACGGCGTTGGTGACGAGTTCGCTGACGAGGAGGACGGCCTGGTCGATGAGGTCCGAACTGATCGCGGCGGCGCCGGGGGCGGCCGCCCGCTCGGTCAGCAGGGTGCGCACGAAGCGGCGGGCCGCGGAGGCGGCAAGCTGGTTCGCCGGCAGCCCGGTGCGGGACACCGTTGCGGCCTCCTGCGGGGCCGTCGTCCGCGGCGATAGCGAGGTCACGGCGCCCCCTGATGCGCCCGGAAAAGCAACTCATTACGGCCGCTTTATACTATGACATATCTGCCCAATTGGATCAGTTCCGGACCGACTCCGGGACCCCTCCGGACCGCCTCCGGACGCCTCCGGGCCGCTCCGGGACGAGCCCGACGGCTCCGCGGCGGCCGGACGGCCCCGCACACGTTCGGTTCGGGTTCGGTCTCGATCACTGGGGGGATGGTGTGCCATGGCGCCCGACCCGACCCGGCCCGAGTCCGCGGCGTCACCCCCGGACCCCCGCCACGACGGCCAGTGGGTGCGCACCAGCGAGCTGCGCCCCCTCCTCGCCGCCCTGAACGCCCTGCGCGACGGCGACTTCACCGCCCGCGTCGGCCGCCCCGAGGACGGCGCCCCGGTCGACGGCGTACTGGCCGACATGACCGATGTCTTCGCCCAGATCGTCGCCCGCAACGCCCACCTCTCCGCCGAACTCCAGCGCCTGCGCCGCGAGGTCGTCCGCGAGGGCCGGCTGGACGAGCGGCTGCGCGCCAGTCCCGGGCAGGGCGGCTGGACCACCAACGTCGAGGCCGCCAACGCCGTCCTGGAGGCACTGGTCACCCCGGTCGCCAAGGCCACCCGGGTGCTGGACTCGATCGCGGACGGCGATCTGACCCGGCACGTCGATCTGCACGACGGCAGCCGCCAGCTCCGCGGTGACCTGCGCCGCCTGGGAAGCTGCGTCAACCGCGTGGTCGACCGGCTCTCGCTGTTCACCGGCGAGCTCACCCGGGTCTCCCGCGAGGTCGGCATCGAGGGCCGGCTCGGCGGACGCGCCAAGGTCCAGGGCCTCTCCGGCGACTGGCTGCACGTGACCGAGGCGGTCAACACCATGGCGTCCCGGCTGACCGCGCAGGTCCGGGACATCGCGGTGGTGACCACGGCGGTGGCCCGCGGCGACCTCACCCAGCAGGTGACGGTCGAGGCCACCGGCGAGCTGCTGGAGCTGAAGCTCACCGTGAACACCATGGTCGACCAGCTCTCCGCCTTCGCCGACGAGGTCACCCGCGTCGCCCGCGAGGTCGGCACCGAGGGCCGGCTCGGCGGACGCGCCCAGGTACGCGGCGTCTCCGGCGTCTGGAAGGACCTCACCGACAACGTCAACTCCATGGCGTCCAACCTGACCTGGCAGGTCCGCAACATCGCCCAGGTCACCACCGCCGTCGCCAACGGCGACCTCAGCCAGAAGATCACCGTGGACGCCCGCGGCGAGATCCTCGAACTCAAGTCGACCATCAACACCATGGTCGACCAGCTCTCCGCCTTCGCCGACGAGGTCACCCGCGTCGCCCGCGAGGTCGGCACCGAGGGGCAGCTCGGCGGACGCGCCCAGGTACGCGGCGTCTCCGGCGTCTGGAAGGACCTCACCGAGAGCGTCAACTTCATGGCGGACAACCTCACCACGCAGGTCCGCAACATCGCCCAGGTGTCCAGCGCGGTCGCCGAGGGCGACCTCGGCAAGAAGATCACCGTCGAGGCCAAGGGCGAGATCCTCGAACTCAAGTCGACCATCAACACCATGGTCGACCAGCTCTCCGCCTTCGCCGACGAGGTCACCCGCGTCGCCCGCGAGGTCGGCACCGAGGGCAACCTCGGCGGTCAGGCACAGGTCCGGGGCGTCTCGGGGGTCTGGAAGGAGCTCACCGACAACGTCAACTCCATGGCGCTGAACCTCACTTCGCAGGTCCGCAACATCGCCCAGGTCACCACCGCGGTCGCCAACGGCGACCTCACCAAGAAGATCGACGTGGACGCCCGCGGCGAGATCCTGGAGCTCAAGGACACCGTCAACACCATGGTGGGGCAGTTGCGGGCGTTCGCCGACGAGGTCACCCGGGTCGCCCGCGAGGTCGGCACCGAGGGCCGGCTCGGCGGACGCGCCCAGGTGCACGGCGTCCTGGGGGTCTGGAAGAACCTCACCGACAACGTCAACTCCATGGCGGACAACCTCACGTCGCAGGTCCGCAACATCGCCGAGGTGGCGACGTCGGTGGCGCGCGGCGACCTCTCCAAGAAGATCGACGTCGATGCCCGCGGCGAGATCCTGGAACTCAAGACCACCATCAACACCATGGTCGACACCCTCTCCTCGTTCGCCTCCGAGGTGACCCGGGTGGCCCGCGAGGTCGGCAGCGAGGGCCAACTCGGCGGCCAGGCCCGGGTCGAGGGCGTCTACGGCACCTGGAAGCAGCTCACCACCAGCGTCAACGAGCTGGCCCTCAACCTCACCACCCAGGTGCGCGCGATCGCCGAGGTGACCAGCGCGGTCACCCAGGGCGACATGTCCGGCTCGATCACCGTGGACGCCCGCGGCGAGGTCGCCGCCCTGAAGAACAACATCAACCTCATGGTCGCCAACCTCCGCGAGACCACCCGCGCCAAGGACTGGCTGGAGTCCAACCTCACCCGGATCGCCGGCCTGATGCAGGGCCACCGCGACCTGGTCGAGGTCGCCGACCTGATCCTGCGCGAGCTCACCCCGCTGGTGAACGCCCAGTTCGGCGCGTTCTTCCTGGCCGAGGCGGGCGCCGAACCGGGCGAGGGCCTGGAGCTGATCGCCGGCTACGGCACCGGCCGCCCGGACGGCCAAGGCGCCCTGAACCGGATGCGGCGCGGCGCCCCCGCCTGGGGCCTGATCACCCAGGCCGCCACGGAGCAGCGGCGCATCCTCGTCGAGGCGGTGCCCGGCGACTACCTCACCATCAGCTCCGGCCTCGGCGCCGCGGCCCCGGCCAGCGTCGTCATCTTCCCGATCCTCTTCGAGGACCAGGTCCTCGGCGTGATCGAGCTGGCCTCCTTCAGCCGCTTCAGCGAGGTGCACCTGGCCTTCATCGACCAGTTCGTCAACACCATCGGCGTCTCCATCAACACCATCATCGCCAACTCCCGCACCGAATCGCTGCTCTCGGAATCCCAGCGGCTGACCGTCGAACTCCGCCAGCGCTCCGACGAGCTCCAACTCACCAACGCCGAGCTGGAGGAGAAGGCCGCGCTCCTGGCCACCTCCTCGCAGTACAAATCCGAGTTCCTCGCCAACATGTCGCACGAGCTGCGCACCCCGCTCAATTCCCTGCTGGTGCTCTCGCGGCTGCTCGCCGACAACCCCGACGGCCGTCTCAGCCCGCAGGAAGTGGAGTTCGCGGTCACCATCCACCGCGCCGGCTCCGACCTGCTCCAGCTCATCAACGACATCCTCGACCTGTCGAAGATCGAGGCCGGCCGGATGGACGTGCACCCCAAGGCCCTGCCGCTGAAGAAGCTCCTGGACTACGTGCGGGCCACCTTCCGCCCGCTCACCGTCGACCGCGGCCTCGGCTTCGACGTCCACGTCGGCGAGGGCGTCCCCAAGGAGCTCTTCTCCGACGAACAGCGCCTCCAGCAGATCCTGCGCAACCTGCTCTCCAACGCGGTGAAGTTCACCTCCACCGGCGGCGTGGAACTCCGCGTCGAACGCGTCCCGGAAAGCCGGTGCGGCCAGTTCGAGGAGGCGTCCCTGCGCACCGCCGACACCGTCCTCGCGCTCTCCGTCAAGGACACCGGAATAGGCATTCCCCCGGAGAAACTCGACGGCATCTTCGAGGCGTTCCAGCAGTCCGACGGCACCACCAACCGCAAGTACGGCGGCACCGGGCTGGGCCTGTCGATCAGCCGCGACATGGCCGCGCTGCTCGGCGGGCGCATCAAGGCCGAGAGCCAGGTGGACGTCGGCTCCACCTTCACCCTCTACGTCCCCGCCCACTACACCGGCCCCTCGGCCGCCCCCGTCCCGACCCCGCACAGTGCCGGCCCCGCCGAGGCCGCGCCCGCCACCCCGGTGAGCCCCGAGCAGGCCCCCGCGCCGCCGGTCGTCGCACCCGCCGACGTCTTCCCCGCCCAGGAGAGCCTCGCCCCCCGCACCGCGCTCCGCTCCACCGAGGGCGGCGACGTCACCTGGCCCGAGGCCACCCGGCTCAAGGACTGGCTGAGCGGTCCCGCCGGCCGCCTCCTGGCCGGCCGCCGCCTCCTGATCGTCGACGACGACATCCGCAACGTCTTCGCGCTGACCCACGTCCTCGGCCGGGTCGGCATCCACGTCAAGTACGCCGAGAACGGCCGCGAGGGCCTGGAGGTCCTGGACCGCGCGCCCGACGTCTCGCTGGTGCTGATGGACATCATGATGCCGGAGATGGACGGCTACGAGATGATCCGGGCCATCCGCCGCACCCCCCGCTTCGCCGACCTCCCGATCATCGCGCTCACCGCCAAGGCGATGCCCGGCGACCGCGAGAAGGCCATCGAGAGCGGCGCCGACGACTACATCCCCAAACCGGTCGACGTGGACCGCCTGTTGTCGGTCGTCTCCCGGCTCCTGGACCCCCTCCGGACCCGGCCGACCCCAAAGGCCCCGCCACCGGCCGCCGGCCCGCCCGACACCACCGACGAGGAAACGGAGGGGCCACCGTCATGACACTGTCCCCACCCGACACCGCACCCATCCTCATCGTCGACGACATGGAGGAGAACCTCGTCGCCCTCGAAGCGGTCCTGGGCTCCCTCGCCACCAAGGTGGTCCGCGCCCGCTCCGGCGAGGAGGCCCTCAAGGCCATGCTCCGCGAGGAGTTCGCGGTCGTCCTCATCGACGTCCTGATGCCCGGCATGAGCGGTTTCGAGACCGCGGCCAACATCAAGGGCCTGGACCAGACGAAGGACGTCCCGGTCATCCTGCTCACCGGCGCCTCCGTGGACCCCGACTACGCCTACCGCGGCTACACCGTCGGCGCCGCCGACTTCCTCATCAAGCCCTTCGACCCCTGGCTGCTGCGCACCAAGGTCAACGTCTTCCTCGACCTCTACCGCAAGAACCACCAACTGGCCGCCCAGGCCACCCAGTTGAAACGCCTGCTGACCGGCGCACCGGAGGCCCCGACCACCGCCGCCGGACCCGGCGCCGCCCCGCGTCCCCCCGAGCCCGCACCGGCGCCGCCCGCCGGTGACGACGCCTCCCTCGCCGACATCGCCAGCCGCCTGGCCCAGATCGAGCTCCTGCTCCGGGACGCCCGCGGCGCCGAGTCCGCCGGCCTCGCCGACCGCATCGCGGCCCTGGAGAAGGCGGTGGAGCGGCTGATGGTGGGGCGGGGGGCCTGACCGGAGGGCGACCCCGTCAGGCCGCGGCCGGGCTCAGGCCCAGCACCGCCAGCTCCGGGTCCTCCCGGAGCTTGGCCAGGGCGCGGGAGACCGCGCTCTTGACCGTGCCGACCGAGACCTCCATGACCTCGGCGGTCTGGGCCTCGCTGAGGTCCTCGTAGTACCGCAGGACGACCATCGCCCGCTGCCGCGCCGGCAGCCGCATGATCGCGCGCCACATCGCGTCGCGCAGGCCCTGGAGTTCGGCCGGGTCCGGCGCCGGTATCGGGTCCGGTTCGGGCAGCTCGTCGCAGGCGAACTCCTCGACCTTGCGCTTGCGCCACTGCGAGGTGCGGGTATTGATCAGCGCGCGGCGCACATAGCCGTCCAGCGCGCGGTGGTCCTCGATGCGCTCCCAGGCCACATAGGTCTTGGTGAGCGCGGTCTGGAGGAGGTCCTCGGCGTCGTTCGGGTTGGAGGACAGGGACCGCGCGGCGCGCAGCAGAACCGGCCCCCGGGCCCGTACGTAGGACGCGAACGACGGGAACGTCGCGGGCGTCGAGGCGCTTGTGCACACAGACGTGGTCATGTGCTCCACGCTAGGAGTGGGGGAGGGGCGGGGGCGTCGGCCCAGGGTGCCGAAGCGCCGTCCGCCTCAAGTTGTACGGGCGGGGTACCGCCCACCTCCTAAAGGCGGAGCGCGGGAGGTACTCCCCTAGGGGCGCCCCCGACCGCGGTCACCCCGACCGCCCCAGCACCAGCCCCGACGTGGGCACTCCGGTGCCGGCCGTGACCAGGACGTGGGCGGGGTCGCGGGCCTGGTTGGGGCTGGTGCCCCGGAGTTGGCGGACCGCCTCGGCGATCCCGTTCATGCCGTGCAGATACGCCTCGCCGAGCTGGCCGCCGTGGGTGTTCAGGGGGAGGGCGTCGGCGGCCACGAAGTCCGCGGCCTCGCCCCGCCCGCAGAAGCCGAACTCCTCCAACTGCAAAAGGACGAAGGGGGTGAAGTGGTCGTAGAGGACGGCGACGTCGATGTCGGCGGGGGTCAGGCCGGAGGTGCGCCAGAGCTGGTCGGCGACGACGGCCATCTCGGGCAGGCCGGTGAGGTCGTCACGGTAGAAGCTGGTCATCTGCTCCTGGGCGCGGCCGGCGCCCTGGGCCGCGGCGGTGATCACCGCGGGCGGGTGCGGCAGGTCGCGGGCGCGCTCGACGGAGGTCACCACCAACGCCTGGGCGCCGTCGGTCTCCTGGCAGCAGTCCAACAGCCGCAGCGGCTCGACGATCCAACGGGAGGCGGCGTGGTCGGCGAGGGTGATCGGCTTGCCGTGGAAGTACGCGGCCGGGTTGCGGGCGGCGTGCCGGCGGTCGGTGACCGCGACGTGGCCGAAGGCGTCCGGGGTCAGGCCGTGGGCGTGCAGATAGCGCTGGGCGGCCATGGCGACCCAGGAGGCGGGGGTGAGCAGGCCGAACGGGAGGTTCCAGCCCAGCGCGGCGCCCTCGGCGGACGGTTCGCGCCGCTGGACGCCGGCGCCGAAGCGGCGGCCGGAGCGCTCGTTGAAGGCCCGGTAGCAGACCACCACGTCCGCCAGGCCGGTGGCGACCGCGAGCGCGGCCTGCTGGACGGTGGCACAGGCCGCGCCGCCCCCGTAGTGGACCCGGGAGAAGAAGGTCAGCTCGCCGATGCCGGCCGCCTGGGCGACGGTGATCTCGGGGTTGGTGTCCATGGTGAAGGTGACCAGCCCGTCGACGTCGGCCGGGGTCAGCCCGGCGTCGGCCAGCGCGGCCTGCACGGCCTCGACGGCGAGGGTGAGTTCGCTGCGCCCGGAGTCCTTGGAGAACTCGGTGGCGCCGATGCCGACGACGGCGGCCCGGCCGCCGAGGGCGTCGGGGCGGTGGCGGGTCATCGGCCCTCCGCCTCCTTCGGGACGCTGACGGTGACCGTGCCGGTGACGTGGTGGCCCAGGCCGTTGGTCCCGACGATCCGCACCTCGCTGGTGTCGCCGTCGACGGCGGTGACGGTGCCGCGCACCACCATGGTGTCCCCCGGATGGTTGGGGGCGCCGAGCCGGATGGCGACCTTCCGCAGCACGGACCGGGGGCCGAAGTGGTCGGTGACGTAGCGGCCGACGAGGCCGTTGGTGGTCAGGATGTTCATGAAGATGTCCGGGGAGCCCTTCTCCCTGGCCGCCTCGGCGTCGTGGTGCACGTCCTGGTAGTCGCGGGAGGCGATCGCCCCGGCGACGATCAGGGTGCGGGTCAGGGGCAGGGTGAGCGGCGGCAGCTCCAGGCCCACATGGGGCGCGGGCGTCGGGCCGGCGTCCCGGGCGGCGTCGGTGGTCATCCGTGCGGCTCCTTCGTCAGCAACGCGCCCAGTTCTTCCAGGAGTTCGGCGCCCGCGCCCAGGTACGCGTCGAGCTGCCGGCCCCAGAGGAAGTGCCGGTGCACGGGATGGGCAAGGTCGGCGCCGAGGCCGCCGTGCAGGTGCTGGCCGGTGTGCACCACCCGCTTGCCGGCCTCGGAGGCCCACCAGGCGGCGGTCAGCGCGTGCGGCGCGGCGTCCAGGCCCGCGTCCCGGCGCCAGGCCGCCTCGTAGGCGGTGACCCGGATCGCCTCGGTGTCCATGTACGCCTCGGCGGCCCGCAGTTGGACCCCCTGGTTGGCCGCGAGCGGGCGGCCGAACTGCTCACGGGTGGTGGTGTGCGCCACCGCACGGGCCAGCGCGCCCGCGCAGACGCCCGCCTGGAGGCCGGCGAAGGCGGTGCGGGCGGTAGCGAGCACCTCGTCGTGGGCCACGGGCGACGGGGCGGCCGCGGCGCCGCCCAACGGCTCGGCCGGGGCGTCCCGTAGGGTCAGCCGCCCCGCGGACCAGGGCGCGGTCGTCGCCACCGGCTCGACGCCGACGCCCGGGGCGTCGCCGCGGACCAGCCACAGCCGGCGCTCCGCGTCCGGGACGAGCAGCAGGGTGGCCCCGCACAGCCAGGGGACGACGGGCACGGTGCCGGTCAGCCGGGCGGCGTCGGGCGGCCCCGCGGCGACGGTCCGCGGCCGGCCCGACGCCCCCGCGAAGGCGCCGGTCGCCACCTCCGTCCCGTCCCGCAACCCCGGGAGCAGCCGGGCCCGTTGCTCCGCGCTGCCGTGCGCCCCGACAGCCAGCAGCCCGTACGCGCAACTCGCCGCGAACGGCACCTGGGCGGTGGTCCGGCCCTGTTCCTCCAGCATCAGCACCAGGCCCAGCAGCCCGGTCTCCGCCACCGCGCCCGGGAGCCCGGCCGCGCACAGCGTCTTCCACAGCTCCGCGTCGACGGCGTCGCCCAGGTGGGCCAGGCGCTCCGGAGTGGACCGGTCGCCGAAGATCTCCGCCGCCAGGTCGGCCGCCGCCCGCTGCTCCTCCGTGGGCGTGAAGTCCATCTCAGCCCTCGCCGCCTTCCGCGCCGGTGGGCTCCTCGGCCCGGAAGAGGGGCAGCACCAACTCCTCGTCCACCCGCCGGAACTCCAGCCGCACCGGCATCCCGATCCGCACCCGGCCGGGCTCCACCCCGATCACGTTGCTGACCATCCGCACCCCCTCCGCCAGCTCGATCAGCCCGACCGCGTACGGCCCCGCGGCCCCGTCGCCATCGGGCGCGGCGAACGCCGGGAACGGCGGGTGGTGCATCACCACATACGAATAGACCGTCCCCGCGCCGCCGGCCTCGACGGTGTCCCACCGCGTCGAACCGCACCCGTTGCACCCGGGCAGCCAGGGGAACCGCAGCGTCCCGCAGCCGCCGCAGCGCTGGAGGAGCAGCCGGTGGGCGGCCACGCCCTCCCAGAAGCCGGCGTTGTCCCGATTGACGACCGGACGGGGGCGCTTCCCCCTCGAACTCCCCTCACCAGAGGTCATGTTGGGGGCGCGCCGGCCCGCCGGCGCGTACTTGAGCACCCGGAAGCGGTGCGTCCCGGCCGGCTCCCCGTTCGCCCGGACGTCCATCCGGGTCGTGATGAAGTGGCCGGCGCCCAGCCTGGTGGTCTTGCGCGGCGACACCGACTCGATCACCGAGTCGAAGGTGAGCACGTCGCCGGGGCGCAGCGGCCGCAGGTACTCCTGCTCGCAGTCGGTGGCGACGATCGCGGTGTAGCCCGCGCCGTCGAGCAGCGCGGAGAGCTCCTCGTAGGCGCCGCTCCGGCCGTGGTGCCCGGAGAGTCCGCCCATCGTCCACGCCTGGAGCATGGTCGGCGGGGCGACGCCGTCCGGCCCCCGGTAGCCGGGGTGTTCGTCGCCCATCGCCTCGCACCAGTGCCGGATCATCGCCTCGTTGACCGGGTCCTTCGCCACGCCCGGGGCCGATGCCCGGCGCCCCTCGAACGCCCCGAGCGCCTCCTCGTACCCGGCGGCGTCCCCGGCCGCACCCTCCCGCACCCCCGCGTCCCCGCTCACCCGCGCCGCCCCTTCCGCATCCCCAGTCGCACCGTGGCCACGATCTCCCGCTGCACCTCGCCGACCCCGCCCCCGAAGGTGTTGATCTGCGCGGCGCGGTTCATCCGCTCCAACTCCCCGTCCCCGTAGGCGCCCGGCGAGCCGGCCCGGACGAGCGCGGCGTCGCCGACCACCTCCTGGCACATCCGGTACACCTCGACCGTGCTCTCCGTCCCGGCGAACTTGACCCCGCTGGCGTCGCCCGGGCTCAGCGTCCCGGCCCCCACGTCGCCGACCAGCCGCCAGTTGAGCAGCCGGGTGGCGGCCTGCCGGGCGTGCGCCTCGGCGAGCCGGGCCCGCACCCAGGCCCGGTCCGCGGGCCGCCGCCCGGTCCCCGGGTCCGGCGTACGGGCGTGGGCCAGCGCGGCCGCGTAGGCGTCCTCGGCCTGCATGCCGATCGCGGCCAACGCGACCCGCTCGTGGTTGAGTTGATTGACCATCAGGTCCCAGCCGGCGTGCTCCGCCCCGACGAGGTTCCCGTAGGGGACGCGCACCCCGTCGTAGGAGGTCGCGGTGGTGGTCAGCCCGCCGACGGTCTCGATGGGCGTCCAGGAGAAGCCGGGGGCGTCGGTCGGCACCAAGAGGATCGAGATGCCCCGGTGCTTGGGGGCGTCCGGGTCGGTGCGGCAGGCGAGCCAGATCCAGTCGGCCTGCTGGGCGTTGCTGGTGAAGCTCTTGCCGCCGTGGATCACCCAGTCGGGACCGTCGCCCCCGGAGCCCTCCGCCGCCCGCACCGCCCGGGTCCGCAGCGACGCCAGGTCGGTGCCCGCCTCCGGCTCCGTGTAGCCGATCGCGAAGACCACCTCGCCCCTGAGGATGCGGGGCAGGAAGAAGTCCTTCTGCGCCGGCGTCCCGTACTTCATCAGGGTCGGCCCGACGGTGTTCAGGGTGACCATCGAGACCGGGGCGCCCGCGCGGTACGCCTCGTCGAAGAAGACGAACTGCTCGTCGGGGCCGCGCCCTTGGCCCCCGTAGGCGGTCGGCCAGCCCAGGCCCAGCAGTCCGTCGGCGCCGATCCGGCGGAGCGCCGCGCGCTGTGCCACCGGGCCGTCGACCGGCCCGTCGGGCAGCAGTTCCCGGAAATAGGCGCGGAGTTCGGCGCGCAGCCGCTGCTGGCGCTCAGTGGGGGCGAGGTGCACGTCGGCGGGCCTTCCTTCGGTGACGGCCGTACGAACGAGCGAGCGGGTTTCTGACTGTCCGTCAGAAACCCGCTCGCTGTCAAGGTCCGCGCAGTGAACCCCAGAGCGGCCCACATGTCCGCCGCGCGGCACCTCACCTCACCTCACCCGCCGATCACCCGCCGCGCGGACGCGCGGCGGACCGGCTCACCAGATCTGGTTGAAGTCGACGTTGGCGTTGTCCTGGTCGATCACGGTGAAGCCGTGACCGTTCACGCTGGCGGTGTTGTTCTGGTTCGACGCGCCGGGGCCGTTGGCCACCTGCTGGCCGGTGGTGGAGTTGCCGTGGTTGCTGCCGCCGACACCGGTGCCCGTCTGGCTGGTGGCGGCGGAGCTCGACCCGTTGTTCGCGAGCCCACCGTTGTCGGCCTGTGCCACGCCGGTGCAGAGCGCCGCCGCGAAGGGCAACGCGAGGGCGACGGCGATGACGCGGGCGGTACGGGTGCTTGCCATGTCTCTTTCCTCCTACGAATCGCAAACTTGTGACTTATGAACTTCAGGGCTCAGTAACCGGATCCGGCCGTGCGGACCCGCCCCCGGACCGGGCATCCGACCTCTCGAAACCCGCTCCGGACGACCGGCCCCGGACGGTCCGTACAGCGCTAACTCCATTTGTTCACCGGGTAGTTGGCCGACCACCTCGGTGCCTGCCTCGACGTCGCGACCTCAGGATTGCCCAACCGAACCCGGCCGGATCCACCGGCGGAGACCGATTCCCCCGCAAGGGGGAGAAACCACCGACAAACCCCGATGCCCCCACTCGCGCCCCCGCGCCACCCCCGTGCTCCACAGCGATCCACCACAACCCGTTCGCCCCAAGGGCCGGGCGGGTCGCCCGCCACCCCGACCGCCCCGGCGCACACGTGATCTTCGTCGCGCGCCGCCCCTCCCCCTCTTCCCTTTCTCGAACACTCGTACGAAAATAAAGTCATGGCCATGCCCCGCCGCCATACCGCCCCGCGCACCGCCCGCCCGGCGGCCGCCGCCCTCCCGCCCGAGGCCCCGGCCGCGCACCGCCCGACCCTGCGCCCGATCCCCGGCCCGACGCCCCGCGCGTCCCGGGAGCCCGCGGGCCCCGACGACCCCACCGCCCCGCCCTGCCACGGCACGTGCGGCCGCCTCGGCCACGGCGTCCACGACGCCACCACCGACCCGCTCGCGATCCGCCGGATGTTCGCCGCCGCCCCCTGGGCCACCGGCTACGGCATCGCCTGCGGCCGACCCCCGCACCACCTCGTCGGCCTCGACCTCGACACCCGGCACGGCGCCGACGGCCCCACCGCCCTCCGGCTGATCGCCCGGGCGCACGGCCTCGCGCTCCCGTCGACGGTCACCGTCCTGCCCCCCTCGGGCGGCCGCCACCTGTGGTTCACCGGCCCGCCCGCGCCGCCGGTCCCCCACTCCGCCGGCCGGCCCGCCCCGGGCATCGACGTCCGCGGCGCGGGCGGCTATCTGGTCGGCCCCGGCTCGCTCACCACCCGGGGCCGGTACGCCCTCGCCCCGGACTCCCCGCACCACTCCGCCCCGATCCCGCCCGCCCTGCTGGCGCTCCTGCTGCCCCCGCTCGGCGCCCCGCCCCGCCGCCCGCACCCGGCCACCGCCGCCCACGGCCGCCAGCCGCCGGCCGCCGCCCTCCTCGACTTCGTCCGCGACTCCCCCCGCGGGCAGCGCAACTCCCGCCTCTTCTGGGCCGCTTGCCGCGCCCACGAGGCCGGCCTCGGCCCGGAGCTGGCCGAGCGCCTGCTCGCCGCGGCCCGCCGGACGGGCCTGCCGGAGGACGAGGCCCGCGCCACCCTCGCCTCGGCGGCCCGCCGCTGACGCTCCCCCGCGGCCCTACGCGCCCGGCTTCCGCGCCTCGATCAGGAACCTCGTGGTGTGCGCCACGAACGCCCCCTCGCGCCGGATCAGCCCGTCCAACTCCCGCAGCCGCTCCCGGTATTGCTCGACGGTGAACCCCGGCACCATCCACACCACCTTCCGCAGGAAGTAGACGACCGCCCCGATGTCGTGGAACTCCGTCCGCAGCCGCTCCTGCCGCAGCTCGACCACCTCCAGCCCGGCCGCCTCCGCGTCCCGCCGGGCGTCCTCGGGGTGCCGGGCGCGCCGCACCTCCTCCGGCTGGGGCCCCAGGAAGAACTCCACCAGCTCGAACACGCTGGCCGGCCCGACCTGTTGGGAGAGGTACGTACCGCCCGGCCGCAGCACCCGGGCGATCTCCGCCCACCACACCGTCACCGGATGACGGCTGCTCACCAGGTCGAACGCCCCGTCCCCGAACGGCAGCGGCGGCGCGTCCTCGTCCGCCACCACCACCGCGCCCCGCGGGTGCAGCAGCGCGGTCGCCTTGGCGACGTTCGGCGGCCAGGACTCGGTGGCCACCATGACCGGCGGGAACGCCCCCGCGCCGGCCAGCACCTCGCCGCCCCCGGTCTGGATGTCCAGGGCCGCCGCCGCCCGCCCCAGCCGCTCACCCAGTAGCCGCTGGTACCCCCAGGAGGGCCGCTGCTCGGTGGCCCGCCCGTCGAGCCAGGAGAAGTCCCAGCCCGCCACCGACACCTCGGCGGCCTCCGCCACCAGTTCCTCGAAAGATCGCTCCATACCCCCAGCCTCACCGCTCACCACCGCCCCTGCCAGCCATTTCTTCCCCACCCCGCACCGAGGCCGCGCTCGACACACGGACCGCGCACCCGCCGACCGCCACCGGACCAACCGGGTGAAACATCCACAGCCGCCGCGCCACCTCGCCAGAATCGAACGAGTGAGCGGTATCCTTGCGCCGTGGCTGACAAGCAGAAGACCTACGACTTCCCCCAGGACCTGCGGGAAGCACAGCTGGAGCTGCACCAGGTCCAGTCCGCCCTCGCGGACCTCCACCGACGCCTGACCTGGTCGGTCGAACCGCTCCCCGGCTGGACCCACACCAAGGAGAACGGTCACTTCTTCGAGACCGAGCGCGCCGACTCCCCCGGCTGGACCGACGAGGAGCAGTCCCGCGTCGCCGAGCTGCGCACCCGCCAACTCGCCCTCGCCGAGCGCGTCGTCACCCACGACTTCTGGTCCACCTGCGACGACGCCTCCGCCGCCCGCTCGGCCCTGAAGCACCTCCACGAGCGGGAAGAACAGGCCGAGGAAGAACAGGCCCTCGGCGAATAGCCCGCCGGCGCCCCGCCGCCCCGAGGGCCGACCGCACGACGACAGGCAGCGACGGAAGGGACCCCATGACGGACGCACGCTCCCAAGTCCCCGACAGCAGCGCGGTGCGGGTCGCCCTGTGGCGGGCCCTGCACGTCCGGTGCGACCCACCGCCCCACGTCCTCGACGACGAGATCGGCCTGCACCTGGCCGCCCCCGACGAGGACTGGCGCGCCCGCCCCGACATGGACCCGCAGGCCACCGCCGGCTTCCGGGCGGCCATCGTGGCCCGCGCCCGCTTCATCGAGGACCTGGCCCTCGAACAGGCCGCCCACGGCATCACCCAGTACGTCATCCTCGGCGCCGGCCTGGACACCTTCGCCCAACGCCACCCCGAAGTCGCCGGCCGGCTACGGGTCTTCGAGATCGACCAACCCGCCACCCAGTCCTGGAAACGCCGCCGCCTGATCGAGCTCGGCTACGACATCCCCGACTGGCTCCACCTCGTACCGGTCGACTTCGAGGCCAACGAGTCCTGGCCGGACCGGCTTTCGGCCGCCGGCTTCGCCGCCGACCGCCCCACCCTCATCGTCTCCACCGGCGTCACCCTCTACCTCTCCAAGGACACCACCGCGGCCACCCTGCGCCACATCGCCCGCCTCGCCCCGGGCTCCACGCTCGCGATGTCCTTCCCCCTCCCCGCCGAACTCCTCGCCCCCGCCGACCGCCCCGCCCTGGACCGGGCCACCAAGGGCGCCCGGGCCAGCGGCACCCCGTTCCTCAGCTTCTACACGCCGCAGGAAATGCTCACCCTCGCCCGCCGAGCCGGCTTCGCCGACGCCCACCACGTCCCCGCCACCACCCTCGCCGACCGCTACTTCTCCCACCGCCCCGACGCCCTCCGCCCCACCCCCGGCGAGGACTTCCTCCTCGCCACCACCTGACCCCACCCACACGAAAACGGCCCCCGCCCGATAACTCCCGGACGGGGGCCGCTCTTACCTACTCCGCCTGCGGAGGCTGTGGGATTTGAACCCACGGTGGCGTTGCCGCCACGACAGTTTTCAAGATGTCTCCCCGAAGATCAGCAGGGGAGCTGTTCCAGCAGGTCAGGCGGGTACGAGGACCCCGGCGGTGCCGTCGTCATCGTCGTCGTGCCCTCTGCGTGCCCGTTGGGCGTTGTCGTGCCCCTCGATCCAGGACTCAGATGCCTCGGCGACCTGAGCGTCACGGCCGGCGGCAGGTCGAGCGTAGTGCCGCGTGGTGACGCTGGCATTGGAATGCCCGAGCCGATGGGCGGCGGTCATCACGCCGTATTGGTCGGCAACCCAAGTGGCATGAGAGGCCCGAAGATCGTGCGGGGTCACGTCGGTCAGCCCAGCCGCCGACACCGCGGGGTCGAAGTGCGCTTTGCGCCACTGGTTGTAACGGAGCGGACCGCCGGCCCCGTTGGTGAACAGCAGCGCGTCATCATTGCCGGGTAGCCGATCGAGGTAGGCGGACAGCCGCTGTACCAGCGAGGACGCCAGCGTCAACGTGCGCTTCTGGTGCGACTTCGGCAGGTCGAAGACCAGGGCGCCGTTCGCCTCCCCAAGGTTCTCGTCCACGTGCAGGAGACACCGCTGCACGTCGATGTCACCGCGTCGCAGAGCGAACGCCTCACCGATCCGCAGACCGCCGAAGGCAAGCAGCGCGATCAGCAGATCATGCGGCGCGGAAGCCGCACGCACGATGCGCGACACTTCGAGCTGGGTCAGGATGTGCGGCTCAGTCTGCGGCATCCTCGGCAGCCGAACCCCACGACAGGGCGTCATAGCGATCAGCCCGTTGTCGACAGCCGCGGTCATGATCTGAGCGAGCACGCGGTAGCACTGGCGGATCCACGAGGCGCCGACGCCATCCGTCTTCATCTTGGCAACCCACTCAGCGATGGTGATCGGCCGCAGGCTGGACAGCTCACGGTCGCCGAGTACCGGGTTGATCCGTGAGGTGATGATCGAGCGGTACGTGGCCCGCGTCTTGTGCTTGAGCTGGGGCCCCACCGATGCCAGCCAGCGAGCCGCCCAGTCCTTGACGGTCGTCTTACCGTCGTCAGGGTCAAGCCAACGCCCTTCTTCGATCTCGATCCGCTTCTTCGCCAACCAGAGGTCTGCATCCGTGATCGTCGCGAACGTTCGATCCGCGGGGCGGTCAACGCCATCCGGACCGGGATAGCGCGCTTGGAAGCGGCCAGACGGCAGCTTGCGTACCCGACCGAACTGGCGACGCCCCTTACGCTTTCCGGCCATCACGCCACCGCCTTCAGCTGACGGGCCAAGGTGACGGGTTCCACCGTGTTGGCAGCGATGTACGCCTCCACCACGCTTTCGCGGATGCGAACGTGTCGGCCCACCTTCACGAACGTGATGCGGCGCTCCTCGACGAGCCGGCGGGGGAAGCGGACAGTGGTGCCGAGTCGTTCCGCTACCTGTTCCATCTTCAGCAGTCGGTCGTTCATGGTCACCACTCCCCGTTGGTGTCGTCGGTGTTGAGTTCGGTGCGGAGTTCGCGGGCGATGTCGCGGTTGTGTTGGATGTCGCGGCGGATGTTGGCGGCGAGCCAGGATTCGCCGGGGGTGTGGCCGTGGCCGGCGTAGGTCCAGTGGGCGAGGACGAGCGTGGTTGCCTCGGGGTTCTGGTCGGGGTCGGGTAGGCCGAGGGCGGCGCGTTGCTGTTTGGCCCGGTAGTCGGCGCGGACCTGGCGGAGGGCACCGAGGGTGGTGGAGTAGCGGCGGGATTTGGTGGAGAAGTGGCCGCGGAAGCCGAGCATGTGAGCCCAGGCCGCCAACTTGCGGTCGGGGTAGAGCGCGGTGAGGTCCAGGCAGGCCGCCATGAGGCGCCGGGTGTGGTCAGGGATGGACAGGGCGGTGAGGTCTTCGCTCAGTCCGGTGCCGTTGCAGGAGGCGCACTTGCGCAGGAGGGCGTTGTGTCCGGCGTAGCGGTGGGAGCGGCCGGTTCCTTGGCAGGTGCGGCAGTGGATCGGGGCGTCGGTGGCGCCGGTGGTTTCAGCGGCTTTGGTGGCGTACTTGGCGACGTAGGAGGCGACGGCTTGTTCGGTGATGTCTTCGCCGTTGCCGAAGGCGCCGATGGCTTGGATGTCTAACTGCGTGCCCCAGCGCAGGATTCGCGCGGGTTGGTCGCCGGCGGCGGGGACTTCGACTTGGACGCGGGCCGCGGCGGCGCGGATGGCGTTGGTGAGCAGGGCGTGGGTGGCCCAGGCCGGGGGTGGGGTGTCGGGGCCGATGGGTCCGTCGAAGCGGATGACGGCGTGGAAGTGGACCGCGCCGCGCTTTTGGTACTCGGCGACCTTGCCGAAGGAGACGCGGGATTGGGCGTGGGCTTCCTTTTGGGTGAGGCCGGCGAGGCGGGCGATGGTGCGGCGGAGGTAGATCGTGAAGTAGCGCCACAGTTCGGAGGCGTGGTTGTTCCACAGCACTGCGCCGGCGTAGTCGTAGGCGATCGGGTCGAGCGGAGTGCCCAACGCGGGGTCGTTGTCGGGGTGTTGGGTGCCGCAGCGGCAGCGTTTGTTGCCGGGGCGGTTGTGGACGGGCCCGAAGGAGGGGGCTGTCAACGTGGCGAAGACGCGGGGGTGTTCGCGGATGGTGTGGGGGGTGCCTTTGGTGGGGTCGCCTACGAGGCCGGCGCGGATGAGGTGGTAGGTGTCGCCGGCGTAGGTCCAGGCGCAGGAGGGGCAGCGGGAGGCGCGGCGGTTGCCGCAGGCGACGCGCAGCCGACTCCCGGGTTCCCCGTCGGTGTTGTAGGAGTGGAGGACCTGGCCGGTGGTGGCGTCGCGGGTGACGGTGGTGCCGGTTAGGTGGATGGGGTCGGAGCAGCCGCCTGTGCGGCGGATCTGGTCGGTGAGGCGGTCGAAGCCGGGGGACCCGGCCACCTTGAGCAGGTCGCCCAGGGTGGTCGGGTCCAGGCCCGCCGCGGTGGCGGTGTCGGTCATGTGGCTGTCTCCAGGGCTGCGACGTGCAGGTACTGGGTGGCGACCCAGTGGGAGTAGGCGGGGGGTACGGCCTTGCGGGCCTCGCGGCTTGTCATCCAGGTGCAGCCCATGGCGTCGGCGTACGCCCGCTCGGCTTTGTGCTCGAAGGCCAGCAGGTTCCTGCGGTGCCAGCAGGGTGGGACCAGGTCACCACCGCCATGCCAGGAGGTCTCGAACACGCGGTGTCGGCGGAGCGGAAGCCCCAGCTGCGTGCCACACAGCAGGTAGTCCGGCCTCAGCAGACCGGCCGAGGCGGTCTCGGGCACGTTCTCGATGACCCAGGGCCGACCGGTGGCCTGCATGGCCTCGCGGCCAGGTGCGAGCAGGTCCGGGTGCTTCTCGGGGTTCCCACGCCACTTGGTGACACGGGCGTAGCGTTCGCAGGGCCATGAGCCGTGGATGAGGTCGTACTTGTGGCCGTGCTCGCGGACAAAGCGGAGCGCGTCGGCCTGGTGGAACTCGAACGGGTAGTTCGGCTGAGGCGCGATGTCGACGCCAACGACATCGAAGCCGGCTTGGTGGTAACCCACCGACATGCCTCCGGCACCACAACACAGGTCCAGGAGACGCAGGCCGTTACGAGCGATGGTGGTCACTGGCGCCCCTTCTTGTTGTGGGCGGGGCCGTGGTGGGCGTCCCAGCCGGCGACCAGGGCGCGCACTTGGTCGTCGCCGGTGGCGGTGGCGCGGGCGCCGCAGTGGCACACGGCGGAGGCTTCGGCAGGGGCGGAGGGGGAGGGTTTGCTGACGTGCAGGCCGGGGCGGTCCGGCGTCGGGGTGAGGTCAGCCACGACGCTCACTTCCCGATGTGGATCAGGTCGGTGGCGCGGATGGTGCGGCCGGTGCCCTTGCAGAGCGGGCACGTCACGGTGACGGTCTTGCGGCTTCCGTCGCGGTGGCGCTGGCCGGTGGTGATGGCGACGCGGGCGAAGTCGTCGCAGCCGCGGCAGATGAGCGTGTTCTGGGCGCGTTGAGGCATGATGAGCAGTCCCTTTCGGGTCGTTGGGTCTGGAAGGGGTTGCTGGCGCCCGGGGCGGCGGAAGTTTGGCGACCGAGGCCGCCCCGGGGGCCGTTTAGCGGCGGTTGCGGCGCTTGGAGTAGGCCGGCGGGATGTTGTCGTAGGAGTCGGCGCCTTGCCAGAACGCGGCCCGCTCCTGGCTGGTGCTGGAGCCGTCGCCGATCTCGCGGATGAGACGGTTAGCGGTCTTGCGGTCGCCGTGCCGCTTGGCGATGGCGTACTCACGCCCCTTCTCCGTCATCGCGGGGTCGGCGGGGGTGGAGTCGGTGTTCTTGCGGTTGAACAGGCCCATAGCAGGGCTCCTTTCAGCGGTTGGTGTTCTGGTTGGCCAGGAGCGAGCGGACGACGAGCGCGCAGACGGCGACGGAGGCCGCGGTGATGGCGGTCGCCAGGAGCATGGAGACCAGCACCGCGCCGACGATCAACACGGCCGCGGTTCCCCCAGCGGCGACGGCGACCACACCACCGGGCGTGAGCTGAACCGACCGCTTCCCCACCGGGGCGACGACCGGCGCCGGAGCGTGAGCCGGAATCTGCTCGACCGGGGTCGTGGTGTTCGTGGTGGGGACGAGCGGGGCCGCGGTCGGGACGGTGAAGGGTTGTGCGGTGTCCGGGGGTGGGATCTTCGGGGTGAGCATGGTGGGTGTCCCTTCTGGTCAGGGGTTGCAGCGGTGGGTGCGGGCGGCGAGTTCGGCGCCGGCGCGGTCGCGGTAGTCGGCGGAGAAGCCGCAGCCGGGGGCGGTGCACGCGGCGGTGTGCTTGGTGCGTCCGCGGCCGTCGTGGTGGCTGCCGACCTGGACGGGGCCGATGCGGATCACGTCGTAGAAGCGGTTCGGACGCGACATCAGCTCAGGCCCCCGCCCGATGGTTGGGGCCCAGCCATTCGTCACGGATTCGGGCAACCTCACGAGGGTCCTTGGTGCGCTTGGCCGCCTCCTCGACGCACAGCCGCGCCAGGTCCAGACGGTTGCCCTCGACGAACAGCCGCGCCCATTCCAGGAGTTCAGTCGCTTCGAAACGGGGCATCGGCTCAGCCCTCCCGGCGGGTGAACGGGCCTGGGTGGGTGTTGAGCCAGTGGCGGATCGCGGGCAGTTCGTCGTAGGTGGCTGCGTCGATCGCGGTGATCCCGATCTGGATCGCTTCGATGGCGCGGCCCCGGCGGGCGAGTTCGGCGGCGAGTTCCAA